>CACMTV010000015.1 GCA_902616675.1 uncultured Pelagibacteraceae bacterium | reverse complement strand
GTTCTGGAAGTGTTTATGGAGTAAAAAAGGAACATAAAGTAACCGAGGACTTAAAACTTAATCCAATATCGGTTTATAATAAAACTAAAATGATTGCTGAGAGAGTATTTTTAAGTTATAAAAATAATATTGATATTAAGTGCTTAAGACCGGCAACTGTTTGTGGTTTATCAGAGAGATTGAGATTAGATGTGACTGTAAACAAGCTAACTTTTGATGCTTTTTACAAAAGGAAAATATTTGTTGATGGCGGAAGACAAGTTAGACCAAATGTAAACTTAAAAGATATAAAAAGAGTCGTTGATCATTTCTTATTTTCCAAAAAAAAATTTAATAACGATATTTATAATATGGGTTTTGAGAATTACAGTATTTTAAAAATCGCGAAAAAAATTCAAAGTAAGACAGGCGCAAAACTCATAATCAATAAAAGTATTGATATTAGATCTTACAGACAGGACTCATCGAGACTTATTAAAACAGGGTTTAAGCCTCTTTTCACAGTAGATAATGCTATAGATGAATTAATTGAATATTTTAAAAAGAATAAAAAAAGTAAGTTTGGAACACAAAATTTTAACTTAAAAAAAATGAAAGAGTTAGATGTTAAATAAAATTGGTAAAGAAATTGACTTATTATCTAAATACCCAAAATCAAAAAGGGATGTTTCAAAAAGAGGTGAGTCTAAAACGATAGATCAGCAAAATTTAGCAAGAAAATTTGGAAAAGATTTTTTTGATGGAGATCGAAAAAATGGATATGGAGGGTATTACTACAATGAAAAATTTTGGACAAATGTAATTCCTGATTTTATTAAATATTATAATTTAAAAGATGGAGACAAGATTCTTGATATTGGATGTGGTAAAGGTTTTATGTTATTTGATTTTATTAAAGCTAATCCAAAATTTATTATCGAAGGCATCGATATCTCTCAATACGCTATAGATAACGGTAAATCGGAAGTCAAAAAGTTCCTAAAAGTGGGAGATGCTAAAAATTTAAATTATGAAGACAATTCTTTTGATCTAGTCATTTCTATCACAACAATTCATAATTTAGATTTTGATGAATGTAAAAAATCTTTACAAGAAATTGAGAGAGTATCAAAAAAACATAAGTTTATAACAGTTGATGCTTTTTCTAACGATACGGAGAAAGAATTAATGTACGCATGGAATTTAACAGCTAAAACAATTCTACACACTGAAAAATGGAAAGAACTTTTTTTGGAAACAGGATACACAGGTGATTACTATTGGTTTAAACCTTAATGAATAAAGAAATTTATAAAAAAGTTTATGGTTTACAGAAAAAGATTAGATATGTAGAAGAAAAAATTTCATCAAATTATAAAGATTATTTGATGAGATGCCCAACTCATTTATCTATTGGACAAGAGTCTGTAGCATCGGCAAGTGGTTTAGCATTAAATAAAAAAGATATTGCCATTAGTTATCATCGTTCTCACGCTCATTATTTAGCAAAGGGAGGTAGTGCAAAAAAATTATTTGCTGAGCTTCATGGCTATGAAGAAGGATGCAGTAAAGGTATTGGCGGCTCAATGCATCTAATAGATTTAAAAAATAATTTTTATGGAAGTACTGCGATTGTTTCAAACTCTATACCAGTTGGTGTAGGACTAGCTTATTCTTTGAAAATAAATAAACAAAAAAATCTTGTTTGTATCTATATTGGAGATGCTGCATTAGAAGGAGGTGTTTTTTACGAGTCATTAAATTTCTGTGTCATTAAAAAACTTCCAGTGGTATTTGTGTGTGAAAATAATTTTTATTCTGTTTACACACATATAAAAGATAGACAACCTCAAGACAGAAAGCTTTTTAAATTAGCTGAAGCTATAGGAGCTAAATCAAATAAATTTAATCAAGATAATCCCTACAAACTTTATTTAAAATTTAAAAATATTTTTCATAAAGTAAGGAAAAATCCTTATCCACATTTTATTGAGATTGAAACATATAGATACCTGGAGCATTGCGGCCCCAATGATGATACTCACCTTGGTTACAGAACTGATAAAGAATTAAAAAA
>CACMTV010000014.1 GCA_902616675.1 uncultured Pelagibacteraceae bacterium | reverse complement strand
GGCAAAATGGGTTCTGGGGATGATGTGTCTAATTGTGTAGCTTTTTTAAGTTCAGATGAAGCAGCTTATATAACTGGGGAAACTATTCATGTGAACGGTGGAATGTATATGGCTTGACAATTGATATTAATAATCTTAGTAAGATTAAAATAACAAAAATAAGGAAAATTCATGTCGAAAGAAATTGGTTCAAAAGTAAAAAAAATAGTTGCTGATCATCTAGGTGTAGAGGAAGAAAAAGTAGTTGATGAGGCTAGCTTCATAGACGACCTTGGCGCTGACAGTTTAGATACTGTAGAATTAGTGATGGCCTTTGAAGAAGAGTTTGGTTCAGAAATCTCTGATAGTGAGGCAGAAAAAATATTAACAGTAGGTGATGCAATAAAATTTATTGAGAGTAAATCTGCTCAATAGATCAAAAAAGGATTAGTTTTGGGTTTTAATATCGTACTGTCTTCACCTTCAGGTGCTGGCAAAACCACAATCACAAAAAAAATAAGTCAAAAGTACCCAAACATAAAAATTTCAATATCTCATACAACTAGAAAACCTAGACCAAACGAAATAGATGGTGTTGATTATCATTTTGTAAGTAACAATGAATTTGAGAAATTAATCAAAAAAAATAATTTTTATGAACATGCTAAAATTTTTGATAATTATTATGGAACATCAAAAAATTCAGTTAATAAACTTCATGAAGAAAATTATGATGTTATATTTGATATAGACTGGCAAGGCACTAAACAACTTTCAAAGTATAAAGAGTTAAATTTGATAAAAATATTTATTTTACCACCCAATAAAAAAGAACTTAAAAAAAGGCTAATTAATAGAAATCAAGACAATAATCAAACAGTAGAAAAAAGATTAAAACAGTTTGAAAATGATGTGTTGCATTGGTTTGATTATGACTATGTTGTAATAAATAATGATTTAGAAAGCTGTTTTAGTCAAATAGAAAAAATAATTGAAGGTCATAAAAAAGAAAAAATGTCTTTTATTTAGTTCTTTTTTCATAATATTCAGTAATTTTATAATATAAATTTTCACTCAATTTTTCAGGTCTTAAAGCTAAGTCTATACTATTATTTTGCAAAAACTTGTCATTATAAATTTTGAGTTTTTTAAAAGTTTTATTTATCATTTTTCTTCTGTTTGAAAAAAAAACATTGGTTATATATTCTAAAGACTCAATTGATTTAAAATTCAAATCTTTCCTAACTATAGGTTCAAATTCTATAACAATTGAGTCTACTTTTGGTTTTGGAATAAAACAATTCTTAGAAACATAAAAATAGTTTAATATTTTAAATCTAGATTTTGTTATAATTGATAATCTTGAATATTCTTTGCTTCCAAAATTAGCAATTATTTTTTCTCCTACTTCCTTTTGAAACATAAATATCATTTTGATGAATTTGGGTGGCCAAGGATTTAATTTTAAAAATTTAATTAGTATTTGAGTTGAAATGTTATAAGGTAAATTTCCAATTACAATTGTTTCGTTTGACATCAATTTTTTCAGGTTTATTTTTAATATATCATCATTGATAATTGATATATTTTTTTCATTTTTAAAAAATATCTTAAGATTTTTTGTAAAATTTTTATCTTTTTCAATGCAAGTTAATTTTTTTGGAAATAATTTTAATATTTCAGAACTTAAATTTCCAGTACCAGCTCCAATTTCAATTATTTCTTTATTTTTAAATGATGTTAGTGAGGTAATTTTTTTTAATATATTTTTGTCAATTAAAAGATTTTGACCTAGAGATTTTTTAAATTTCATTTTTTAACTTAGATATAAGCTCAATACAGCTATTCAAACTTTTTGGATTTGAAATATTTAATTTCTTTTTATCCTCGGCAGTTCCATGATCAGGTGACATTCTAATGTAGGGCAAACCCAATGTTAAGTTAACAGCATCAAATCCAAATAAAGCCTTAAATGGAGCTAAAACTTGATCATGATACATACCTACAACTACGTCGTATTTTTTTAAATTGTCTTTAAAAAAAATTGTGTCAGAGGGATATGGTCCAGAAATCTTAAATTTTTTTTTTAAAGTTTTTACTACTGGACTTATGATTTTAAATTCTTCAGAGTCTTTTTTTAACTCAAAATTATGGGGGTTTAGACCTAGAACTGCAATTCGTGGCTTCTTTTTAAAATATTTAAAATAACACTTATTAAGTGTTTTAATTTTTTTAATAAGTAAATTTTTTTTAATATTTCGTGAAACATTACTTAATTTGATATGTGTGGTTAATGGAGCAACTGATAGTTTTTTATTATAAATAATCATAACTTCAGAGTTATAAAGTTTATTTTTTTTTGCTAAAAATTCTGTAACACCTAAATTCTTATTTTTAAAAACAGTTTTTTTGTTTATTGAGCAATTAATAATTCCCTTAATTTTTTTTTTTAAACATAGTTTATGTCCAGTTATCAAACATTTTTTTACATACACTGAGCTATTTTTTGTATTGACGTAAAAAGGTTTTTTAAATTTTAAAGGAATGTCTAAAACATTTAAATATTTATCTGGTTTTTTAATGTCCTCAACTCTTTGAATTTTTTTTAATTTTCTACTTATTTTTAATATTTTAAGTTGAGATTTAAGCAAGTCGTAACTACCGATAATTACAGCTTTTTTCTTACAAGCAATAGATTTTGCTAAAATTTCCGAGTTTATACTATTTGGTTCCCCTAAAATAATTCCAAACTTATTCATTAATTTCTATATATAATTTTTTTTCTAGATTCAAATAATGTGCATCTGAAAAAATACTTAATTTTTCCTCCTTTTTTTTATTAATTATATTTTTTTCAATTTTCACAAAATTTTGACTGTCAATCTTCATTGTTCTTTTATCATTAAGTTTAATTATAACAATATTATTATTAATTTTTATAGGTTTTGAAATTTGCATATTATCCAACTTTAATATTTCTTTTAGATATTTATTTGAGATTGATTTAGACTCAACCCATCCTATTGATCCACCTTGCTCAGAAGAAATTGAACTACTATATAAAATTGCAGTTTTTTCAAATCCATTTTTCTTTATACTTTCCTCTATAAATCTTATTTTATTTTCGTCCCAATTTTCTAAAACTATTTCAGATATATTAAATTCTTCTAATTGATTATTTTTTTTTACTTGTTTATTGAGTTCCGATTTAATTAGCTCTTCGTCAACATCTAACTGTTTTTGGTATAGAGAATAAATCAATGTGTTCCATTTTAAATTTATAATAACACCTTCAATAAATAAATCATAGTTTGCCCCATATCTTTTAAAATGGTCTTTTAAACTTATATCTTTAAGTTGAAGATTTTTTTCTAGACTTAAAATATAATTATCTAAATCAAGTTTATTATATTTAGTAATTTTGTATTTTTCTATTTCCATTTTTTTTATAAGTATTTTTTTTAAACTCGAGAAAGCAATTGCTTGCAAAGTTTTTAATTCATTTTGATCAGCTTTTTTATTTGATAAGGCTAATATAGTATTAATCTCATTAATAACATCAAAATTAGTAACTATTTCATTTCCTACTTTTGCTAAAATTTTATCATTAATATTTGAAAAAACATTTTCGAAAAGACTAAAGAATACAAATAAAAAAAAAAATAATTTATTTTTCATTTCAAAAATCAGGAGTTGTAATAGTCCCTAAAGGCGAAAAGGTAACTTTAAAAATTAAAGAGTCTTCTGGCTCTAAATCTCTATCTCTATAAAATTCCCTTCTAAAGGCTATACCAGCTTTCAAACAATCGTTAATATATTCATAACTTAAATCGTAAAACTCAGCTGAATTAGAAATCAAGTTTCTTTTTGCTTCTAAAGAAATTAGACCATTATTAAAATTAAATCCCGCTTTTGATTGAATATATTTTGTGTTTCCAATGTGTTGATTTTCCTCCAAAAAGCTTATGTTGAAGCTAGTCTTAGGGTAAACAACTTGAAGATCAATTAGATTCTGATTAAATTTTTCTAAATTTTGATCTAATAAAAAGCTATTTGTAATTTTAACATTATCATTTAAATTTAAAGATGTTTCTCCAATAATATCAGACATTTTTTCATTAAGTGTTGATCTTGATGGCATATCACGATTTTCTTCAGCACTTATAATTTGACCAAGACTAAATTTAAATTGTTCATTTTTAACCTCATTATTCTCATTTAAATTATTTATTTTAAAATCAAATCCTAAACTGATATTTGAACCAGTATCAACTTTATCTATGGTCTTAATTTTATTTAATTTGTATAAATTAGAATAACTTAAAGTTGATGACTCACCTGATATATTTCTTGAGTCATTTGGTGAAATTTTAACCAATAATTTTGGTTTAAAAATATTTAATTTATTATTGTCTTTAAACTTAAATAAACCTAATTCAGATTTAAATCCTAATGCACCATAAAACTCAGAAACGGAGTCTTCGGTCTTATAATTTTCTGCATTTTTAGCTCGATAGTTTACATTTTTAAATAATCCTAAAAATTCGTTTTCAAATCCATATTTATTTACCCAACTATTTGAAACCCAATTGAATTCATTTGAAACTACCTCAATTTGTTTATCTACATCATAATTTTTAACTAAAAGTTCTGACTTTAAATCCACTATACCCAAGTTGTCGCTTATTAATAAATTCTTTTCAAGAGAGGCCTCAGGATAAATAAATTCAAATCTGTCGTTTCCTGTTTTAGAAAGATTTTCAAAAGCTGATATTTTTGTATTAAAAAAAAGATCTTTTCTTTGATAACCGTAATCGACTGTATTTTTAATGGTATTATCAAGATAATCTACTAAAGTAGTTTCTAGTTTATTAATTTTTGGATATGTGCTATTTGAAACATGTTGTAAATTTATTTCTATATCACTTGAGGTATCGTCTTCTTCAATAATTGAATTATAAAACCTAGTGAAAAAGTGAGTTCTTGAGCCTGGGGTTTTTTTATTTGATTTTTTTTTGTACCCTTCGGTGTAACCAGCATCAACTATTAAAGATGATTTTGCAAAATCTTGTCTATATTCAACTAGATATAAAGGTTCGTTACTAGAATGAATTCTAGGTGTAAAAGTAATATCTTTATCTTTAGATAAATTTAAAAAATATGGCAGATCTATTCCAGCTCCCATAGTTGTACTATTTGAAAATGTAGGTATTAGAAATCCTGATCTTCTATCAACAGTTGGATCAGGATGTGAAAATTTAGGAAAATAAAATATTGGGAAGTCGTATATTTTTAAAACTGCGTTATCATAATAAACAGTCTTTTTAGAACTGTCATGTTTTATTTTTTTTGCTCTTAATTCCCACGGTGGACACTTTTCATTTTCTCTGAACTGACAGTAAGTAAAAACTCCTTTTTGAACTATGGAATTATCTTC
>CACMTV010000013.1 GCA_902616675.1 uncultured Pelagibacteraceae bacterium | reverse complement strand
CTATAGTTTCAAAAGATAGAGTCTATAAAATTCCTTCGAAGATACCTATGGATTTAGCCGCCCTTTTTGGATGCGCTCTGCCAACTGGATTTGGAATAGTTTTTAAATTCTTAAAAAAAATTTCTGTTAATGATTTCGTAGGAATTTACGGTATTGGCGGTGTTGGAATAATGTCTTTGATAGCTTTAAAAGCATTAGGTATTAAAAATATTTATGCAGTTGATAAAAATAAAAAAAATTTACTACTTGCTAAAAGATTAGGTTGTAAATTTGTTGGATCATTAGATGAAATTAATAAAATAATCGATAAACAAAAAATAAAAAAAGCTAAAATAAAATATAATTTCGAAATGTCTGGCAATTCAATTTTAATGGAACATGCCTTAAAAAATCTCTCTGCTAACGGCAAAATGATTTTTGCAGGAAATCCAAAAAAAGGAAGTAAAATTAAAATTGATCCTTATGACTTAATCTTTGGAAAAAATATTAATGGCTTTTCAGGCAATGACGTATCTCTTGAAGATAATTTACAAAAATATAAAAAAATTATAAATAAAATTGGTTACAAAAAAATTCAATCCATATTTTCTACATACAAATTTAAAGATATAAACTTAGCTATACGTGATTTTAAAAATGGATCCGTAATAAGACCATTAATTAAATTTTAAAAAATAATTTTTTTTCTTTTTGCTTTAATAGGTTTTTTGTCAAATATCCTTAATTCGATGAATAGTAGAAGAAAAGATTTTAATACGTCTATTATATTTTTAAGATTTATTGTAGTTCGTGATTTATGCGGCCATTTATAATTTACAGGAATTTCACAATAAGTAATATTTTTTCTAAATAATTTAGCGATAATCTCAGAAAAAATACCATGCCTATTAGACTTTAAATTTAATTCCTTAACTTTTTTTAAAGGAAATATTGAGGCACCGTTAATATAATAAACATTGCAATCAAAAAAAATTATATAAATTAGTGAATAAGTTCTTGATATAATGTTTCTATATTTCTCTCTTTCTTCAACATTTAATGGACACTGCATTACTAAGTCTGCATGGCTATAAAACTTTAGAGAGGAATAAATTGACTCGTGACCAATATCATTGCCACCTGGAATAATCATGAATTTTTTAAATTTAGATAAATTGATCCCTTTTTTAATTGAAAATCCCATGCCCATATTTTTGTTGTTTTGAACAAATACTATATTTCTATATCTTGACTTAAGGACATTAATCTTATCTTTTATTCCATCCTGGCTTCCATCATCCACTACTATTATTTCAAATTTTTTTATATTTTTAGCTAGCCTAATAGACTTATTTATTGTTTTGAATGTTTGTTCAATAAACTTGGCCTCGTTTAAAACTGGAATAATAAATGAAATCATTTTAAATTATAATTAAATAGTATACTAACTTTTTAAAATGGAAACAAAAAAAATAGTTTTATTATCCATATCAAGTGATATTGCTTTCGAAGTTGCTAACGATCTTTTAAAGAAAAAATTTAAAATTATTGGTACCTATAAAACAAGCTCAAATAAAGTAAGTAAATTAAAAAAAGATGGGGTTAAATTATTTAAATTGGACTTATCTAATAAAAAAAATATTGACCTAGTGGCGAAAAAAATAAATTATTTTACAAAAAAGAATTGGGATTATTTTATTTCTTTCGCAGGTCAATTAAACCCAATAGGAAAAATTATAGGAACAAACTCTAATAATTGGGAGAGATCAATTTACGTAAATAGTCTAGGACAATTAAGACTATTAAGTAAGATTTTAAAAAGAAATGCTAAAAGAAGAGTATTGTTTTTTTCAGGTTCTGGAACGAATGGACCAAAGAATAATTACTCAGCTTATACTTTGTCAAAAATACTATTAATAAAGTTCGTAGAACTTTTAGACTCTGAAGAAAAAAAAATAATTGCAGGTATATTAGGCCCGGGTTTTATTAAAACTAAAATACACAAAAAAAAAATTAAAAATTCTAAAAATGAAATTAATAAGATAAAAAAAATAGTTAATTTTATATATTGGTTTTTCTCTCAACCCAAAAACATAGTGGGAGGAAGAAATTTCAGTTTAAAAAGTGATAAACTGGAAAGTAAAAGGATTATAAAACTTCTGAAGAACAACAAAGATAATTTTAAATTGAGAAGATACGGAAATAATATAAGCTTATAATTTTATTTTATAATATCAACAATCATATTATCTAAAAATTCTTTACGGGGAAGTAATGGTTCAGGATCTTCATTTGGCCGGCCAAATTTTACTTGGGGAACTACGCCATGTTTTTTATCAATTTCAATGTTGCAAAAATAAGCTCCTTTACTATTAATTGTCTTTTTTATTGTTTTACTCAATTCAGAATTGTATCTACAACTTATTGTATTTAATCCATAAGACTCCACTACTTTTTGAAAATTTACTTTAGGAAGTCCTTTTTCAAATGATGATGCAAAATATTTTGATTTTAACCATTGATCCTGTGTTTGTCTGATCATTGCATGACCAAAATTGTTGACTAGAAAAATCTTAATTGGCAGATTTAATTTCATTAAGGTTGCTAATTCTTGAATATTTAATTGAAACGACCCATCCCCAATAATAGCAACTATTCTTTTTTTTTTATTTCTAGCTAAGCTTCCTGCAATTGCAGCTGGTAGAGCCCAACCCATAGCGGTATTGTTAAAGTCATGAAAAAGTAATTGATTTTTTTTAAACTTAAATGCTTGCATTATCCATGCGATAGCGCAACCGGTGTCTGCAAATATAACTTCATCATTTTTACACTGGTTTGAAAGTTCGTTAATAAACACATAAGGATTTATTTTTTTTTCAGTAAAATTTTTTTTTGTTATAATTGGGTACTTTCTTTTCCATAAATTAATTTGATTAATCCAAATGTTAATTTGTTTTTTTTTAGTTTTAATTTTCAGTTTTAAAAGTTTTTGAATTAATTTTTTTGCATCTGACCTAACTTTTAAATCGATTTTTAATCCAAATTTTTTAAATTTGTCTAATTCAAATTGGTCAACATCAACCACAATTTTCTTTGCTCCTCTTGCAAAAGTTTTAATTGGTGAACCTGTAGCTTTAGTGTCTAATCTTGACCCTAGCGAAATAATTAAATCTGCATTTTGAACCGTGAAATTGGCGTATCTTGTTCCGTGTGTACCCCATGTCCCGATACTTAAAGGCAATTTAGAATCTATGATGTGCGCTGCTCCCCAAGTTGTGACAACTGGAAATCCTAGTTTTTTTATAAGTTGGATTGAAGCCTTCTCTGCGCTTGATAAATGAACTCCCCATCCTAAAATGATTACAGGGCGAGATGCGTTTTCTATCATTTCCTTTAATTTTTTTATTTTTAAAGATTCATTAAAATATTTATTATTTTTTTTTGGATGATATTTTTTTACTTTGCTTAAATTTATTTTTTCCCTTTGAATATTATCTGGTATATCAATTAAAACTGGTCCAGGTCTTCCTGATTTTGATATATCGTAAGCTTTTTCTAATTCATATACAATTTCACTAGATTTTTTAATTTTAATTACATATTTAGTTATACTTTTAAATATTGAGACTGAGTCAGTTTCTTGAAAGCCAATTTGTCTTACTCCGGTTCCCTTATTTGATCTTGTAGTACTTACTTGACCTGTAATATAAATTACTGGAACAGAGTCAAAATATGCACCACTAACTCCTGTTACTAAGTTTGTTGCCCCAGGACCGCTTGTTGCAAATGCAGCACCGCAATTCTTTGTTATTCTCGAATAACTATCGGCGGCCATAGCTGCAGCTTGCTCATGGACTGTAGGTATTAATTTTATTTTTTTTGATAAATATGCTGAATGAATTAAATGTAATGCGGCTCCTCCCGTAACTGCAAAAACATGATTAATTTTTTTTTTTACAAGAAATTTTATTATATAATCGCTTACTTTAATAAGCATCTATAACTTATAGAATTTATTTATTGTATTTACAACATGTGCAACATGTTTTTTATTTATAAATTCATGAACTGGTAATGATAGTGATGTTTTGGCTAATTTTTCTGATACTGGGAAGTCACCTTTCTTGTATTTCAGAAATTTCGCAGCTTTTTGGAGATGTATAGGAATTGGATAATGAACTTTAGCATCGATATCATTTTTAATTAAAAACTTTTGTAAACTATCTCTTTTATTTACATTTATATGGTATAAGTGAAATACTTCCTTAAGATATTTCTCTCTTTTAACAAGAATAACATTTTCATTTTTTGCCAGAAGTTTATCTAGTAACTTTGAGTTTTCTATTCTCTTTTTAGTAATATTGTCTAACTTAAATTTCATTTTATAATTAGCTACTGCGGCTTGAATTGTATCAAGCCTTGAATTGTAACCAAAAATTTCCACATTATTTCTGTCTTTGAGACCGTGATTTCTGATTAAATAAAGTTTTTTTGCTAACTCTTTTTTATTTGTAACGATAAACCCGCCGTCCCCCCAAACGTTTAAATTTTTTAGTGGGTGCATGCTGTAAGTACACACATCACCGTAATTAACTAAGTAATTATTTTTGTATTTTGCTCCTATAATGTGAGCACTATCTTGTACAACCTTTAAATTATATTTTTTTGCAATTGAAAGTATTTTATCCATTTCGCATGGTCTACCCGCCCAATGAACTGGCATTATCGCTTTTGTCTTTTTTGTAATTGCTGACACAATTTGATTTTCATCTATATTGTAATCATCTTTAACATCCACAAATACTGGCTTGGCTCCAGCTGTTACGATTGAACCAACCGTAGCTACAAATGTATAGGGAACTGTGATTACTTCATCACCCTGTCCGACTCCTAAGGCTTTTAAACTTAATAACAATGCGTCAGTTCCATTGCCAACACTTATTGCAAACTTTGCTCCAGTTCTTTTGGCAAAGTTTTTTTCACAAAGATCTACCTCTTTACCTAAAGTATAATCTCCTTTTTTTACAACTTTTTCAATTTCTTTAAAAACTTTTGTATAATCAGAAAACTGTTCAACCAAATAACTGTGATTAATTCTTAGTTTTTCATTTTTTTTATATTCACTTGGCAGAAAATTTTTCATTATTTAAGTTGGTTGTCTCGATAAGTTAAATCTTTGTTTAATACGTTTTTAAAATACTTATTATGATAAGTTATTATCTCTTGTAACCCCATTTTTAAAGTATAAATTGGCCTCCATTTTAATTCTTCTCTAGATTTTCTAGAACCTAATTTGTAAATTAAGTCTTGTCCTACTCTACTCTTAATTTTTTTTACCAATTTTTTGAAATCATAGGACTTTAGGTCGCATACCTTATTTATAACATCATTTACAGAATGAAAAGAGTTTCCTGAAAAATGGTATATTTTTCCAACTTTACCTTTTTTAATTAATTTTTCGATGCCATTACAAAAATCATATGCATAAATGAAATTTCTCTTCGATTTGCCATCCCCTTGTAATGGGAACTTCTTTTTTATTTGAACGCAAGCTAATAATTTTGGAATTAATCTATGCAATGGTTGGCCAGGTCCATAAAAATTTGAAAATCTAGAAATAATTAAAGGAAAATCAAAAAATGTTTGATAATTTTTTAATAATAATTCAAAACTTAATTTTGAGGACGCATATGGAGTTTGTGGATCAAAAAATGTAGAGTTTTCGTCAATATATTTATCTGATGATCCAAAAATCTCTGGTGTTGAAATATAAATATATTTTTCTAAATATTTTGAACTACTCAATGTCTCCAACATTTTTGTTTTAGAAGAAACATTGATCTTAAAATAAGTTTCAGAATTCTTCCAACTCTCATTGACCATACATATGGACGCAAAGTCTATTATTATTTGTGGTTTAATTTTTTCTATTAAATTAACTAAATGATTAGGATTTTTTAATAAATCAAGCTTAAAATCTTTAAATTTTTTGAATCTTTTATTAAATTTATAAGGAAGGTAAAATTTATTTTTTTTTTTTCTATAAGTTCCAAAAACTTTATAAATGTCTCTGGATAAGAGAAAATCCACAGTAGAGGACCCTGAAAAACTAGAGCTTCCTAA
>CACMTV010000012.1 GCA_902616675.1 uncultured Pelagibacteraceae bacterium | reverse complement strand
TCCTGAGAATCTACCAGTTCTAGCACCTAATATAATTGCACCTGCAAGAGCCGCGGCTCCTCCAGCAGCATGTACTAATGTTGAACCAGCAAAGTCTGAAAATCCAGCAACCGATAACCATCCGCCACCCCACTGCCAACCCATTGAAATTGGATAGATAATTCCAGTTAAAATAGCTGCAAATAGGAAGAACGGCCAAATTTTAATTCTTTCTGCTAATGTACCAGAAACGATAGACATTGTAGTTGCACAGAACACCATTTGAAAGAACCAATCAGAACCATCAGAATATCCTGTATCTAATGATGAATTGTCACTCCATGGTGTAAATGAACCTATATATCCGCCTTCTGGGATACCGTAAGCTAAGTTGTAACCAACCAACCAGAACATTACTCCGGCGATTGAATAAAGACCTATATTTTTTGCACAGATTGCTGATACAGATTTTGATGTTACTAATCCTGACTCTAACATTGCGAAACCTGCGGCCATCCACATGACCAAGAAACCTGACATTAAAAATAATAGGGTATTAAATATATATTGTACTTCTGCTGATACAGTTGTTTCTGCGTAACCTAATCCCGCAAAACCAAAGTATAGTGCTGCTCCAGCAAAAAAGTAACCTAAGTATTTTTTCATAACGCTCCCTTGTTTAATTAAAATGTGCTTATAAAATTTTAAAAATTAAATGAGGAGTGATTTGTCTTAAAATGAGCTATGCAGTTTTTGCAAGTAGTTCAGCCCTTATTTGAGTTTTTCAAATAAGGGCTAAAAATAAGATTTAACGGTTAAACATTTCTTTTAAGCTTTTAGCAGGTAAAAACTTAACTTTTTGAGAAGCTGCTATTTGAATGGACTCACCTGTTCTTGGGTTTCGACCAACTCTAGCTTTTCTTTTAGCTACCTTATAAGTACCAAAACCAGCGATTTTTACAGTATCGTCATTCTTTAGCGCATCTAAAATAATAGTCGTAATTGAGTCAAAAGTTCTTTCAGCATCAGCTTTACTCTGGCCCAATGTGGACGATATTTTTGCAACTAATTGTTTTTTATTCATTTTTGCCCCTATGGTTACTTCTAATCTCAACAAAAACTGAGGAAAATCAACATTATTATTAGTATATTAAAAAAATGTTAACACCAAATATAGTATTTAAATAAGTATTGAATTTACTAGCTTTTTTGATGATCAAAAATGGCTTAAAATAAGCCTAAATCTTTAAGGTCATTAAATGTTGTAAAAAACATCAAAGAAAACAACAAAATTAACCCGATTCGGAAAAACCCCTCTTGAGTTTTTTGTGATAAAGGCCTCCCTAATATTTTTTCAAATGCATAAAACATTAAATGTCCACCATCTAAAAGTGGGATAGGAAATAAATTTATCAAACCTAAACTGATTGAAATATAGGCCATAATACTTAGAAACGCGATCAAACCAAATTGCGCAACTTGGCCAGTTATTTTTGCTATTCTTATCGGGCCACCTAATTGTGAGCTATCACCTTTGCCTTTAAACATTGAACCGACGAATTTTAAAGTTGTTTTAGTTACAAACCAAGTTTCACCCGCTGCGTAATAAATTGCTTTAACAGGTCCTAGTCTTTGTTTATTAAATTCATTATCTAAAGGTGATATTTTTATTCCAATTATTTTTCTTTTAACCTTATTACCTAAATTATCTTCACTCAAAATCTCTGTGGGGGTAATTAAAAAAGTTAGTTCTTGCTCATTTCTTAAAACTCCTACTTCAATTGTGTCAGTAGTTGAAGCATTTATATGAGTAGAAACTTCTAATACGCTCCGTATTTTGTTGTCATTGATAGACTTAATAACGTCATTGACTTGTAATCCTGATGAAAATGCTGGACTACCATTTTGAACTTCAGAAATTTTTGCCGGGGTAAAATCTTTTCCAGAAAACATATAAATAAAAGTAAAAATAACTATGGCTAATATAAAATTTGCTAATGGGCCTCCAAAGACTATTAGTGATCTTTGATAAAGGGGTTTAGTAACAAAAAGTTTTCTTCTATCGTTCTCATTATATTTTTTTAAAAGTTCATCTTGCTCTGCTTGACTAAAAACATTTCTATCGCCAAAAAATTTTACATATCCACCTAACGGTATCAAACAAAATTTCCATCTTGTTCCATCTTTATCATTTACACCAAATATTTCTTTACCAAAACCAATTGAAAAATCTGTGACACCCACTCCATATCTTTTTGCAAAATAATAATGGCCGTACTCATGGATAAAAACCACTACTGTAAGTAAAACAATAAAAGGTATTATAAAATTTAAAATTTCCATTCATTTACCTTGCTAAAAATAAAATTTCTGAATGCTACCAGTCTAGCATTATTCTTAAGTGACTCTGGGTAAACAAAATGTGTCTCAGTAGGTTTTCCGGGTTCAGTAGGTAAAACTTTAGTTATACCATTTACGTTGTGCGTTATATAATCAGGTAGGGCTGCTAATCCAACTCCACTCTGAACTGCCAGTAATAAACCATAAACACTGTTTACTTTTAATAAGGACTTTCTTTTTTTTCCCTCTTTAGTTCCTACTCTCAATACCCAATCAGGGTTGTAAACAGGAGATGGTGCACCCTTACCATAAGTAATGAATTTATGCTTGTCCAAGTCTTTTAGAGATTTTGGATAACCATTTTTTTCTAAATATTCGTTTGATCCATAAATATGATAATTAAAATCAACAAATTTTTTTTGGATTAAATTTAATTGTTTTGGTCTTCTCATTCTGATTGCTACATCGGCCTGACGAGTTGCTAAATCAAGTTCTTTATCATCAAATATCAATTCTACTTCTATACCAGGGTGAAGATCCATAAACTCTTTAATTCTTGGAGTTAACCAAGTAGTTCCAAAACTTACAACAGTTGTAACAACAAGTTTACCACTTAGTTTATCTTTATCTTCACTAAGATTTGTCTCGACGTCTTTAAGTTTTGAAATCACCTCATGAGCTGTCTGAAAGAGATACTTTCCACTATCTGTTAGGGTCAGTCCTCTTGCGTGTCTCTCAAAAAGCTTTATTTTAAGGTCGCTTTCTAATGATTGGATTTGTCTACTAATAGCTGATTGACTTAAATTCAAAATCGTTGATGCTTTTGTAAAGCTACTAGCCTCGGCAACTGTGTGAAATATCTTTAATTTATCCCAGTCCATGAGAAAAGATTATAGATTATTTGTTAGGATTTACTATAGCTCTTCCAAAGAACTTACCTTCTAAAAGCTTTGGATATGTGTCTAAAAGTTCAGAAAAAGAAAGGGATTTTGTAAATGATTTTAATTTATTAAAGTCTATTAGTTTAACAGCCTCATTCCATAGAAATTCTCTTCTTCTAATTGAGGCGCCAGAAGAATCGATTCCCCATAGTTTAACTCCTCTAATTATAAAAGGCATTACTGTCGTGTTTATTTTAATTCCTCCAGCGTTTCCACATGATGCAACGATACCATTGGGCTTAACTTGCGCTAATATTTTTGTAAGAGGTGAACCACCCACGGTATCTACGACACCGTCCCATGTTCCTTTCTCTAATAATTTACTTTCTCCTTCAAATTCTTTTCTATCAATAATATTTTTTGCGCCTAGATCTTTTAGATAATCATTTTTGTCTTTTTTTCCTGTCACTGCATGAACGTTGTAACCCATTTTTGATAAAATCATGACCGCGATACTTCCAACTCCACCGGTAGCTCCGGTTACAAGAACATCATTTACTTTTTCACCTAAAAGAAGTTCTTCTCTTGCTTTAATCGCAAATGAACATTGCAAAGCTGTAAACCCTGCGGTACCTAGCATCATAGATTTTTCTGAATCAATATCTTTTGGATTTTTAATTAAGAAATTTGAGTCTACTTTTGCATACTGAGAAAAACCTCCGTAATACATTTCTCCAACTCTAAATCCTGTGCAAATTACATTCTCATCTTTTTTAAATTTATCATCGCTACTCTCAACGACTTTACCAGAAAAATCTATGCCTGGAACAAATGGAAATTTTCTAACTATTTTTCCACCATCTTTTAAAATTAAAGCATCTTTATAATTTAAACTTGAGTAATCAATTCTGATAAGAACATTTCCATCCTTTAAATGGCTGCTGTCAATTTCCTTGATGTCTCTTGTAAATTTATCGTTTTGATTATCTATAACTACTGCTTTGAATTTTACAGTCATTATTTTCCGATATGTTTTAAATATCTATTTTGAAGTGAAAGATCTTCTTTAAAAGTTCCTAAAAAATAATTTGTAAGAGTCATCGCTTTTTCTTTTTTTATACCCCTCATAGTCATACACTGATGGGAAGCATCTATTGTTACGGCTACACCTTTCGCCTCTAATCCGCTCATTAAAGTTTTAGCTATTTGCATATTTAATCTTTCTTGGGTTTGTAATCTTTTAGCATAAACCTCTACGGTTCTCGCTAATTTACTTAAACCAACCACTTTTTTGTTTGGAATATAAGCGATATGAATTACACCGATAATTGGTGCCATATGATGTTCGCAGTGGCTTTCAAAAGAAATGTTTTTCTCAAGTACCATGTCATCATATCCATCAACATCACCAAAGGTTTTGCTTAGAGCTTTGTTAGCATCTTGATGGTATCCACTGAAATACTCCTTAAACGCTTTAACGACTCTTTTTGGTGTTTCTTTTAGACCTTCTCTATTCGGATTTTCTCCTATCCACTTTAGTATAGTCTTAAAAGCATCCTCTGCTTCTTTATCAGTGACTGTGCTCTGATTTATCGATGATTTTTCTAAATCTTTGACTAATTTCATAATTTTTAAACATTATTATAGGACATATGTTGTTAATGCAAATTGCTATTTTGTCTTTTTTTCACTATTTTAGCTACATGTTTAAAAAAAGAGACAGTGTTTTTGAAGTTGAAGAAGGAAAATTTTTATCTCCTAAATTTGATAGCCAAGGCCTAATTCCAGTAATTACAACGGACAGTAAAACTGGAGAAGTTTTAATGCATGGGTATATGAATTCTGAAGCTTTGAAAAAAACTATAGAAACAAAAGAGGCTCATTACTGGAGTAGGTCAAGAAAATCTATTTGGCACAAAGGAAAAACAAGTGGTTTTACTCAAAAAGTAATTCAAATAAGAATAGATGATGATCAAGATTCTGTTTGGTTAAGTGTAGATATAGGAAGCGGTGCTAGTTGTCATGTGGGTTATAAATCATGTTTTTATAGATCGATACCATTAGGTAAAATAGATCATTCTGAAAAAGTTGAAATGAAATTTGAGGAAAAAGAGAAAAAATTTGATCCAGAAAAAGTTTATAAAGGACAACCTAATCCAACTAAACTTTAAAGATGTCTAAAGAAACTCAAAAAAACGTTTTTGGCGAACCTCTCGAACCTTGTTCAAATGAACCTTTAACTGGTTGGTTTAGAGATGGGTGTTGCAATACTGATAAAAATGATCGTGGAGTTCATACTGTGTGTGCAAAAGTTACTAATGAATTTTTAGAATGGTCCAAAAAAGTAGGAAATGATTTAATCACACCGCATCCCGAGTTTGGTTTTCCCGGTCTAAAAGATGGAGATTGTTGGTGCGTATGTGCTACTTGGTTCGCGAGGTCTATTGAAGAAAATAAAGCTTGTACTGTTTTTTTAAAGAAAACAAATATCAAAACACTCGAATTAATACCTTTAGAAAAATTAAAAAAATTTGCTGCTGATTTGTCTTAGTAAATTTTCGATCCTCGAGTTTTAATTATTAACTCAAGTTCTTGAAATTCTTTGCAGTTACAGTTTTTAAGAACTGCCAGTCTTTCTTTTGCTTTTTCAATTCTATTTGTTTGAACATAAAGTTCACCTAGATATTCATTAATTCCATTATGTTTTGGATCTAAGCTTAAGCCTTTTAAATAAAACTTTTCTGCTTCATTAAAATTTCCAGACTTTCTTGATGTAAAACCCATATAATTTAAAATGTCTGGGTTGTTTTTGTCTTTTTTATTAGCTGTTTCTAACTTGTTAAAAGCTTCTTTATAAAGTTTGACTGCTTTATCTTGTTTATCTTTTTTCTCGAGCTTTCCTGCTCTTTTAATTAATTTTACAGCTTCGTCATACATTGAGATTTTTGAAGAACTTCCTCCACTATCTCCACCCGCTGCAAGTGCAAAATTGTTTATAAAGTAAAAACTTATTAAAATAATTAGAATTTTTTTCATAAAATATATTTAGTATTTTTTTTTCAATTTGTCATGCGACAGATGATCTTCCTCCGTCAACTCCGATAATCTGCCCTGTTATCCAAGAACTATCTTTACTTAATAAAAAATTCACTAAAGAAGAAAAATCATCACCCTCACCTATTCTTTTTAATGCATGCATTTTTGCAATACTTTCAGCCATCTTTTCATTTTTTAACATTGGTCCAGCCATCTTTGATTTTGAGAGACTTGGTGCTATACAATTTACTCTTACATGCGGCGCAAACTCAGCAGCCAATGCAACAGTTAAGCCCTCTACAGCTGCTTTTGCAGAACTTATGATGCTATGATTTAAAAATCCCTTTCTAGCAGCAACTGTTGAAAATAAAACTATAGAACCTTTATTTTTTTTTAATTTATCATATGTCGCTCTTATAATTTCAGTTGCAGATATAAGATTTAAATTAAAGCACTGCATGTAATCACTTTTTTTTGTTAGTTTTAAAGGCTTTAAATCTATTGACCCTACGCAAAAAGCTAAACCATCAATTTCTTCATTTCCTAAGTCGCTAATAATTTTATCACTAAAATTTTCGTTTAATACATCGGCCACTGTAAAAGAGGAGCCAAGTTCATTTGCTAGACTTGAAACAACTTTCTCGTTCCTACCTACTAAATGGGTTTTTCCACCGTTTTTTCGAATATTTTTTGAAACTGCGGATCCAATAGAACCAGTAGCGCCTATAATTAATTTTTTCATAAGGTTAAATACCATGATCTGAGAAATTGGACAGCCTAATAATGACGCGTGTATTTTGTAATAAAAACAATATAAATTGATACCTATGAAACTATTCATCATTTTAGGAAATCAGCTGTTTAATCCAAAGTATTTAAGCCCGTATAAAGATCACTTATTTTTTATGGCTGAAGATTACAACCTTTGTACCTTTGAAAAACATCACAAACTTAAAATACTTCTTTTTTTATCATCCATGAGATCTTTTAAAGATGAGTTAAAATCCAAAAATTTCAATGTTTTTTATAGAGACGGAAATAAAGATTTTAAACTTTCTTATGAAAAAAAACTTGAAAAAGTAATTAAAGAAAAAAAAATAAAAGAAATATCTTTTTTCGAAATAGAAGATAAATTTTTTGAGAAAAGAATTTTGTCACTAGTAAAAAAAAATTCTTTAAAAGTAAATCAAATAAAAACGCCAATGTTTTTAATAAATAGAGATGAGTTTAAAAGCTATCTTACAAAAAATAAAAGGCCTTTTATGGCTAATTTTTATAAAATAGTAAGAACTAAAATGAATTTACTAATGAATAAGAATGGCACACCAAAAGGAAATAAATGGAGTTTTGATGAAGAAAATAGAAAAAAATTACCGAATTCGATAAAGATTCCTAAAATTTCAAAAGTTAAAGAAACTAAGGAAACTACAGTGCTTAAAAAATTTATAAGCTCTAATTTTAAAAATCATCCCGGAGATCTTGATCAATTTTGGTTTCCGACGACTAGAAAAGATGCAAATAAATGGCTTGATGAATTTTTAAAGGAGAGAATAAGATTATTTGGTGATTACGAGGATGCAGTCACTGATAAATCTAATACTGTATTTCATAGTGCTCTAAGTCCATTAATTAATTTAGGATTAATAACTCCAAGTGAGATTTTAGAAAAATTAAAAAAGATTGAGAATAAAGTCCCAATAAATTCTTTAGAAGGTTACATAAGACAAATTATTGGTTGGAGAGAATTCATGAGAGGAGTCTATCAAAATTTTGACCAAAGGTTAGAGAAAACAAATTTTTTTAATCATAAAAAAAAAATGAAAAATACTTGGTATAATGGAACCACTGGTTTAGATCCTCTCGATCACGCAATTAATAATGCAAAAAACTTTGGATGGTCACATCATATAGAAAGATTAATGATATTAGCAAACATAATGAATCTTTGTGAAATTCATCCTAAACAAGTTTATAAATGGTTTATGGAAATGTTTGTAGACTCTTCTGATTGGGTAATGTCCCCTAACGTTTATGGTATGGGTTTATTTAGTGACGGCGGTATATTTGCTACAAAACCATATATTTGTGGATCAAGTTATTTTTTAAAGATGATGCATTTTAAAAAAGGTCCTTGGTGTGATGTAATGGATGGATTATATTGGAAATTTATCGACAGGCACAAAACATTTTTTTTAAAAAATCCTCGCCTTGCAATGATGGTAAGAATTTCAGAAAAAATGAATAAAGAGAGAAAAACAAGAATATTTAAAGCAGCAAATAATTTTATAAAAGAAAATACAAATGGTTAAAGTTTTTTTCAATAATTCTTGTAATATATGTAGAACAGAAATTAACCATTATAAAAAACATAGTGACGATAATATTAGGTGGATTGATGTTACAGAAAATAAGGAAGCACAAAATATTACCTCGAAATCTTATAGGGAACTTTTAAGGAGAATGCATGTTATACAAGACGGAAAAGTTATTGATGGTGCTGAGTCATTTTTAATTATATGGAAAAATATTCCAAAATATAATTTTTTATATAAAATTTTTAAAATAAAACCCTTATTTTTTTTTCTAAATATTTTTTATGAAATTGCGGCTTATTTTTTATTTCTTAAAAATAAACACCTTTTAAAAAAATGAAAAAGAGCCAACTTCCAAAGAAGGTTTGCCCCGTATGCAATAAATCTTTTAATTGGCGCAAAAAATGGAGGCTTAATTGGGAAAAAGTAAAATATTGTTCTAAGAAATGCTCTAAATCTAATTCAATTTAAAAGTAGATAATATTATTGGTATATTTGACTTAAAATTAAAATAACCTTTATTAGAGAACTTCCAACAAAACTCATCTTCATTTCGGGTAATAAAATTTACAGACAGGTCA
Organism: uncultured Pelagibacteraceae bacterium; assembly: GCA_902616675.1. Classification (GTDB taxonomy): domain Bacteria; phylum Pseudomonadota; class Alphaproteobacteria; order Pelagibacterales; family Pelagibacteraceae; genus Pelagilacustribacter. The sequence goes on along the minus strand of CACMTV010000012.1, from coordinate 3,964 downwards.
TTATTCTTTATTAATCTTTTTAAAAATGAGAAATTTTCTCCGATAGAAGGGTATACAACATCAAATTTTTTAGAGTTTTTAATTAAATTTATTAGACCATTTTCATCTAATAATTCAGCCTTAAATTGATATTCATTAAATTGTGATTTAACAACAGCTTTTTTATAGTCTATAACTTTTGAAGATAGCTTAAGAGATCTATTTTTGTTATCCAATAAAACAAAGTAAATTTTTTTATATTTTTTTAGATCAAAAAAATCAATGTGCATTTCATTTTCAAATACAATTAATTGTTCATTTATTTCTTCACTTTTATTTATTTGAAAAGGTGAAATTTTATATTCTCTTTTGTCAATAATCGGTAAGGCAGTCTCATTCAACTTAACATTTTTATATTTATTATTTGTAAATTTACTTATATTCCATGATTGGGCTAAATAATTTTTTCCTTTTGTTTGTATTCCAGCAACCCATCGCCAACTTAAAGTATTGGAAGCTGCATCCCCATCAAATAAATGTTTCATGAAAAACTCTGCTCCCTTTTGCCAAGGTAATCCTAATGTGAATATCCAAATACTAGCAAACAACATCCGTGTGTGATTATGAAGATAATTAAAATTTTTAAGTTCGTTTACCCAGTCATTAAAGCATTCAATTTCAGTCTCTCCTTTAATGGCTTTTAGATATTTATCATCTTCTGTTATCGTCTTAAGATCTTCTATGAAATCAGTCCAAACTTTTGGTCTTAGTTCGAGCCATCCTTTCCAGTATACTCTCCAAAATATTTCTTGAATGAATTTATCTACTTTTTGGAAAGGATATTTCTTCAGTACAAGTTTTGCAGTTTCATATTCGTTAATTAATCTATGGGTTATATATGGAGATAAACAAGAAACATTACTCCTGTTATTTACACCAAAATCGAAATTTCTTTTTGAATTATAATTTGAAATATCATTTTCAATATATTTATTAAGCTTATCTAAAGCTTCTGATCTCGAAGTTACAAATTGCATTAATCTTCGTCATCCCTCCAGTCATCTATGTACAATTTCCAACAAGCAAATGTTACGCAAATTATTCCAACAGAAAATCCTAGAAGCACTCCATTTTCTTTACCTAAATATATAGAACCATAGTGAGCACTTAAAATTGGTGGTCCTACTAGAATCAATCCAACTATAATATATCTATAAATGAAAGGAGGACGTTTCAAATGGTGTTCCCTTGATCAAATGGTTGTGAAACGGCAGAAGTAAACCAACAATTGGTGCAATCTTTATCGCTGCCTTTTTGTACATGCCACTCATAAAAAAATAATTTCTTATCATTGTCTAATACTTCAACACCATAAATAAAAGTATTAGGGCTATTACTAATTAAATTTATTTTATGTGACGAATGGTTTAAAAGAATTTTATACTGCTGGCCAAGCAACATACCCTCAAATCTTTTGTATGGGCCAGTAAATTTTTTATTATCTGGGTGAGCAAAAAGCCAAGTTTGTTTTATTCCATCATTTAACTTGTTATTTTTTTTTAATGCTTCTAGTTGAATTTTTACTACATCGAAAGCAGATAAATCTTTCGATGGTTTAATCATTTCTGCATTTAGAGTATTAAATGTAAGTACAAATACAAAAGTTATAAATATTTTTTTCAATTCCATATCTTTTTTAATGTTTCTTCTCTTTTACAAGCGTTTTTGTACATTAGATAACGAATAAAATTTTTTTCATAATAATCTTGGTGATAATTTTCAGCAGGGTAAAAAATGTCAAATTTCCAAACTAAAGTAACAATTTTTTTATCAAATTTTTTCTCTATTTCTTTAAATGATTTTTCAATAAGTTCTTTTTGACTATTATTTTCAAAAAAAATCACAGATCTATAACTTTTGCCTTTATCACAAAATTGACCTGAAGCGTCGAAGGGGTCAATATTTTTCCAGTAAACATTTAATAAATCTTTATAGCTCACCACTGAAGGGTTATATGTAACCTCTATTACTTCTACGTGACCAGTATCTTTGTAAATAACATCCTCATATTTTGGATTCTTAAGATGTCCTCCCGAGTATCCAGAAATTGATGATAAAACTCCATCTACTTGGTCATAAGATTCTTCCATACACCAAAAACAACCTCCTGCAAAATATGCTTTTTTAGTTTCTGTTGCAAATACGCTTAGGTTTATAAAATAAATAAATAAGATTAGAATAATTTTTTTCATTGAAAAGATGATATATTAATTATTATGAAAAACGATGATCATATTGTCATAGATGAAAATAGTGATTTAAATAATATTATCTGTGAGGAATGTAAAAAAGAAGACGAAAGTGTAAAACAGAATTTAATTATGCATGGTTTTAAATTTTGTAATAGCTGTAAACTATCAAAAACAATTTTTCCAATTTAAAAATTTCTAAATAAAATTAAAATTGTAAATAATAAAATCGCTTGAAATAACCAGGCTACAATTACAACACCTAAAGCTCTCCACAAAGATTTATAGTCTAAAGCAGCTCTCACCCCAACTACCATACAAGCTAACATCCAAAAAGCTGATCCAATAAAAGTTACTGCCATTAGATCTGGTGTTACACCAAATACCCTTAATAAACCTGGAGCACTAGAAAATCCTATAGTTCTTAATAACTCACCATGATTACTCTTAGTATTTTTTTCAGGAAATAATTTTACGCCAACAAAATAAATAATATACGCCCACACGTACCAACTGATTAGAGAAAAAATTGGAGCTAATAAAAAATTAGATGCTCCTAATTGTAAAGCGCCCACACCTGCAGCCATACTTGAAAGTACAACGACTAGGCCAGCTTGGATTGTTGCTGACTTATCTCGCTCCACCTCTTCATAGAGCTCAACATCAATTTTAATGGCTCTAAATATTCTATCAAATAAATTGTTAAACATTCAAAATTAACTCTTTAATATCTTCAATAATTTATAATGCAATTTTTTATTTGAAGTTGCCAAGATATTTCCAGCTTTTTCAGCATTTTTATTATTCCATGTGGTAATAAAACCACCAGCATTTTCCACAATTGGAATAATTGCAGCAACATCATATATTTTAAGATTAGACTCTATTACTGCATCTAATTTACCTTCTGCAAGTAAACAATAACTGAAGGCATCAAGTGTAATCCTGCTTATATTCTTACTCAATTTATCTAACTTTTTTAAGATTTTTAAATTTTTATTTTGATTATGAAAATTGCATAGAATTTTTGTTTTTTTGAAATTAATTACAGAATTTGTTTTCAATTTTTTTTTTTTATTTTTGTCTAAAATGTATGAAGTGTTATTATAGCTTATATAGGTTTTTTTTAATTCTGGAAAATTAGCCATACCTATTATTGATTTTTTTTTGTAAATCATGCCAACTAAATTAGACCAAGTAGGAAGACCTGCAACAAATGCCTTAGTTCCATCTATTGGGTCAATTATCCAGTAGTTTTTGTTTTTGGTTTTTTTCTCTTTAAATTCCTCACCAACAATCCCGTCATTGGGAAATGATTTTACAATATAAGCTCTTATCATCTTTTCAAAACTTTTATCGAAATTAGTTACTGGATTGAATATTTTTTTTCTTTTTGATTTATTGTTTATAATTAATTTTTTTTTGGAATTTAATTTATAAAACTTATTTAGTTTAGAGGATAAATTATATAAAAATTTTATAGCTTTATTCTGGTCCATATAAGTATATAACTTAATTAAAAAGTTTTTAAATATGAAAATAAACGAAAAAATAATCCCAATAATTTTAGGCTTATCAGCGGCACTTATCATAGGAGTGTTGGCTTTTTTGAGTTTTGAGACTCCTTATGGATATTGGTTAGTATTTTCCTTTGGCGCTACAACTTTTAGTGTTTTAGTATTTTATAAAGCTGATATGGCTCAACCCAAAAATATTTTTTTTGGTCATATCGTGTC
>CACMTV010000011.1 GCA_902616675.1 uncultured Pelagibacteraceae bacterium | reverse complement strand
AGGATTATTACCCGGTTTTGGCATTGGCATTAACTGAGCCTCACCTAAAATTCTTGAAACCCTTAAAGTTGGCTTAGCCCCTTTACTTATCCAATATTTTACTCTTTCGGCCTCTACCTTTATTCTCTCTTTCTTATCTTTCGGAAGAAGTGGATTAAATAATCCAATCTTTTCTACAAATCTTCCATCTCTAGGTGCTCTACTGTCGGCTACAACAATTTTGTATACCGGTCTTTTTCTTACTCCCCCCATTGATAGTCTTATTTTTAACATATGTTACCTCTCATTTTAGTTGATTTAATAATTCATCAGGTATATTTCCTGATGGAATTCCTTTTCCTTTAGACATTTTTTTCATCATGTCTGACATCATCTTAAATTGTTTTAGAAGTTTATTAATTTTAGAAATATCTAAGCCACAGCCTGTAGCTATTCTTTTTTTTCTTGATCCACTTATAATTTTAGGATTTTCTCTTTCATTTGGTGTCATTGAAAGAATAATCGCTTCGTTGTCACTTAACATTTTTTCATCAAACGATGAGTTTTCCATTTGCTGTTTAATCTTATTTGCTCCAGGCAACATAGACATCACACTTCCCATACCACCCATTTTTTTCATTTGTCTTAATTGGGATAGATAATTTTCCATTGTGAATATTCCTTCTTTTAATTGAGCTTCAGTGTCTTTTAACTTTTTTTCATCGAGGTCTTTAGTTGCTTTCTCAACTAAAGAAACAATATCACCCATCCCTAAAATACGCTTAGCTATTCTTTCAGGGTGAAAGCTCTCGAGTTCGTCAATCTTTTCACCAACACCAATTAATTTTATTGGTTTGCCAGTAACCTCCTTCATACTTAAAGCAGCTCCACCTCTTCCGTCACCATCTACTCTAGTTAAAATTATACTTGAAATATTAACTGCCTTATCAAATTCACTTGCTACATTTACAGCTATCTGACCAGTAAGAGAGTCTGCAACTAAAATTGTTTCTGTTGGTCTCACTAAGCTTTTAATTTGCTTTACTTCTGTCATCATTGGTAAATCTATTTGAGTTCTTCCTGCTGTATCGAATATAATTACATCTGCTCCATTTAGATTAGCTGTATTCATTGCACGACTAGCAATTTCAGAGGGTTGCTGATTTTGAACAATTGGTAAACTTAAAATATCATTATTATCTGCAAGAATTTTTAATTGTTCTTGAGCAGCAGGTCTATAGACATCCAAACTCACTAGCATGGTCTTTTTCTTAAATTTTTTTTCTATAAAATGAGCTAACTTTGCTGAAGTTGTTGTTTTACCGGAACCTTGTAGTCCTAAAATTAATAAACTAACTGGGCTTGAAGATTTTAAATTTATTTCTTCATTTTTATTACCTAATAAATTTATTAATTCATCATTTACAATTTTAACTACCATTTGACCTGGAGTAGTGGACTCTATGATTTCTTGTCCTATAGCTTTTGGCTTAACTCTTTCTATAAAATTTTTTGTGACTTGAAGCGAGACATCTGCTTCCAGTAATGCCTGTCTAATTTCTACTAAACCAATATCAACTTGCTCTTTGGTTAAAGAAGGAGCCTGTTTTAATTTAGAAAAAATTTTTTCTAATCTATTTGTTAAATTTTCAAACATTTATAATCACCCAACACCTATCGCACCAGTGGGCGAACCCTCGCTGACTGGTGTCGATCCTCTTATTTCTAAGAGCACCGCAAAAACACATGAATTTGCGGAAAGTGGCTGAAGTTACAATTAGGGGTTTTAAAAGTCAATGAATAATTATACTAATCAATAATGGCAGCGATTAACGCTTATAGAATGGATGGATTAGGAAATGATTTTATCATCATAGATAGAAGAGAAAACTTTATTGAAATAAAAAAGAATAAAATCATTGAGCTTGGAAATAGGGCTAATATTGGCTTTGACCAAATAATCTTTATCGAAAAACAGAGAGAAGACTCTTATCCAATTACAATTTATAACTCTGATGGTGGGGAAGTAAGTGCGTGTGGAAATGGGGCAAGATGCGTGGCTTATCTTTTGAGTGAAAACTTAAATACAAAAAAAATACAAATTAAAACAAATAACAGATTACTTAATGCAAAAATAATTGGGGATTTTCAGGTAGAGCTGGAGATGGGAAAACCTTTATTTGGGTCTGAAGAGATACCACTGTCAAAAAAAATTAATCCTAGCAACGTAGTTTTGGATATTAATGATCAAAAGTTTTCTGAAGGTTTTTGTGTTAACGTAGGAAATCCGCATATAATTTTTTTTGATAAAAATTATCTAAAGCATGACTTAAGGGTTATAGGTCCTAAAATTGAAAATCATGATCTATTTCCAGAAAAAACTAATGTTACATTTGCTAATGTAATTGATAAAAAAAATATCGAAGTTAACGTTTGGGAACGTGGTGCGGGACTTACAAAAGCTTGTGGCACAGCTGCTTGCGCAACTGCTGTTGCTTCTTTTTCTAAAAATCTCACTGAAAGAAAAGTACAAATTGCTTTTGATCAAGGGTCTTTAAAAATTGAGTATAATAAAGATAAAAATATTTTTATGACAGGACCTGTTTCAAAAATTAATAAATTAAGTATTTCAATATAATGAATTTATTAGAAAAATTTAAATTAGGATTAAATAAAAGTTCTTCCTCTTTGTCTGAGGGAATAAATAATATCTTTAAAAAGAGAAAAGTTGATCAAGATGTTTTACAAGAATTTGAAGATTTATTAATTGGTTCAGATGTTGGTATTGAAACTGCTCAAAATCTTAAGAATGATTTTGAAAAATTTAGGATAGATAAAAAAATAGATGATCACAAAGAAATTCTTAAATTGTTAGCTGATAAACTTTCTCTAGAACTACTTAAGTACGAAAAGAATTTAAATGACCTTGGAAATAATAAGTCTGCAGTTATTGTTGTATCAGGTGTAAATGGAGTTGGAAAGACTACAACGATTGGAAAAATGGGAAAATTTTTTAAAGACAACAACAAGTCAGTTGTTTTTGGAGCCGCAGATACTTTCAGGGCTGCTGCTATTGATCAATTAGAGCTTTGGGCTAGAAAAATAAAAGTGGATATTATCAAATCTGAAACTGGTAGCGATCCCGCGTCTGTAGCTTTCAAGACTGCTGAATTCACCAAAAAAAATCATATTGATATTGCACTTATAGATACAGCGGGAAGATTACAAAACAAAAAAAACTTAATGGAGGAATATAAAAAAATAATCAATGTTCTAAAAAAAATAGATAATGATTATCCTAATGAAATAATTTTAGTTCTTGATGCTACAACAGGGCAAAACGCTCTAAACCAAGTAGAAGAATTTTCTAAAATACATAACTTGACTGGCTTAATAATTACTAAATTAGATAGTACTGCAAAAGGTGGCATAGTTTTAGCCATCTGTAAGAAATACAAATTACCAATAATTGCTGTTGGGATGGGAGAAAAAGAAGACGACCTTCAACCCTTTAAAGCAGATTTGTTTGCAAAAACTTTGCTCTCAATTAATTAATATTTATTTATAAAGTTTTTTATTTCTGAAAGTAAATTATCATTGAAAGTAAGCATGTGATCATCCTCTTCTACCTGTAAAAAATTTTTTGGTTTATTTGCAATTTCAAATAATCTTTTTCCCATATAGAATGGAACGATGTTATCCCTTTTACCATGCATTATCAAAATTGGAGTTTTTATGTTTTTAATTTTTTTTTCTGAATTATATTTATCTTTTAATAACAATTTCACTGGTAAATATGGATAGTAAATTTTTGCTGCTTTTTCCATTGATGTGTATGGTGACTCCAAAATTATACTATTAAATTTATTTGATTGACCAATTTCAACCGCAACTCCTGTTCCAAGTGATTCTCCATATAATATAATGTTTTCGGTTGCGACGCCCTTGTCGTTTAACCATTTCACTGCCTTTTTTGCATCTTCATATAGATTGATCTCATTAGGCTTTCCAGAGTTACCACTAAAGCCTCTCCAAGAAATAATTAAAACGTTCAAGTTTAGTTCATTAAATCTATTGAGCTTGTATGATCTATTAAATAAATTTCCTGCATTACCGTGTAGAAATAAAATTGTTTTATATTTTTTTAAATCTTTTTCAATCAACCAAGACTTTAGTTTAATATTTTTATCAACTTCTATAAAAAGTTCTTTGTAATTAAAATTAATAGGATCGTCTAAATAATTGTTTTCGCTGGGAAGATAAAGTAATTTTCTTTGATTTACATAAATCAAAGTTAACAAAATTAAATAAATTACTAATGCTGAAGAAATTAGAATATAAATATATTTCATATTGTTTTTATTTTTCTTGCTATATATACACCAGCAAAAACTAATGCACCTCCATAATAATGGAAAGCCAGTAACATTTCTTCAAAAAGAATAATTCCAAATATTGCACCATAAACAGCGAACAAATAAAGCGTGAATCCTGTTAACGATGCACCTAAATATCTTTGTACCTTTGTGTACAAACTAAATGCGATTATACCTGGTGAAATAGCAGCAAACAAAACCCATGCTAAAAAAGTAGAATTGAATTTGGTATCAAAAAATAAAGTTTCTTCTAATATATAAAAAGGAAACAATGAGATGAAACCAAAAAAGGCGATTAAAGTAAATCTTCCCATTAAACTAAATTTACTTTTCCAGTTTAAAAGATAAATTGAATATAGAGCCCAACCAATTGCAGCGCCTAACATCCAAAAATCTCCGGTAGTAAAACTAAAATTTATTAGGTAATTAAAATTACCTTTTGTAATGATGGTGATAACTCCGATTAAACAAATTATGAGACCTACTATTCTATTTAAACTAATTTTTTCACTAAACAAAAATACTGACAGAATTATAATAAAAACTGGAGAAGAGGTATATATGATGCCCATATTAGCCATTGTAGTAGACATGCCAGCAATAAAAGGGAATGCTCCACAAACTCCACACCCCATCAAACCCAAGAAAAATAATTTATAAAATTCTTTTTTTAAAAATTTTCTTTTTTTATAAATTTCAGAATAAAAAAAAGGTAATAAAATTAGAAATACAAAAAACCATCTCCAAAAAGCTAATGAAATTGGCGGAACATATTCTACACCGCCTCTTGCAACTATTATATTTGTTGCCATAAATATAGGCTGTACAAACAATAATATATAGGGGAAAAAATTATTATTTTTTGTCGTAGAAGGCTTCATAAAGCATCATGACAATTACTATTCCCATTAGAATATAAACTGGCAAAACGTCGGTGAAACCAATCATCATAGATCTTGTTAAAGTAGTTGCTAATCCAAGTAAAAAAGCAATACATAAAACACATCCGGTAATAGTAGCAAATTTTTTATTCATCTTTACAATTTTTCTCCAACCAATTAGCAGTTCCTAAAAATCTTAAATCATCTAACTTGTCACCAACAAGCTGTACACCTAATGGTAAGTCATTTTCACCAGTAAGTAAAGGAAGTGAAATAGCTGGTAATCCCATATAGGTCCAAATTTTTTGAAAATCTGCACTGCCGGTAGACTTCAAGCCTTTGTCTGCAACACCGCTGGAAGATGGAGTAATAATACCATGGTAGTCCTCAAAAACTTCTTTGTAAGACTCGTAACTTCTTTTCATAAAATCTATGGCATCTGTATATTCTTTCGCTGAATATTTTAATCCCCTTCCAATCGCCTCCCGCATCTCTTTTGAAAGTTTTGCTTTATCTTTATTATAATAAACCTGAAAATTATTAGCTAAATCAGTTTCATGAATAATTTGGTGATATTTAGGAATTTCTTTAAAATATGAGGGAGTATCAAAGATCTCAATATTTTTTTTAAAATTTTTAATCAAAAATTCAAAAGCTTTTTGAGACTCTTTGCCAATATTTTTCCACTTGTCAGTTTTATAAAAAATAAATTTTGGTTCAAAATGCGGTCCTTCATCACATACTTTGAGCATATCATCTGCAGCAAAATGAACTGTCGATGGATCATATAAATCTTTTTTAATTAAAGATTTTGCTAGTAAAGCCACATCTTTAACTGTTTTACCAAAAACTCCCATTGTGTCTAATTTATCAGAACACTTTAGCACTCCACTTCTCGAGATTAAGCCGTAAGAGGGTTTGTAACCAACCACCCCACAGTAGGAAGCAGGTCTAATTATTGAACCTCCAGTTTGAGATCCAATCGAAAGATGGGCCATGTGAGATGCGACTACAGCAGCCGATCCACTTGATGATCCACCAGGAGTTCTTGTGTAATCGTGAGGATTAGTTGTTTTGCTAGGATGTATATATGCTAATTCACAGGTTACCGTTTTACCCATAATAATCGCACCAGCATTTTTTAAAAGATTCACTATTTCAGAGTCCTGAGAGCTTGACATTTTTTTCCGAAAAACTGTGCCACATTCTGTCGGCATGTCAAACGTGCCTATAATATCTTTTACAGCTATAGGTAGGCCATGAAGTGCTCCCAAAGGTTTGCCTGACTTTCTGTACTCGTCTTTTTCTTTTGCTTTTTCAATTAGAAGTTTTTTGTCAAAGAAGGCCCAAGCCTTGACATCTTTATCGAATTTTTTAATTCTTTCTAAATAAGCTTCACAAACTTCGACGGACGATATTTCACCTTTTTTAATTTTCTCAACTAAGTCATAAGCCGAGGTTGTTGTAATATTTTCCATGGAAAATTAATTTGCAAATAATGTGTCGGGTAACCACAATGCGATACCTGGAAATAGGTACATCAAAACCATTGATAAAATTACTATCGATAAAAATGGCATTATTCCTCTAAATATTTCCATTAACTCAACATTTTTAGTTTGAACTCCCTTTAAATAATATGCTGACATAGCCATGGGGGGAGTTAAAAATGAAGTTTGAAGATTAAGTGCAATTAACATAGCAAAGAAATACGGATTAACACCAAAAAATTCTACAAGAGGTAAAAAAATTGGAACAAAAATAATTAATATTTCTGTCCACTCTAATGGCCAACCTAAGAGAAAAATTATAATCTGTGTAATAACCAAAAATTGCCAAGGTTGTATATTCATAGATTTAAAAAAATGCTCAAATACCTCGTGACCACCTAAGTACGAGAATACTGATGCAAATGTCCAAGAACCAATAAATAACCACATTATCATCGCTGTTGTTTTAGCTGTAAGAAATACTGACTCTTTAAAGTTTTTCCATTTAAGCGTTTTATAAAAATAAGACAATACTAAAGACCCGAAAGCTCCGACTGCTGCTGCCTCTGCTGGTGTAGCTAAACCTCCAAGAATTGTTCCTAAAACGAGTATAATTAAAGAGAACAATGGTAAAAAAGATACCAGAACCTCTTTTAATATAACTGCTCTTGGTGGTATCTCTTCTGCAGGCGGCTTAGGAGCAAGTGAGGGATTTAAATAAGCTCTAGTAATCGCATAGAGTATATAAAGACCCGCTAACATTAGTCCTGGAAAAATCGCAGCTGCAAATAATCTTAAAGGTGATAGCTGTGCAATAACAGAGTAAACTATAAGCATAATACTTGGAGGAATTAGTATTCCTAAACAACCACCTGAACAGATAACTCCCGAGGCAAATTTTTTATCATAACCAGCTTTCACCATAGCAGGCCATGCTAGCAATCCCATCAATGTTACAACAGCTCCAATAATTCCTGTTGCTGTTGAAAATAAAGCGCAAGTAATTAATGCTGCCACTGCCATTGAAGCAGGGAGTCCGTGACAAGCTAATCTTATTGCAAAAAATAATCTTGAAACAATTCCAGCTCGCTCTACTAGATATCCCATAAATAAAAATAGCGGGACGGCGGTTAGAACTGTATTGTCCATTACAGTATAAGTATTCTGAACAAATAGTTGAAATATTCTATTATCCAATAAATGCTCCATACGAGTTGGATCAAAATATGCGTAGTACCCAAAGCCAACACCCATTGCCATTAATGTAAATGCAATTGGGAATCCAAGAAGCACTGCAAATAAAAATATTACCATCATTAAAATTGCAATTTCTGGATTAGTTAAACTAAATAACATCTTTTTGATCCTCGTCTTGAGAAGTTCTCATTAAAATTTTTTCAGTTTCTTCTGCTACAACCATCCTTGCAGGCCAGTGGCCTGTTTGTATACATATGATGGATCTACAAACTTCACTTATACCCTGTATAATTAATAAAACACCTGCTGCCGGAATTAAAGATTTCGCCATATAAATCTGTATTTGTGCAGGACTATTCCAGCTTGTCTCTTTAATTTTCCAAGCTAAAGACGCGTATTCATAACCATAAAAAGCAAGTGCAATTACGCCAGGAAAGAAAAATATAAAATATAATACTAAATCAATATAACCTTGTGTTCTAGGTTTAAAAAGTCTGTAAATAACGTCCCCCCTTACGTGAGCTTCAGTTGATAAAGTATAAGCGCCTGCCATCATAAATATTGCTCCGTACATCTGTAAGCTAAAGTCAAAATTCCACAGTGTTGGAGCATTAAAAGCTTTTGCCATGAAAACCTCATAGCAAGTTCCGCCCATTAAGATCACGATACACCAAGAAAATGCTTTTCCAACTGATGTACTGAGTTGATCTGCAAAAAAGATAAAAGAACGCATCAAAATAAACTATTCCAATTTTTAGAAAATTTCCATAAAAAAAGGGGGCAAAAATGCCCCCTCAATTTTTTTAGTTAAATATTAGATTTTAACTTTAGCTAAAGAGCCAAATTCATTCTCATAAGCCAGTTTATAATTAGGCTGATTCATGAGTAAGTATTTCATAACTCTTTTCGCATAAGCTTTTTGTGAGTTCACAATTTTCTTAAAGAAAGGATCTTTCTTGTTAAAGTCACCTATAACTTTATCCCAACCTTTAAGCTGTTGAGCTAAAATCTCATCAGAAGTTTGATAAACATTTACTTTATGTTGGTTCATCAACTTAGATAAGTCAGCTGAGTATCTCACTAGAGCTTTAAAGTAGTTGTCTGTGTTCGCAGCATAAGCAGCGTTTTTTAGGATCGCCTGATGTTGAGGGCTTAATCCATTAAACGTTTTCTTATTTACTGGAATTTCAAACATCTCTTGTGATTGGTGGAAGCTTCCTAAGTGATAGTGCTTAGAAACGTCTTGCATACCAAACTGAGAGTCTGAAGTAGGGTTGTTAAACTCCGCAGCTTCAATTAAACCTGTTTTCATTGCAGGTTGAATTTCACCGCCTGGAAGTTGTCTTACAACCATTCCCATAGCCGTTAAAACGTTAGTAGCTAAACCAACTGTTCTATACTTCATACCTTTTACATCAGACACTTTAGTTACGTTCTTTTTGAACCAACCAAATGGCTGTGCAGGCATTGGCATATGAAAGAAACCAATATAATCAAAACCTACTTTTGCAAGTGTTTCATCATAAAGTTTTCTACCTCCACCGTACTCCATCCATCCCATTACTTCTTGAGATGACATACCGTACGACGGACCTGTTCCGAATAGAGATGCTGCTGGATTTTTTCCATACCAGTAAGCTGTTACCCAGTGTCCCATATCTAGAACTCCAGAACTTACTGCTTGTCCGATCTCTGATGTTTTTACAACTGCGCCAACTGGCTGAAGGTCAATTTTTAATTGTCCGCCAGACATGTCGCTAACCATTTTTGCATAGTCTCCTGCCATTTCAAAAAATATGTTAGCTCCTGAAGGCCAAGCTGCTTGCATCTTTAAAGTCTTAGGAGCTCCTAAAGCAATGTTAGGCATTGCTACAGTTGCTGCCGCTGCTGCACCTGTTGCAGCCGCTGCTTTAAAGAACTTACGTCTTGAAGGAGTTTTAACTCCTTTTATTTTTTTAGACATATTTGTCCCCCTTAATTATTAATAATTAAAATTATTTAAACATATTAATTTTTGAGAGTCTCACCAAAATTTAAATAATTTGACGCTTGCAACCTTTACTAGAATATAAGAATTAATGTTTAATTTACTTTGTTTTTGCAGCTGCCGGTTTTAAAAAATTCATCGATATTATCTATGGCTAAATTCCCCATAGCAGTTCGAGTTTGTTTTGAGGCACTACCTAAGTGGGGAAGAATAAAAGCACTCTTATGTTTTAAGTAGCCTGGATTTAAATTTGGCTCTCCCTGATAAACGTCTAATCCAACAGCATAAACTTTCCTAGAATTAAGAGCTTCGATTAAAGCTTCGTCATCAACGATGTCGCCTCTTGCAACATTTGTTACAACAGCTCCAGTGGGCAAGTATTCCAAAGTTTTTTTATTAATCAAATTTGTAGTTTCCTTTGTTGCAGGGCAACAAACTGATAATACATCAGAAACGCTCATCAAACTTTTCAGATCTTTATGGTAGACAGCTCCATTTTCTTTATCTTTGCTTAGTTTTGATCGATTATGATAATGTATTATCATTCCTAAGGATTTTGCAATACTTGCTATTTTTTGACCTATTCTTCCCATGCCTAGAATTCCTAATCTGGTTCCTGTTAATTGTTTTCCTATCAGATAATCAGCAGACCATTTCCAATTTGACTTTTTTGCCGCTTCGATCCCTTCAGGTGCTCTTCTGCAAGCACCTAATATTAATAAAATTCCAATTTCAGCTGTAGCGTCAGTCAAAACGTCTGGGGTGTTAGTTACAATTATATTTCTTTTTTTTGCAGCTTCTAAATCAATATTTCCAAATCCTACTGCAAAGTTTGATAATATTTTAATACTTTCTGGTAATTTATTTATAGTTGTAGCATCCAATTTATCGGTAAGAGAAGATAAAATTCCATCACATCCTTCACTAAGCTTTACTAATTTTTCTTGTGAATGTAATTCGTCATTAGAATTAAATTTTGCATCAAAAATTTTGCTAGCTTTGTCTTCGCAAGATCTGAGCAGTCTTCTAGTGATAAGAATTTTTTTCATTTAGAATATTAGTTTAAATCAAAAATCTTGCCAGGATTCATTATATTATTAGGATCAAGAGTTCGTTTTATAGATTTCATAACTGGGATATTATCTCCATGTTCTTTTAAAAGATATTCTTTTTTATGAAGTCCTATTCCATGTTCACCAGTAATAGTTCCTTTTAATTCTAATGTTTTTTTAATTAGTAAATCACTGAACTCTCTAATCTTTTTGTAAGTTTCTTTTTTTTGAGGATCATAGGGCAAAATCACATGAAAATTCCCATCTCCTAAATGTCCAACCATTGGAGCTCTTAGTCCAAATTTTTTTGTTTCCTCTTCAGCAAAATTTACGCACTCAGTTATTTTTGAAATCGGAAGACATACATCTGTTGAATAAACTCTTCCATTTTTTATCAATGCTTTCACTGAATAATAAACATCCCATCGAGCTTGCCATAATTTATTTCTCTCTGCTAAATCTTTAGCCCACTTGAAAGAGCTTCCGTTATTGTCATTAGATATTTCTTCAACAACTTTTATATTTTCTTTATTAGAAGACTCTGATCCATGGAATTCAAAAAACAATGTTGGTAAAACTTTAAGATCCTTTAACTTCGAATAGTTAATACTTATATCCATTTGATCTTTATTTAACATTTCAATTCTTGCAATAGGCACACCGTATTGAATAATTTGTTGTGCAGTTTTAACTGCATCTTCTAATGATTGGAAATGGCAAACTGCACTCATAATACTCTCCGGTATAGGAGATAATCTTAATTGTATTTCAGTGATTATTCCAAGCGTGCCCTCTGAACCAATAAACAAATTTGTTAAATTATATCCAGCTGAAGTCTTTTTGGTTCTACTTCCAGTATTAATTATATCACCATTTGGAAGAACAACTGTTAAGCCTGTAATTACTGTTTTCATGGTTCCATATTTTACAGCCATCGTTCCAGAAGCTGAGGTCGAGGCCATACCTCCAATTGCAGCATTAGCTCCAGGATCAATTGGGAAAAAAACTCCGTCCTCTCTTAAATAGTCATTTAATTGTTCTTTAGTCACACATGCTTGAACTCTACAATCAAAATCTTCAACGTTTACACTTAAAATTTTATTCATCTTTTCTAAAGAAATAGTAATTCCTTTGTCGTTTCCTACCACATTGCCCTCTAAAGAGGTTCCTGTTCCAAATGGCACAACTGGTACTTTATGATGACTACAAAGTTTTAAAATTTTTGAAACTTCTTCGTTTGTTTCTGGAAAAACTACTGCTTGAGATAAAACTGGATCAAAGGTGTCCTCACCTCTAGCATAGTTAGATCTTGTCGAAACAGATGTAGAAAATCTGCCATTAAATATTTTTTTTAGTTCTGATTGAACTTGTTCATTCATAAAGAGAGATATTAATTGAAATTTGAAGAAAATACAGCCTATTTAGCTAGCATTTTTTTTATGTTTTCAAGAGCTTGTGAAATATTAGCTTGCGACGCAGCAAAACTAAATCTTACATAATTTTTTGCAGTCTTTCCGAATGCAGTTCCAGGCACTATAGCAACACCAGCTTCATGCATGCATTTTTTTGCAAATTCCGCACCATTCATCCCTGTACCGATAACCTTTGGAAAAGCATAAAAAGCACCGCCAGGCAAACTACATTCTACGCCTGGAAGATTATTTAAACCTTCATGAATGAGTTTTCTTCTGATTGTAAACTTATTCATCATATGATCTATCGATTCGTCAGAACCATCTAAAGCGGCAATACCTGCAAATTGAGCAGCTGCATTTACACATGAAACACTATTAATTAATAATTTATTTACATGTTCAACTAATTTTTCTGGCCAGAAACTCCAACCAAGTCTCCATCCTGTCATAGAGTATGCTTTACTCCATCCCTCAAGAACAATTAATCTTTCTCTAAGTTCAGGGTAATTAAAAAATGTTGGCATCTCTTTTCCGTCAAATATTTGTCTACTGTAGATCTCATCACTTAAAATAGTAACATGTGGATGTTTTTTGAGTCCTTCTGCCAAAACGTCGATATCAGATTTATCAACAAAACTTCCTGTAGGATTATTTGGATTGATTAAAACTAATAGTCTAGTTTTATCAGTTATTAATGATAAAATTTTTTCTGGATTAAATTTCAAATCTTTATCCTCAGTTAAATCGTAAGGAACAGGTTTTGCTCCTGTAAAGTTGATCATAGACTCATAGATTGGAAATGCTGGTGTCGGATGAATTATTTCTACACCTGGTTCACCAAAACATTGAATTGCATAACTCATCGTTGGCTTTCCGCCTGGCATTATTATAATTCTTTCTGGATCAATATCTTGATTATATAATTTTTTAATCTTTCTGGTAACTGCCTGTCTACATTCAAGTATTCCATTTGATAAAACATAACCGTGATGACCGTCATCCAAAGCTTTCTTCGCTGCATCAACAATGTGTTGTGGAGTTTTAAAATCTGGCTGACCTAAACCAAGATGTATCATCGGCTTTCCTGTTGCTTCTAATTTCTTTGCTTCAGCAAGTACGCTAAAAGCAGTCTCAGTTCCTAATCTATCTAAACTTTTTGCTAATTTCATAACTAATATTAGAATCCTTAATCCCTAAATGCAATATTCTCTTTAGACAATTCTCGTATGTTTTTTTTACCCAGAAGTATCATATCTCTTCTCAGCTCTTCCTTCATTCTTTGCAGTATCATTTCTACCCCTTTTTGCCCTCCTGCGCTTAATGCGAAGAGAAAACCTTTGCCGAAACTGCACGCCGTCGCGCCTAATGATAGTGCCTTTAAAACATGTGTTCCCCTTCTTAT
>CACMTV010000010.1 GCA_902616675.1 uncultured Pelagibacteraceae bacterium | reverse complement strand
ATAACTTGACCAACAAAAAAGCCAAATAATTTTTCTTTACCGGACTTATACTGGTCAACTTTATCTTTGTTCTTAGTTAATATTTCATTGATAATTTTTTCTAATTCTTTGGGATCACTTTGCTGTTTCATGCCTTTTGACTCGATAATTTTTTTTGGATTATCACCGCTCTCTACCATTAATTCAAAAACTTCTTTCGCTATTCTGCCAGAAATTTCCCCTGACTTTATTGATTGAATCAATTCAGCAAAATTTTTAGCAGAGATAGGTGACTTAGATATATTGAGTCCTTTGTCATTTAACATTGCAAATAAATCTCCCATCATCCATGTTGCGGCAAGTTTTTTATCAGATATTTTTGCAACCTCTTCATAATAATTTGAAATTTCTTTTTCAGAATGAAATAATTCAGCACAACAAAAGTCTAGGAGATCAGCAAAGATTACAAATATCTATATCACAAGCTCAATTTCTACAAACATTAATAAAAGTTTCAAATGTAAAAAAAATTTTAGAGATTGGTAGTTTTACTGGATTTAGTGCTTTATCTATGGCTATGGCACTTCCTGCTGATGGAATTTTAATTAGCTTAGATAAAAATCCCGAATTTAGCAATAAGGCTAAATACTTTTATGACAAAGCCAAAGAAAACAGGATTAAACAAATTATCAAACCAGCTATAGAGAGTTTGAAAGAATTAAAAGATACAAAAAAGTTATTTGATTTAATTTTTATTGACGCTGATAAAGAAAATTACTTAAATTATTATGAATCTTGTATGAATTTGATAGATAAAAAGGGTCTTATAGTTATTGATAATGTATTATGGCACGGTGAAGTTGCCGACAATGCAAATAACGATAAATTTACAAATATTATAAGGGATTTTAATATTCATGTTAAACAAGATAAAAGGATTACAAAGAATATAGTTCCTATTGGAGATGGGTTAACTATTTGTATTAAAAAATAATGTTCACTATTTCTGGATTTTACAAGTTTAAAAGGATTAATTTCTTAAAAAAACACAAAACTTATCTTGAAAACGAAATATCAAATACCAGTATTAGAGGATCAATTATAATCTCTTCAGAAGGTATTAATGGATCTCTTGCAGGCAATAGCAAAGATATTTTTAAAATTTTAAAATTACTAAAAAAAAAATTTAAATTCACAGAATTTGATAGTAGCAATATTTCTACTAGTCGTTTTCAACCATTTCACAAAGCAAAAGTGAAAGTAAAAAAAGAAGTTGTACCACTTGGCTTTAAAATTAAGGGTGAAAGCAAAAGACGTAATAGGTATTTGTCTGGAAATTCTTGGAACAAGTTAATTATAAAAAAAGAAACTCTTTTGATTGACGTAAGAAAACCCTTTGAATATAACGTTGGCACTTTTAAGAATGCAATGAATCCAAATATACAAAATTTTCGAGATTTTCCTAAATTTTTAAATAAAATCGAAAAGACCAAACCTGTTGCGATGTTCTGCACCGGAGGTATTAGATGTGAAAAGGCATCAATTTTTTTAAAACAAAAGGGTTTCAAAAACGTTTTTCAGTTAAAAGGTGGAATAATTAATTATCTCAACAAAACTAAAAAAAAAGATAGTTTATGGAAAGGCGAATGTTTTGTTTTTGATAATAGAGTTTCTTTAAAACATAAATTAAAACAAGGAACTTTTTCAATTTGTGGAGGTTGTCGAAAACCTATATCAACAAAAGATAAGAAATCAAAAAAATATGAAGAGGGCGTTTCTTGTGAAAGATGTTATGACACACTATCAAGTTTGCAAAAGTCAAGATTTCGAATGAGGCAAAATCAAATTAATCTTGCCAAAAAAGCGGGAAAGAAGCATAAGTTTCAAAAGGAATATTAAATATGGATTTAACAAAAGGTTCAATTTGGCAACTTTTAAGAAAAGTAACTATACCCGCTAGCACTGGATCTCTTTTTCAAACTTTTTATAATCTTGTTGATACTTATTTTGCAGGAAGAATTTCTCCAGAAGCACTAGCAGCAATAGCAAAATCTTGGCCAATTTATTTTATAGCAATAGCTGTAGCTGTTGGTATTGGAGCTGGTACAACAGCTTTAATAAGTAACTCTATTGGGGCTAAAGAGGATAGAAAAGCTTCTATGTATGTTGCTCAGTCTATAGTACTAGCGATTGTTATCTCGATTTTTGTAACTTTGTTTGGTTTAAATTTTTCCGATGAACTTTTAAGAATTATGGGTTCTACTGAAGAAAGTATAATTTTAACGCGTGAATACTTAGATATAATATTTTTTGGTGCAATAATTGTATTAGCTCAGTTATCTTTAAATGGAACTCTGAATGCGCAAGGTGATACGAAAAGTTATAGAAACGTTTTAATATTCACTTTCTTCTTGAATATATTTCTTAATCCTTTATTTATTTTTGGTTATGGGTTTATACCAGCATTCGGAATTGCTGGTTTAGCAATAGCTACATTAGTTTCCCAGTGTGTAGGCTTAATATATCTAGCCAACAAAGTTTACTGCTGTAAATTAAAAAAATACTTGTATCCAGAATGCTTTAAACCAAAGTTTGATTATATCAGTACACTTTTTAAACAATCAGTTCCAATAATGTTTACCATGTTAATGATAATGTTTGGAGTATTTAATATTTTCTATTTTGTTGGTCAATTTGGTGAGCTAGCAACAGCAGGTTATGGTACAGCAGTTAGAATAGAACAAGTTTTATTACTACCTGTTATAGGTTTAAACACTGCCGTTTTATCAATTGCCGGTCAAAATTACGGAGCAAAAATGCATTTCAGAGTAAAAGAAGTTTATGGAAAAGCATTAATGTTTGGTTCCGCGTTTATGGTGTTAGCTGGTATTTTTGTTTATTTAACATCTGAAATTATAATTTCTTTTTTTTACAAATGACCTTGAGGTCATTCAAAGAGGGGCGCTTTACTTACAAGTCGCTGCTCTTATCGGGCCCGTTTATCCTGTATTTTTTATTACTTCTGCTTTATTCCAAGCGCTTAAAAGACCAATTTATAGTTTATATATGACGATACTTAGACTTACGTTAATACCATTTATGTCTCTCTGGTATGTAATTAATATAAGAAATGGTGAATACCAAGATATTTTCTACACAATCTTGGTAACAAATTGGATGATGGGTTTAGTCGTTTTAACTTTTGTTCCATTTTTTTTGAAGAGAGTATTTAGAGTTTCTTTTAAAAAGTTATTTGTATTTTAGTCTATTCTCTAATTTTCTCACAAAGTAGGAGACTACTAATATTAATACTAAGTATTCTAGGATTAAAAAAGTATATATTTCTAATGGTCTGTAGGTAGTTGTCACAAGTTCATTTGCCTTTCTTGTTAAATCTCCTATTCCTATAATCGATACTAGAGAGGACATTTTTAAAACATACACAAATTGATTTCCCATCGCAGGCAGCACAACTTTAATTGCTTGCGGCAGAATTACTAATCTCATTTTTTTCCAGAAATTCATTCCAAGTGACTCAGATACTTCATGTTGTCCTTTTGAAATAGAATTTATACCAGCCCTAAAAATTTCTGCTTGAAATGCACTTTCGCTAATAGTTAATGCTATTATGCCTGATACAAATGGTGAGAAACTTACTCCTATCATAATTGGAAGACCGTAATATATCCAAAGAATTAAAACTAATAAGGGAATTGCTCTTACGATTTCAACATAAGTTATATTGAAATAACTTAAAAATTTATTATTAGATAAAGATGGGAGGGCAACTATCAAACCTATAATCATAGCCAGAACTATAGATACTACTGAAATATAAATAGTTGTTGTAATACCGCTAATTAAAAATTTTAGATTGGTTAGACCTTCTATATTATCAGGGCTTAATATATACCAACCCCATTCATAGTTAGAACTACATCCCTGAAGTAAAAATAGAATAGAGATAAATTTTAAAAATTTCACTATTTAACTATATTTGTTAATGGAGGGTATTGAAACTTAAATTATAAGCTTTTTAAATTGTACTTAGAGAGTAATTTCTTAAAATAACCTGAAGCTTGCTTCTTTTTAATCCAATTACTTACATAATCATTCCAAACTTTATCTCCTTTTGGAACCATCATCGCTAAAAATGCTGGATTTTTTCCACCATCAGGAACTATGGCTAATTGAGGATATTTAATAACTAATTTATTCGCTTCAGTTGAACTTGTAATATTTCCATCAGCTCTACCCGCAAGAACCTCTTGAAAATCTCTTGCTGGGGCTTCAACAGATTGTAGTTTTGATTTCGGAAAAAATTCCTTTGCTTTTTCTTCTTGAGAAGTACCTAATGTTGTTGCAATTTTCACATTACTATTATTTAGCGACTCCCAAGTAGGAAATTTTTTTAAATTCTTTTTTAAAACAAGCGGTACAGTTGCGTACTTATAATACGTAGTAGTAAAACCAGCTACCTCAGCTCTTTTTGGAGTTTTAGTTACGCTTGTTGAAATATCGTATCGATCAGCTGTAATCCCAGCCACTATTGTTTTCCACTCTGCAGGCACAAATTTAACTTTTACACCCATATCTTTTGCGAGCTCCCTCATAACATCTATGTCGAAACCTTTATACTTATTAGTAGCTGGATCTTTCATAGACATTGGATCCCAATCTCCAGTCGTTCCAACTCTTAACTCTCCATTTTTTTTAATTGTTTGAAGTTTAGACTCCGCATTTGCTGATACGGTCATTAATAGCAAAGTAAAAAACACTATAATTTTTTTCATACTCCCTTTTAACTTTTCAATCGTTTATTTTCCAAATGCATATTGCCCCACATAATGGTTGACTAAAGTAAAATTTTTTTCTATAAAAGAACAAAATAAGAACATTTATGGATCTGAAAATACCTTATTACATACACAAAGTAGGAGCGGGTTTTCCCTCTCCCGCAACAGACTACATAGAGGATGATGTAGATTTAAATCATCATCTTATAAAAAATTCACCAGCAACATTCATAATTAGAGTTCAAGGTAAGTCTATGAATAGCGTAGGAATCTACGATGGTGATTTATTAATAGTAGATCGAAGTATTAACCCAAAAAACCTTTCAACAGTTATAGCCAATGTTAACGATGAATTAGTGGTGAAAACAATCCTGAAAGAAAAAGGGGAGACATTTTTAACATCTGGATCTAAAAAAAAATCAGAAAGAATTCATTTAGCGAACGATCAAGAAGTAATTATTTGGGGAGTGGTAACTTATGTCATCCATCAAGTACACAACTAAGAAAAATAAAATAGCCTTAGTAGATTGTAATTCATTTTACGTATCCTGTGAGAGACTTTTTAATCCTAAGATACAAAAAAAAGCTGTAGTAGTTTTATCAAACAATGATGGATGTGTAATATCTAGATCAAGAGAAGCAAAAGATTTAGGTATTAAAATGGGGGAGCCCTACTTCAAAGTAAAAGACTTAGTAAAAAGAAATAAAGTTGAAGTATATTCTTCAAACTACGCACTATATGGAGATATATCGAGAAGGGTTATGAAAGTATTAAAAACTTTTTCACCAAAAGTAGAAATTTATTCAATCGATGAAGCTTTCATTGATTTATCTTTTATAGATGAAAAAGGAGTTGAGGATTATGGAAGAGAGATAAGATCAAGAGTTCTTAAGTGGACAGGTATACCAACAAGCGTAGGTATAGCCAGCACAAAAACATTAAGCAAAGTAGCCAATCATATAGCGAAAAAAGAAAAAGCAGGTGTAATTTATTTAAATACAAATATTGATGAAAAGTTAAAAAAATTTCCAATTGAAGATGTTTGGGGGGTAGGTAAACAGCTATCTAAGTTTTACCATAAGAACAATATAAGCAACGCTTATGATTTAAAAAATGTTTCAAACACGTGGGTAAAAAAAGGAACAAACGTTTTAGGTGCGAAAACAGCGATGGAACTAAGAGGAATACCTTGTATTGACTTACAAATAGATCAAGAGAAAAGGAAAAATTGTTGTGTCTCAAGATCATTTGGTAGAAAAGTAAAAGATTTAAATGAATTAGAGGAATCAGTTATTACACATTGCTTGAATGCAGCAGAAAAAATTAGAGCTGATGATCAAATAGCAAAAACAATAACAGTATTTATCAGAACAAGTCCATTTGATAAAAATAGAAGATACTACTCTAATTCAAAAACAATAGATTTAGCAATTCCTACTAGTAATAGCATAGAATTGATAAAAAATGCTGTTAAAGCACTAACCGATATATACAAATACGGTTATGCTTATCAAAAAGCTGGAATAATCTTATCAGGATTGAAAGATGCAAATCAAAATGATCAGAATCTTTTAACTCCACTTCTTGAAAACAAATCTAAGAAATTAATGAAAGCTATAGATTATACTAATACAAAATACGGACGATACGCAATCAGTATAGCTCAAGCAGGACTAAGCAAAGGTTGGAAAATGAGAAGAGAACACTCATCTAAAATAGATACTGCTTCATTTGACTCTTTGCCTAAAATAGTAGTATAAAAAAATACGGGGTGTCAGAAAGACTGAGATTATACCCGACGAACCTGACCGGTAATTCAGTAAGGGAGCTATGGATAAAATACTTTTATCGCAACAAACAACAATAGCTATCACAATATTAATTGGCCTGTTCTTTATATGCCTGGGTTACTTAAATAATAAAAAAATATTTAATAATAAAAATTATATTGTTGGTGATAGAGATGAAAATACATTTTCATTAACTTCGAGCCTAACTGCATCAGCACTGGGAGCTTGGATTTTATTTGGCCCTCCTTCTGCGGCAACTTGGGGAGGGATAGGTGCCGTAATTGGTTATGCATTAGGTACGGCCGCGCCAATGTTATTTCTTTATAATTTTGGTCCTAAAATCCGAAGAGAATTTCCAAACGGTTTAACACTAACTGAATTTATACAAAAAAGATTTGGTCAAACTATATTAAAATTAAGTTTATTCTTAATACTATTTTATTTGATAATTTTTTTAATTGCTGAGGTGACCGCTATAGCATTTTTATTAAATTATATTTCAAAAATTCCATTATGGGTTACCGCAGGCTTAACCTTAATCATTTGTTTGCTTTATATATTAAGAGGGGGTTTTAAACTTTCAATTATTACTGACAAATATCAGTTTATTTTTATAATGTGCATCATTATATTTTCTATAATTTTAGTTTTAAATAACCTTAATCTAACTAGCTATGAAACAATAAAAATAAATTCACCGCAATTAATTAGCAAAGATTATTTGCCCAACTACACAGCTGGTTTAACTTTTTTCATAGCGGTGGCTTGTACCAATTTATTTCACCAAGGAAATTGGCAAAGAGTTTTTTCAGCAAAAAATAATTCAATTTTAAAAAAAAGTTTAATTAATTCATCTATTATAATTTTTATAATAGTTTTTTGGATGGGATATTCAGGTTTAATATCTTTTTCATTAAATTCAAAAGTAACTCCAGATCTTGCTTTCTTTAACTTAATTTTAGATGAAAAAAAATCTCTTATAGTTGTGTCAGTATTAATTTTAGCGTTGTCATTAACATTAAGTACCATTGACACACTAATAAATGCTATTTCAAGTTTGTTAATTGTTAATGGCAATCAAATAAACAAAATGATTAAAGGAAAAAAAATTAAAGAAAAAACAAATTTTATAATTTTATTTATATGCTCTATAGTTTTTATTTTTGCATCAAGAGGATATAGTATATTATACTTATTTTTACTGGCTGATCTTCTTTGCTGTGCTGCTGTTGTTACAATTTTTTACGGTTTTTTTAACAAAAATATTAATCCTAAACTTGCAGCTTATTCAATAATTCTTGGTTTACTTTTCGGTCTGTTGTTTTTTCCAAGTCAAAATTTTGAGACAAGTATTTTAGTAGGAAATTTGATATCTATTGATAATTTTTCAATTTTTATTAGAACAAATCTACTTTTTATATCTTTTCTTATATCTCTATTTACTCCTCTTATTATAATTTTTTCTCACTCTTTACGCAATTCATTTAGATAAATTATTACTGCTATCCATATAAATAAAAAACTTATTAATTTTTCTATTTCAAGTGGTTGACCAAGGTAAAATATACTTAAAAAAAATTGAGCTGTTGGTGTCAAAAAAAATATCATGCTCGCAGGTCCTATTCCTATTAATTCAAATCCTTTTATGTACATAAATAGAGGAACGAGTGTCATAAATCCTGCAAAAAACAAATAAAAAGATAATGTAGGATTATCAAATCCAAAGACATTTGTATTATTGAAAACAAGAGAGCTGAATAAAATTAATGCTATTGGGGATATCAACAAAGTTTCAAAAAATAATCCTATATCTGAAGAAATATTTATTTTTTTTCTTATTAAAGTATAAAAACTAAATGTGATTGCGACTGTTAAACCAATCCATGGAATATTCTTAAATTCAATTAGTAAATAAATTATAGATAAAAAAACAAGAAATATAGCGATTGATTTATTTCTATTCATTTTTTCTTTTAAAAATATTCTACCCAAAAAAACACTTAATATAGGAAAAATATAATATCCAAGCGATGCATCTAGCATATTGTTTACTGAGATAGAATAAAGCCATGTAAACCAATTAATAGAAACTAAAACTCCAGTAAGAAATAATAAACCTAAGGTATTAAGAGATTTAGATACTTTTTTAAATTCTGACCACTTTCCGAAATAAAAGGTTGTAAATACTAAAAGCAATGTTGTCCAAATAGTACGATGTATTGTCAATTCAACAGGTGACGCAAAAGACACAAATTTGAAATAAATTACACCAATGATACCCCACCAAAGAGAAGCGCCTACAGTAAATAAAGATCCTTCAAATAATTTTTTTTTCATTTCACCATTTTTTTGATTGATTTATATGGTAATAATTTAATAATTAGTACTAAATAACACTGGAAATATGGAAGAGTGGGTGAGCGGTTGAAACCAGTTGGTTGCTAACTAACCGTACGAGTAACATCGTACCGAGAGTTCGAATCTCTCCTCTTCCGCCAGTTATTTAAAAAATCCTTCAATTTTTACGGGTTCTTGACTAATCATGTATTTATATACATTAACGTTTTCCAGAACTCTCTGAACATAATTCCTAGTTTCTTTAAACCTTATTAATTCAATCCAGTCTATATAACTTAATTGATTTTTAGTTGGATCACCATTAACTCTTCTCCAAGTTTTTACCCTATTAGGACCCGCGTTATAGGCTGCTATTGCGAATGGATAAACTCCGTTATAATCTGTTAATAATCCTTCAAAATAATAAGACCCTAATTTTATATTATAAATAGGATCATCTGTTAAACCACTAATGCTATAAGGCAGCTTTGCTTGCTTTGCTACAATCTTTGCGGTGTATTTCATTAACTGCATCATGCCTCTAGCACCAGCATAACTGTTTGCTTTACTATCAAATTCACTTTCTTGTCTTATAATAGCGTGTATCATTTCACTCGGGGGCATAGGTTTGTTGTTAATTTCTCTTGGCGTTGAAATAATCGGATAATTATATTTTAAATAAAATCTTTTTTCATAGGAAGCTTTTTTAGAAATTTGAATAGCAAAATCATATCTCTCTATTTCTGTAGATAACTTTGCCGCTAATACTTCGCTACCTTGCTCAATATTTAAATTTGCTAGATGTTTAAGCACATCTTTTGAATATTTTGTGTGATCTAGCTCTTTAAGAATTTTAATAATTCTAACAAGTCTATTTTTTGAGAATTCTTTTTCATAATCTTTGGAATATGAAGCATCTTCTTTTAAAGTAAATTCTCCTCCATAATTAATTTCTTTGAAACTAAGCTGTCCATAATATGTTGTTAAAAATTTTGAGCCAGCTTTAAAATATTCTTCAGCTTTTTTGGTGTTACCGGTTTCTTGATATGATTTTCCTAACCAATAAGCACCCCTTGCTACACTAATAGGATAACTTACATTGTCATAAAAATTTAAAAAATGGTTTATAGCATATTCTTGTGATTTGAGGAATGAATGAGCAATCCAACCCGCTAACCACTCAGCTTCTGCAAATTCTGGCCCTGAAGAGAGTGAGTGTTCACTTGCTACTTTATAAGCAGTTTTATACCTTTTTTTATAAATTAAACTTCTAACTATACTTTCTCTTTGTTTCCACCATAGGTCAGCTCTTACTAATTCTTCCTCTGATCTATTTGAATTATCGTAAAGAATTTGAAGAGAAGACTCTAACCTTCCTCTTCTGTTTCTCCATTTTAATCTATCGTATTCAAGTCCAATATCTTTTTTAAATCTATCAGGAACTTTTGCAATAGCATTATCAACTCCGTAAGAGTTACTCATTAAGATTTGTCTAGCGTTATATAAGGCTTTAAAATCTGATGGTAAATAGACAAGCATTCTCTTAAGATCCCAATATTTTCTGTTCCAGGCCAAATAATCTGCTCTTTTAATATGATCTTCATCATCTAATATTGATTTGAATTTCTTTCGATAAAATCTTAATTGACTCTTACTTAAATCTGCATTTATCCAACCTTCCTTTACTAATTCTTTAGAATTATTAATATCTTTAAGATCAAAATATGCTTCACCTAATTTTAGTTTTCCTGTACCGCTAACAGGCGGAAAATCTTCAAACCATCTAATTATATTTTTAGGAGAGGAATTTTTGAGATAAATCTTTTGTTCAGCTAAATATTGTAATCTTCCTATTCTTGGAAAATCTGAATTATTTCTTATAAAGGTTTCATATGTTGAAAATGTTGCATTGTTTGAACTCTTCATTAAATAAAGCCACTGAACAAATAATTTAAAGTCTTTATCTTTTATTTTTTCAGATGTTTTGTATCCGGTAATCACTTTTCCTGATTTTATTTGACTAAATGCTATTTTTGCCCTTTCAAAATCTTTTTGACTTAAAAACTTTGATTTTTTAACTGAAGCAGTTGTTTTTCTAATTGTTTTTGGCTTTTTTTGAGGTAATACGAAGGCATCGACATTAATTTTTTTTTCAATTTTTTTTACTATTTTTTCTTCTTCCTTTGTTTTTACTTTAAATTTCTCTTTAACCTCCTCCTTTTTTTGAGTAGTTTCAGTTTTAATAATTGGTTTTGATTGTGGTAATAAGTCTTTACTTGATGTTCTAGGCTTTTCAATTTTTTTAAAAACTGAAGGTTTGTCTTTAGGTAATATAAAATTTTCATCAGCTAAACTGATGTGATTTGTATCAATTAAAAGCAATAAAATAGCTAGACTAATTAATCGAATAAGCATAAAAATAGATAATAATTAATCTTATATTGATTTATGTTCAAAGGTTCAATCGTAGCGTTAATAACACCGTTTAAAAATAATAAATTAGACGAGGCCAATTATAGTGAAATATTACACCATCATCTTAAAAATGGCACAAATGGCGTTGTACCGGCTGGAACAACAGGCGAGTCTCCAACTTTATCTCATATTGAACATAAAAAAGTAATTGAAATAGCAATTAAAGAGTGCAAGGGTAAAATTCCAGTTATAGCTGGAACTGGCTCCAACTCAACTTCAGAAGCGATTGAACTTTCAAAACATGCAGAGAATGCTGGCGCAGACGGTCTGTTAATTGTTACTCCCTATTACAATAAACCAACTCAAGAGGGGCTATATCAACATTATAAATCAATTAACGACAGTGTAGGCATTCCAATTATCATTTACAATATACCTTCAAGATCCGTTATTGATATGACAGTAGATACAATGGCAAGATTATATGAATTAAAAAATATTAAAGGTGTAAAAGATGCTACAGGTGATTTAAACAGAGTAACAATGCAACTTAACAAATTGGGAAAAGAGTTTATTCAATTAACCGGAGAAGATGATAATGCGCTCGAATTTAACAAAAGAGGAGGGGTTGGCTGTATAAGTGTTACCGCTAATGTTGCAACAAAACTTTGTGCTGATTTTCATAAAGCTTCACTATCAAAAGATAATAAGACTGCATTATCGATTAATAAGCTTTTATCTCCGTTACACAAAGCACTCTTTATTGAAAGCAATCCTTCACCAGTAAAATATGCCGCATCTCTTTTAAAACTTTCTCCAGCAGATGTAAGATTACCATTAGTACAAGTAACAGAAAAAACAAAAAAAGAAGTAGAAAAAGCACTTAAATTTGCAAAACTACTCTAATGAAATCAAAAAACGTTTCTCAAAAAATAATTTGCCTAAACCGCAAAGCAAGTTTTAATTACTATTTTAAAGAATTATATGAAGCTGGGATTGTATTAAAAGGGTCAGAAGTAAAATCTTTAAGAATTGGAAAAGGAAGTATAGCAGACTCTTATGCTGTGGATATAAGGGGTGAGATATTTTTAATTAATTCACATATTCCACTATACAAACAGTCCTCATATAACAATCACGATCCAAAAAGAGAGAGAAAATTACTGCTGTCAAAAAAACAAATTAATACTCTTATTGGTCGAATTAATCAGGAAGGAATGACTATTGTGCCAACAAAAATGTATTTTTATAAAGGAAAAGCAAAAATACAGGTAGCTGTAGGTAAGGGAAAAAAATTATATGATAAAAGATTAGTGAAGAAAAAAAGAGATTGGCAGAGAGAAAAAGCAAAAATATTTAGTAGAAAAAACAAATGATTTATTTAAACATAGGGTCAAATCTTCCATCAGAAGAAGGTGGAAGAGAGAATAATATATTAAAAGCAATATCCTACTTAAAGAAATTAAATTTAAATTTAATACAAATTTCAAGTTTTTATCAAACACCATCATATCCAAATAATTCAGAACCAAAGTTTATAAATTTATGTGTCAAATTAGAAAGCAACCTCAAAGCAAGCGAACTACTCAATGAAATAAAAAAAATTGAAAAAAAACTTGGAAGAATTCGAATTAAAAAGAATGAACCTAGAACTTGTGATATAGACATTGTTGATTTTAACGGTGAAATCATAAAAAACGATGAATTGATAGTACCGCACCCAAGGCTACATTTAAGAAATTTTGTAATTTATCCTTTAAAAGAGATTGAACCTAATTGGCTTCATCCGATATTTAATAAAAATATTAATAGTTTTTTTCAAGAATTAGACAAAAATTCCCATAATGAGATTACAAGATTAGGTAAAAGTGATATATTGAATTAATGATTAATAACAATGAATTAATAAATGAAATAAAGTCTTATAACAAATTTCTTAATCATGACTCATTAAATAAGGCATTTAAATTCGCAATAGATGCTCACAAAAATCAAAAAAGAGACGAGGGTGTTCCGTATATTATCCATCCAGTAGCCGTAGCAAAAATTTTAACAGATTTAAAACTTGATAGCGCTACTATTACAACGGGGTTATTACATGACACAATCGAAGACACAAAGGTAACTTATGAAACGGTTAAAAAAGAATTTGGTGAGGAAGTTGCAAATTTAGTAGATGGTGTTACTAAAATTTCTGCCCTAGAAGACAAAGCTTCTAGCGACTCTAAGGCAGAAAATTTTAGAAAATTAATTCTAGCTACCTCTAAAGATATTCGTGTTTTATTAGTAAAATTAGCTGACAGGTTACATAATATGAGAACAATAAAATTTGTTAAGGGCAAAGATAAGATGGTGCGCAAAGCAAAAGAGACAATGGAAATTTATGCACCTTTAGCCGATAGAATGGGAATGAATAGAATAAGAGACGAATTGGAAGATTTATCATTTGAAATTTTAAATAAAGAAGCAAGAGATTTAATACAAGAAAGACTAAAGTTTATTAAAAATAATAGAGACGATAATTTTAAAATTATTTCAGCAGAATTAATAAATCTCCTTAAAGATAATGGAGTTACTGCTAGAATAGCAGGAAGAGAAAAAACTCCTTTTTCAATATGGCGTAAAATGCAAAACAAAAAAATATCTTTAGAACAATTGACTGATATTGTTGGATTTAGAATTTTATTAAATTCTGTGGAAGATTGTTACAAAACACTGGGCATATTACATTCTAAATACTCTGCAATTCCAGGTAAATTTAAGGATTACATTTCTACACCCAAAATTAACAAGTATAAGTCTATCCATACTGCTTTAATAGGTCCTTACAAACAGAGAATAGAAGTGCAAATAAGAACTTATGAAATGCATGAATTTGCTGAAAGAGGCATCGCCTCGCATTGGAAGTATAAATCTTCAGAAAAATTTTCTGAACTTTCTTGGAAAGAATATGATTGGCTAAGAGATTTAGTTGAAATCATTGAAACAGGTAACAGCCCAGAACATTATTATGAATTTACAAAATTACAAATGTTTCAAGATAACGTTTTTTGTTTTACACCAAAAGGAGCAGTGATTAAATTACCTAAAAATGGAACTCCAATAGATTTTGCATATGCTGTACATACTAAAGTTGGTGATTCAGCTATAGGATGTGAAATTAACGGTAAAGAAATGCCAGTCCAAACGATACTTAAAAATGGAGATATGGTTAAAATTCTTACATCTTCGAATGTTTCACCATCTTTACATTGGTTGTCATCATCAAAAACCGGAAAGGCGCGTGCTTCAATACGAAGGTATTGGCAAGGCAGGAGCAATAGACAGCATGATGAGGAAAAAGTATATAACACATCTTTAATAATTGACTTACCACATAATCCTGGTGTTTTAGGTGAAATTAGCACCTTAATTGGTCTCAACAAAAGCAATATTGTGAATATTGAACTTTTAAAAAGAAAAGAAGATTATTTACAATTTTCTTTTGATATTCAGATTAAAGATTTGAAAAATTTTACAAACTTGATAAGTCAAATTAAGCAAAAAGATTATAAATTTAAAATAGTTAGACATAAACATAAAAAAAATGCTTTCTTACAAAGAATCTTTAAAAATTTTAAAAGAAGCTAATGCCCTTATAGAGGGACATTTTATATTATCTTCTGGATTACACAGCCCACAATACGTTCAATGTGCTCAATTATTGAGCAAACCAGACAAAGCAAAAAAGATATGTGAGTCTCTTTCAGAAAAAATTAATAGTGAATTTAAAGAATTTGATATTATATTATCTCCTGCTATGGGAGGCATCGTACTTGGCTATGAGATTGGTAGATTATTAAATAAAGAAACTATTTTTTCTGAGAGAGTTAATGGAGAATTTAAACTTAGAAGAGATTTTTTAATAAAAAAAAATCAAAAAGTTTTAATTGTAGAAGATGTTATCACTACCGGAAAATCAAGCTTAGAATGCTCAAAATTAGTATTAGATAACAAAGCAAATATTGTCGGGTATGCATGTTTGATTAACAGGTCTAATGGAAAATCCTCTTTAAAAGGAAAAATCGTTTCACAGGTTGAATTAAATATTCCAACATACACAGAGGAAAATTTACCAAGTAGCCTATCAGCTCTTAAAGCAGTTAAACCAGGAAGCAGAAATCTTTAATGAGCAAAATAAGACTCGGGGTAAATATAGATCATGTTGCAACTGTCAGAAACGCGAGAGGTGAGGTTTATCCTAGTCCTCTGAGAGCAGCTTTATTAGCTCAGAAGAGTGGAGCCGAATCTGTTACAATACATTTAAGAGAAGATAGACGTCATATAAGAGAGTTCGATCTCAAAGAAATTAAATCGAAATTAAAAATTCCACTCAATCTTGAAATAGCTGCTACGAATGAAATGTTGAATATAGCATTAAAAAGCAAACCAGATTTTATTTGTATCGTTCCAGAAAAAAGGCAAGAATTAACTACTGAAGGAGGTTTAAATTTAAGCCATAGAAAGAAGTTTTTAAATAAATTGATTAAAAAACTTAAAAAAAATAGATTCAGAGTTAGTTTATTTATTGAACCTAGCATTCAAGATATTAAAAAGTCACAAGAATTAAACGCTGATTGTGTTGAGATACATACTGGAAGATTTTGCAATCTTGTTAATGACAATAAGGATTACAATAACGAACTTAAAAAAATTAAAAAAGCTGTTATTTTGGGTAACAAATTAGGTTTAGAAGTACATGCGGGCCATGGCCTAACATTTAAATCTGCTAAGATATTAAAAAAAGTCAAAGGAATTAAAGAATTTAATATTGGACATTTTCTAATTGGAGAGTCAATTTTTGAAGGTTTAGGCAAAACTATTAAAAAATTTAAAAGGATTTTGCATAAATGAAACTATTCGGTGTAGGCACTGATATAATACGAGTTAAAAGGTTAAAAAAATCTCTTAAAAAAAAAATATTTTTATCCAGAATATTCAATGAGGAAGAAATTACAAAGTGTAAAAGAACTAAACTAAATTCAAATTGTTTTGCAAAAAGGTTTGCTGCTAAAGAGGCATTCTCAAAAGCTTTAGGCACAGGTATATCTAAAGGCATTAATTTCAATGAAATCATCGTTTTAAATGAAAAATCTGGTAAACCATATATAAAGTTAATTAATAAAACAAAAAAAATTGTCGAGAGAAAACTAAAAAAAAAAATATACAAAATCTCTTTGTCAATTGCTGATGAAAAAGATTATGCAGTTGCTTTTGTTACAATTTCAATATGAAAAAAAATATAAAAAATATTGTACTAGATAATATCAAAACTCTAATTTATGCTCTTTTTATTGCTATTCTTTTAAGATCTTTATTATATCAACCTTTTTATATACCATCCTCATCAATGGAACCAACTTTGCTTGTTGGAGATAGATTGTTTGTTTCTAAATTCGCTTATGGTTATAGCAAGCATTCATTTCCATTTAGTCCACCCATATATAAAAAGAGGATATTTTTCAAAGAACCACAAAGGGGAGATCTAATTGTTTTTAAAACACCCTCAGATAATAGAACTGATTACATTAAAAGATTAATAGGAATGCCAGGGGACACTCTACAATTTATAAATGGAGATATTTATTTAAATAAAAAGAAAATAACAAAAAGCAAAATAAATGAGAGCATGAATATTAGATGTGGCAAAATAAATTTTCCTGTAAAAATTTATGAGGAAACATTACCAAATGGAGTAAAATATAAAGCTGTCTATAATAGTGCCGGAACACTTCAGAATACAGATGTGTATACAGTACCAGATAACAATTATTTTTTACTAGGGGATAACAGGGACTGTTCAAAAGATAGCAGATTTTTATCCGAAGTAGGCTATGTAAACAAAATAAATTTAGTCGGAAAAGCAGAATTAATTTTTTTTTCAAATGATACGTTAAAGAACAGTGTTTTAAAGTTTTGGAATTGGAGAAACTCTTTTAGATTTAAAAGAACATTTAAAAAATTATGATGATAAAATTTAAAGATTTAGAAGAAACTATAAAATACAAATTTAATTCCAAAAATTTATTGAAACGCTGCCTGACTCATAAAAGTTATAACGAGACCGTAAACAACGAAAAACTTGAATTTTTAGGAGATAGAGTTTTAGGTTTAGTTATTTCAAAAAATTTATTAACTAAATACCCTAATGAGAAAGAGGGTGTGATTGATAAAAAATACGCAAATCTCGTTAATAAAAAAAAATGTGCAGAGATTGCAAATACACTAAGTTTAAAAAAATATATGTTATTAGGTTCAAATTATAAAAAAAACGAGCACAAAAATGAAAAAATTTCTGGGGATTGTCTCGAGGCGCTTATTGGAGCAATATTTGTAGATGGCAATTTAAAAAATGCAGAAAAATTTATTTTAAATTATTGGGAATCCTCTCTTAAGCAGTCTGATTTAACAATTGTAGATTCGAAAACAAAATTACAAGAATATAGTCTTAAAAAATTTAAAAAACTTCCAACTTATACTTTGTTAAAAACATCGGGGCCACATCACAAACCAATTTTTAAAGTTACAGCAAAAACACCTAATTCAAGAATGATCACTGCAACTGGATCATCTAAAAAAGAGGCACAGCAAAATGCAGCAAAAAAATTAATTGATGATTTAAAAATATGAACTGGGAAGATGAAGGCTATTTATTAAGTAAAAAAAAATTTCGAGAAAATGCTATTATAGTTAATGCTTTTACTAAAACACACGGAAAAATTTCAGGAATAGTTTATGGAGGCACCTCTAGAAAAATTAAAAATTATTTACAAGTAGGAAATAAAATATTTTTTATACATAGTTCAAAAAATCGTAACAAATTAGGTTATTTAAAAACTGAAATTATAGAAGCTATAAGCCCAAGATATTTTAATGATAAAAAAAGATCTTATCTAATTTTATCAATCGCTGATTT
>CACMTV010000009.1 GCA_902616675.1 uncultured Pelagibacteraceae bacterium | reverse complement strand
TGACACAAAAGCCAAAAAATCTGTTATAATTAAACGTCTGAAAACTAAAAATATTAAATTTTTGAATAACAAGAAGATTGATATATCTTCAACACAATTAAGAAACAAAATTACTAATGGAAGTTAAAAAAATTAAAAAGGTTATAGAAAATACGTTAAATAAGAATAAAGCCAATAACATAGTCACTATTAATCTTAAACAAAAATCTTATATTGCTGATTATATGATTGTTGCTTCTGGAACTTCTTCAAGACACTTACAAGCTTTATCAGAAAATCTTTTAACAGAGCTTAAAAAGTCAGGTTTAGATAATTGTAGAATTGAGGGTTACGACAGTAATGATTGGAAGCTTGTTGATGCTATAGATATTATTGTGCATTTGTTCCATCCAGATAAAAGGTCATTTTATGATTTAGAGAAAATGTGGTCAGAAGATTTACCAAAAGAGAAAGCATTAATATGAAGAAAAAATTATTTTATATTTTATTTATTTTTTTTACTTTTTTTAATTTAAAAGTTTATTCAAGTACATCCTCTGAAAAACTATACGAAAAGATAGATTTATTTGGAGAGGTATTAGAAAAAATTAAAAAAGAATATGTAGATGAAATAGATCAAGCAGATGTAATGGACTCCGCAATTAATGGTGTGTTACAATCATTAGATCCTTATTCTGCTTATATGTCTCCAGAGCTCTTTAAGAGCATGCAAACAGAATCTAAAGGTGAATTTGGTGGATTAGGAATAGAAATCAGTATGGAAGCCGGAGTAGTAAAAGTTATTTCACCAATTTCTGACACCCCAGCAGAAAAAGCTGGTATTAAAGCTGGAGACTACATTGTAAGAATTAATAATGAGCAAGTCCAAGGTAAAACATTAATGGAAGCTGTAAAATTAATGCGAGGTCCTGTAGGTTCTAGTATTGAGCTTACAATTAGACGAAAAGGTATAAAAAAATCTTTAACATTCACAATTCAAAGGCAAATTATTGAGGTGAAATCGGTAGAGTCAAAAGTTTTAGGAAATAAAAAGAATATTGGATATATCAAATTGAAATCTTTTAATGAGAATAGTGATAAACAATTTATTAAGAAAATCAAAAAATATGAAAATCAGAAACTAATAGGTTACATAATTGATTTAAGAAATAATCCAGGCGGCTTACTAAATCAAGCTGTTGCTATTACAGACTTTTTTTTAGAAAAGGGTGAGATAGTGTCTACTAGAGGTCGAAAAATAAGTGAAACAAGAAAATTCTTTGCTAGGACTGGTGATGGAATTAAAGGTAAACCTATAATTGTTTTAATTAACGGGGGATCAGCTTCAGCGTCAGAGATTTTTGCCGGAGCGCTCAAAGACCACAAAAGAGCAATTATTCTAGGAGAAAATTCTTATGGAAAAGGATCTGTGCAATCAATTATACCTCTTCGGAATGGAGGGGGTATCAGACTTACAATCTCAAAATATTATTTACCTTCGGGTAAATCAATCTCAGAAGTTGGAGTGTCACCAGATATAGTGGTTGAAGAGCAAAATCAGTTTGAATTAGATTCTGAAAAAGACAACCAACTTAAGTATGCTGTCAAACTTTTTCAATCATAATATATGTTAAATAAATTACCCATGAGACAGGGAGTAGGTATAATTGTTTTAAATCAAAAAAATGAGGTGTTTGTTGGAAAAAGAAAAGACAATCCAATTGATAAGTGGCAGATGCCTCAAGGGGGGATAAATATAAACGAAACCCCGTTTAATGCGATGATAAGAGAATTAAAAGAGGAAACAAGTATCACAAAAATTAAAGTCTTAAAGGAAATCGAACACTGGCTTGAATACGAGCTTCCTCCAAATTTATTAGGAAAAATATGGAAAGGTAAATTTAGGGGACAGAAACAAAAATGGTTTATAGTTAAATTTATTGGTGATGAAAATGAGATTAATTTAGATACAGAACACCCAGAATTTATTGAGTGGAAATGGTTAGATTATAACTTACTGCCTGAAGTTATTGTTGATTTTAAAAAAGAAGTTTACAAAAAATTAAAAAATGAGCTCAAAAATTTTATTAATTAATTTGTTTTAGAGTCTCAATTTTATAATTTAAAATATATTTTTGTTTATCTGAAATTTTGTCATCTGAAATTTTCTTTTCTGCTTCATTTAACATATGACTTATTTGAGCAGATTTTATATTTTTTAAGCTTTGAATTGTTGGTGATAATATTAAAAGATTATTTTCTACAAACTCAACTGTACCATCCTCAGCATAAAATTTTTCGTCTTTTCCAACTTCTATTAAGCCAGGCCTTAAAAAAGTTATTAAAGGGATATGGTCCTTCAAAACTGTAACTTGCCCTTCATAACATGGTAAAATTACCTCGTTTGATTTGCCTGAATAGATTGTTTTATCGGGACTGATTATTTCAACTTTAAATTCTTGTGACATCGAAATTAATTGTCTTTTTCAAGCTTTTCGGCTTTTTCTATTACTTCCTCTATAGAACCTACCATGTAAAAAGCAGCCTCTGGTAAATGATCATACTCTCCTTTGCATATAGCATCAAAGCCTTTTATAGTGGACTCTAAATCAACCAATTTACCTGGAGATCCAGTAAAAACTTCTGCTACAAAGAACGGTTGAGATAAGAACCTTTGAATTTTTCTAGCACGCGCAACCGTAAGTTTGTCTTCTTCCGAAAGCTCATCCATTCCTAAAATGGCAATAATATCTTGTAGAGATTTATAAGCTTGTAATATTCTTTGAACTTCTCTAGCTACTCTGTAATGCTCATCTCCAACTACTCTTGGATCTAGAATTCTAGAAGTAGAGTCCAAGGGATCAACCGCAGGATAAATACCAAGCTCTGCAATCTGGCGAGAAAGCACCGTTGTTGCGTCTAAGTGCGAAAAGGATGTAGCTGGTGCCGGATCGGTAAGATCATCTGCTGGAACATATATTGCTTGAACAGATGTTATCGACCCTTTTCCTGTAGATGTAATTCTCTCTTGTAAATTTCCCATATCGGTGGCCAAAGTTGGTTGGTACCCCACTGCTGAAGGAATTCTACCCAATAATGCAGAAACTTCGGACCCTGCTTGAGTAAACCTAAATATATTATCAACAAAGAATAATACATCTTGACCTTCTTGATCTCTAAAATATTCTGCAACGGTTAGTCCTGTTAGAGCTACCCTCGCTCTTGCACCGGGTGGTTCATTCATTTGGCCATAAACTAATGCGGCTTTGGAACCTTTACCATCCTTTTTAATTACACCAGACTCAATCATTTCGTGATAAAGGTCATTTCCTTCTCTAGTTCTTTCCCCCACTCCTGCAAAAACTGAAAATCCCCCATGAGCTTTTGCGATATTATTAATTAATTCCATAATTGTCACAGTTTTTCCAACTCCTGCGCCTCCGAATAAACCGATTTTACCACCTTTCGCATACGGTGCTAACAAATCTATTACTTTTATACCCGTTACTAAAATTTCGGTTTCTGTAGATTGATCTGTAAATTTCGGAGAAGGTCTATGAATAGGCCATTTCTCTTTTGTCTTTACATCCCCCTTCTCATCGATAGGTTGGCCAATTACATTTATAATTCTTCCTAATGTTTCTGGACCGACCGGAACACTGATAGGAGCATTAGTGTTTAAAACCTTGTCTCCCCTTTTAAGTCCCTCAGTAGAATCCATAGCTATAGTTCTAACGCTATTTTCACCTAAATGCTGGGCAACTTCTAATATTAACTTATTTCCACCATTACTAGTTTCCAGAGCTGTATAAATTTCTGGTAAATCGTCTTGAAACTTAACATCTACTACAGCACCGATTAACTGTGTTATGACACCTTCTTTATTCATTATAAACTTTCTGCTCCTGAGATAATTTCTATTAACTCTTTAGTTATAGACGCTTGTCTACTTCTATTATAATTTATTGTAAGTTTATCAACTAAATCTCCAGCATTTCTAGTTGCGTTATCCATGGCTGTCATTCTAGAGCCTTGTTCACTTGCAGCATTTTCTAAAAAGGCTTTTAAAATTTGAACAGACACATTTTTTGGTAATAAATCTTCTAGTATTTCATCCTCATCTGGTTCAAATTCGTAGAAGATTGCGCTATCTTTATTTTTGTCTTCCTTTTTTATGAAAGTTGGAATTATTTGCTCTGCTTGTGGAATTTGAGTAATTACATTTTTAAAATTGTTGTAAAATATGAAACATTTATCAAATTGTTCCTGTTCAAATAATTCAATTACTTTTTTACCAATTTCATTAGCTTCTAAAAATGAGATTTGTTTTTTTTCTTTAAAACTTTTTTTATCAATTATATATTGGCCATATTCTGCTTTAATTTGATCATGCCCTTTGCTGCCTACTGTAATTATCTTTAATTCTTTCCCTTCTTTTAAAAATTTTTTAAAATAATTTTTTGCTAATTTACAAATATTAGAATTAAATCCCCCACATAAACCTCTATCAGCAGTTATGACCACACAAAGATAAATATTATCTTTACCATTTCCAGCTAATAATTTTGGAGCGTTTGTTTCGTCAGAAATAGATTTAGTCAAATTTAAAATTATGTTTTGCAATTTATCACTATAAGGTCTTCCTTTTTCTGCGTTCTCTTGAGCCCTTTTTAATTTAGCCGCGGCAACCATCTTCATTGCTTTTGTAATTTTTTGTGTCGATTTGACACTTTTGATCCTTTTTTTTAAATCATCTAAACTTGGCATTATTTACTACCTTTTTTTTGTAATTCTATAATTTCAACAAGCTTATTCTTAATTTCATCCTCTAGTTTTCCAGAGGTATTTATATTTTCTAAAATATCAGGATGATCGTTGCTAATTTTTTCCAATAAATCTGACTCAAATTTTTTAATTTTGTTTAATTCAATGTCGTCTAAATAGCCACTTACACCAGTAAAAATAGATACGACTTGCTCTGCTACTGTTAGAGGCGAATACTGATTTTGTTTTAGTAATTCAGTTAATTTAGATCCTCTATTTAAGAGTTTCTGAGTTGAAACATCTAAATCAGATCCAAATTGCGCAAATGCAGCCATCTCTCGGTATTGGGCCAACTCAAGCTTTATTGAGCCAGCAACTTTTTTCATAGCCTTAGTTTGCGCAGCAGAACCTACCCTAGATACGGAGAGGCCAACGTTAACAGCGGGTCTAATCCCCTGATTAAATAGTTCAGTTTCTAAAAATATTTGTCCATCAGTTATTGATATAACATTTGTAGGTATATAAGCGGAAACATCCCCTGCTTGGGTTTCTATAATTGGTAAAGCTGTTAAAGAGCCACCTCCATTTTTTTCATTTAATTTTGCCGCTCTCTCTAAAAGTCTACTATGTAAATAAAAAACGTCTCCAGGGTATGCTTCTCTTCCAGGCGGCCTTCTTAACAATAGTGACATTTGACGATACGCAACAGCTTGTTTTGAAAGATCATCATAAATTATTAAAGCATGCATTCCATTATCTCTAAAATATTCTCCTATTGTACATCCAGTGTAAGGAGCTAAAAATTGTAATGGTGCAGAGTCAGAAGCAGTGGCAGACACTACGGTGGTGTATTTCATTGCACCAGCATCTTCTAATGTCTTAACTATTTGGGCTACAGTTGATCTTTTCTGACCAATTGCAACATATACGCAGTAAAGTTTTTTCTTTTCATCATTAGAATCATTTATTGCTTTCTGATTTATTATTGTATCAACAGCTACCGCGGTCTTCCCAGTTTGTCTATCTCCAATTATGAGTTCCCTTTGGCCTCTTCCTATCGGAATTAGACTGTCTATTGCTTTAAGACCTGTTTGCATTGGTTCGTTGACTGATTGACGTGGAATGATACCAGGGGCTTTTACCTCAACTCTTTTTCTTAAAGATTTTTTAGATAAGCTCCCTTTTCCATCTATTGGTACACCTAAACCATCAACTACTCTACCAAGTAATTCTTTTCCAACCGGTACATCTACGATTGAGTTAGTACGCTTGACTGTATCACCCTCTTTAATTTGTCTATCATCTCCAAATATTACTATACCAACGTTATCACTCTCTAAGTTAAGAGCCATTCCTTTTGAGCCGTCATTAAATTCCACCATTTCTCCAGCTTGAACGTTATCTAGTCCATAAACTCTAGCTATACCATCTCCAACAGTTAACACTTTACCTACCTCGGATACTTCAGCTTTTTCACCAAAGTTTTTTATTTGTTCTTTTAGTAATTTTGTTATTTCTGAAGGGTTTATTTCCATTTTAATTTTCGATCATTGATTGCTTAATTCTTTTAAGCCTATTGCTGACTGAGGTATCTATCAGTAAACTACCTACTTGAATTTTTATACCACTTACAAGATTTTTGTCTATTTTGTAAGTAAAATCGACATTAGATTTTATAGAATTTGAAATTTCTTCATTAATTTTTTTTCTTTCATCTTGTGAAAGTTCTTTAGA
This sequence comes from uncultured Pelagibacteraceae bacterium, assembly GCA_902616675.1. Classification (GTDB taxonomy): domain Bacteria; phylum Pseudomonadota; class Alphaproteobacteria; order Pelagibacterales; family Pelagibacteraceae; genus Pelagilacustribacter. The sequence continues at coordinate 23,487 of CACMTV010000009.1, read as the reverse complement.
TGAAACTAATAAAGCATCAATTTTTCCCTTTTTTGTGGAGCTAAGTTTAATAAACTTTTCCAAGATTTTATCTAAAAAATATATTCTTCTTTTATTAATAATTAATTGCAAAAAATTGCTTAAAGTTTTTTTTAATCCCATAACTTTTGATATTTCAGAAAAGACTTTACTTTGAATTTCTAGTTTATTTGTTGGATTTTTTAAAAAATTTTTAAAATCTACATTGTTGTTAAGCGTTTTTAAAAGAAGTATTATATTCTGTTCAACATCCTCGATTTCAGAGTTTTCACTAGCTAACTCGAACAAAGCTGAAGCATAACGCTCTGAGGTCTCATTTGAAAATGTCTTTATTCCGCTCAATTTTAATCCTGTTTAGAATTATTTTAGAAATAAATGGTCCTAGCACAGCTTAATATGCCCTTCAAGATGATATATTAAATTATGTGAAATTTATGGGATCCACATCAACCGTAAGTTTAATTTTAGAGGATATTTTGAGCATTTGCAAAATCTTAGCTAAAGGTCTCTGACACATGTTCTTAACATCAGTGCGTATTAATAGTCTTGTCCTGAACATTTTTTTTTTCTTAAAAATAGGGGAGTCGACTGGACCAAGAATTTGCACGTGATTTAATTGTGCAATTTTTTTCTTAATTTCTAAAGCTCCCTGATAGCTATTTTCTCTAGTATCAGAAGAAATGATAATAGCAATTAATCTAAAATATGGAGGAAGATTATTTTGTTTTCTTATTTTCAGCTCGTTAGTAAAAAAATTTTCTATTTTATTTTCTACAATATTTTTTAAAACTTCATTTTTAGGATTAATCGTCTGATAGATAATCATAGAATCTTTAGAGAATCTTCCTGCTCTCCCACTAAGTTGATTATAGAGTTGAATATTTTTTTCGGTAGTTCTTAGATCATAACCTTTTCCTGAAAAGTCAGCATCTACGACTACTATACAGTTTAATTTAGGAAAATTGAAACCCTTTGAAATCATTTGAGTGCCAACGAGAATGTCTATTTTTTCTTCGCTTACTTCTTTAATTAAATTTTCAGACTGTTTTTTTTGATTAAGATAATCACTAGAAAATATTTTAACTACTTTGTTAGGAAAAATAATTTTTAATTCTTCAAAGACTTTTTCAACCCCTGGTCCATACATAGAAAAATCACATAATAAATCATTATCTTTACATTTTTTATCTGTAGTACTTTTATAACCGCAGTGGTGACAAATAATTTTATTTAATATTTTATGAAAGGTTAGATAAATTGAACAATTAGGACAAACATGCCTATAACCACATTTTTTACAAATTAAAAACGGAGAGTAGCCTCTTCTGTTTAAAAAAAAAAGTATTTGATTTTTTTTTTTTAAATATTGTTCAACAATTTTTATTGTTTCTTCTGAAATAGATCTTTTGTTAAGATTTTCTAAATTTAGATTTATTACCTTAGTTTTTGGTAAAGGGAAATTTTCAAATCTATTCTTTAATTCAGTTTTTTTATATTTTTTAATCTTCATATTATTATAAGTTTCTAATGAAGGAATTGAGGTTACAAGATGAATTGGAATATTTTCAATTGATGCTCTTGAAATTGCCATATCCCTTGCATTATATATTACGCTCTCTTCTTGTTTGTAAGATGAGTCGTGTTCTTCGTCGACAATTATTAATCCTAAATTTTTAAAAGGTAAAAATAAAGATGATCTTGCACCTAAAACTATTTTAATTTTATTTTTCGCGACAGAAAGCCAAATATTTTTTTTTTTATTTATGCTAATTTTTGAATGCCATATTGCTGGCTCGTAACCAAAGAACAATTTAAATCTACTTGTGAATTGTGTTGTAAGGAAAATTTCTGGAATAAGGATTAAAGCTTGTTTGTTTTCTTGTATTAATTTTCTTATTCTCTCAAAATAAACTATTGTTTTGCCTGACCCGGTAATCCCCTGTAATACTGAAACACTAAATTTATTTCCTAAACCACTAAGACTTTCTAAGGCATTTTTTTGCTCGGTATTTAAATTATATTTTGCAGACTTAATCTTATAGGGTGGTTTTTTTTTTTGTTTTACATTATCAAAATTTTTTAAATTACCTAAACACATTTTTAAAATTTTACCTTTGGGAACAATATTATAAATAGAGAACCAATTTATAAAATTAATAATTTTTTTATTTAGACTTACGTTAGAAATCTTTTTTTCAATTTGTTTAAGTTTAATTTTTTTTTCACTATCTCTAATTTTGTCCCACACGACACCTATTTCTTTCTTTTTTCCAAAAGGAACAACAACTAAATCGCCTTGATTAAGATTACTTATTTTTTTTGTATTATTTTTATAAGTAAAAGGGTGATCAAATATTTTCGGCAATAGAACAGGGACTTCCATAAGTGAATTTTATTTTATTTCAAACTAATTAAAAATGAATTGGTCTTTTATCAACAGCTAATGCAGCCTCTTTTATAGCTTCTGTGTGTGTTGGGTGAGCATGGCAAGTCCTTGCTATATCTTCTGCGCTTGCTCCAAATTCCATTGCTAAGGCCATTTCGGCAATCATATCTCCGGAATGGGGTCCAATAATGTGAACGCCCAATACACGATCGGTTTTGCTGTCTGCTAAAATTTTCACAAAACCATCTGTCTCATTATTAACTTTTGCTCTTGAATTAGCTATAAAAGGAAATTTTCCAATCTTGTAAGTTATACTATCTTTTTTTAGTTGCTCTTCTGATTTGCCAACGTATGCAACTTCTGGTGAGGTATAAATTACTCCAGGTATAACGTCGTAATTTACATGTCCAGACTGACCTGCAAGTAATTCAGCAACTGCTATTCCTTCCTCTTCTGCTTTATGGGCTAACATAGGGCCGTCTATTACATCTCCGATAGCATAAATGTTCTTAACACTTGTTTGAAATTTACTATCTACTTTAATTTTACCTTTATCATCTTTTTTAACTCCTACTTTATTTAAATTAAGTCCTTCGGTGTAAGGTTTTCTACCCACAGCAATTAATGTTTTATCAGCTAAAATTGTTTCTTTGTTATTTTTTTCATTGTTTTGATACTCAATTTTAACTTCAGAGCCAAGATCTTTAATAGATAGAACTTTGGAGTTTAATTTGAATTTAATTCCTTGTTTAGCCAAAATTTTTTGAAATTCATTGGAAACTTCTCGATCCATTCCAGGAGTAATAAAAGGTAAATTCTCAATAACAGTAACTTCGGAACCCAATCTTTTCCATACTGAACCCATTTCTAAACCTATGTAACCACCACCGATAACCACGAAGGATTTTGGCACAGAACTTAAAGAAAGTGCTGCTGTTGAAGAAATAATATTTTTTTCATCTATATTTACTCCAGGAAGAGACGAAGCTGAAGATCCGGTAGCAATAACTATATTTTTCGTATTATACGAGGTTTTTTTTCCTTCGTCGTAAACTACTACACTTGTAGGGGAAAATATAACTCCTTTACCTTTTAAATAACTTACTTTATTTTTTTTAAATAAAAATTCAACTCCTTTAGTTAAAACTTGCACAGATTTAGTTTTGCTCTTCATCATTTTTTCTATATTTAACTTTACTTCTGAGACTTCTATTCCCTGATTGAAAAAATCTTTTTTAGCTTTGTGAAAATTTTCTGATAGATTAAGTAAACTTTTAGAGGGAATACAACCGACATTAAGACAAGTTCCGCCAAGAGTGCCTCTGCTTTCAACACAGGCTGTTTTGAGGCCTAATTGAGCAGCTCTTATAGCGCATACATATCCTCCTGGGCCTCCTCCAATAACAATTAAATCAAAGTTATCAGTCATAAATTAAAGATTTAAAAATAGTCGTTTCGGTTGCTCCAAAGAGTCTTTAACTATTTTCAAAAATGAAACGGCTTCCTTCCCATCTATTATTCTATGATCATATGATAATGCCAGATACATTATTGGTCTTATCTTTACCTCTCCATCTTTTACAATAGGTCTCTCAATTATATTATGCATACCGAGAACAGCTGACTGTGGTGGATTTAAAATTGGAGTTGATAACATAGACCCGTAAATTCCACCATTGGTGATAGTAAAAGTGCCTCCTTGAAGATCTTCAATAGTAATTTTACCATCTCTTGCTTTTTGACCTAGCATACTTATATTTTTCTCAATATCTGCAAAAGATAACTCATCAGAATTTTTTACCACTGGCACAACTAAACCTTTATCGGTACCTACAGCGATACTAATATTATAATAGTTTTTATAAACAATCTCATCACCTTGAATTTCGGCATTAACTGCTGGGTAATTTTTTAAACCAATTATACAAGCTTTGACAAAAAAAGACATAAATCCCAATTTAACAGAGTATTTTTTTTGGAAATCTTCCTTGTAATCGTTTCTCATTTGAATTACTTCGTGCATATCAACTTCATTAAACGTTGTTAGCATTGCTGCATTTTCTTGAGCCTCTTTTAATCTCTTAGCAATAGTAAGTCTAAGTCTAGTCATTCTTATTCTTTCTTCAGGCCCGTGTGCTATTCTCCTTTCAGAAGGAGCAGGTTTAATTCCCATCAAACTCATTACATCCTCTTTTAAAACTAATCCATTTTTTCCGCTTCCCTTTATAGTTTGAATATCAATTTTTTTTTCTGATGCTATTTTTCTCGCTGCAGGGGAAACTCTTAACTCATTACTGTTTGTTTCCTTAACTTCGTCATGCACTTCATTTAAAATTAGAGGCTCTTCTTCCAATAAAAGAGGTTCCTCGTTAAAAACTTTAGGAATAATTTCCTCTTTGCTAGTTTGCTTTGCTAGATCTTTGTTTTCTTTTTTAATTTTTTTTGATTTATGTATGGTTTTTTCTGTAACAATTTTTTCTAATTTTGGGGGAGCATATTTCCTCTCGTTTGAGTCACTTTTAGAACTAATAGAGGCTGATTTTATTTGAGAAATTGATCCTAGCATAGCGCCAACATTTACAGTGTCTCCTTCTTTAGCAGAAATATTGTCCAGTATTCCATTTGATGGAGAAGGAACTTCAACGTTTACTTTGTCGGTTTCTAATTCTACCAAGGGTTCGTCTGAAGATACTTTATCTCCTTTATTCTTCAACCACTTCGCTACTGTAGCTTCAGTAACAGATTCTCCAAGGGTAGGTACAATGATTTTTTCAGACATTAATTTAGTTTCCCTACCACCTTTTCTAATATTTTTTTTTGTTCTGCAAGATGTTTATTATAATTTCCAGTCGCAGTTGTGGATGAGGCATTTCTTCCGATATATTTTACTTTACTTTTTCGAAATTCAATTATTTGAAGTGTCCTGTCAATGTAATTTCTCACTGTATTCCAAGCTCCCATATTTTTTGGCTCTTCTTGACACCAAATAAACTCTGCATTTTCATATCTTTTTAAAATTTTTGCTAATGTTTTTGCAGGAAAAGGGTATAACTGCTCTATTCTCACGATTGTTAGTCTGTTATTTTTAGATTTTTCTCTAGCCTCTAATAAATCAAAGTAAATCTTGCCAGAACACATCACAACTTTTTCAATTTTTTTATCCTTTGTAAGATCAATCGTTTTAGAGCCTTTAATATAAGCGTGATCTTCTAAAACTCTGTGAAAACTATTTTTTTTAGTAAAGTCATCAATGGATGAAACACATCTTTTATTTCTTAGCAAAGATTTAGGAGTCATAACTATTAAAGGTTTTCTAAAAGCTCTATGCATTTGTCTTCTTAAAGCATGAAAATAATTTGCTGGGGTAGTGCAATTGACTACTTGAATATTTTCTCCAGCGCACATTTGTAAAAATCTTTCTAATCTAGCTGATGAGTGTTCCGGACCTTGACCCTCGTAACCATGAGGTAATAATAAAACCAAACCGCTCGCTCTTCCCCACTTAGATTCTCCCGAAGTTATAAATTGATCTATTATTACCTGTGCTCCATTAGCAAAATCTCCAAATTGAGCTTCCCACAGCACTAAAGTTTCTGGCTCTGACAAGGAATAACCAAACTCAAACCCTAAAACTGCTAGTTCAGATAATAAACTATCTATTATTTCAAACTTTTTCTGTTTTTTTCCTAAATTATTTAAAGGGATGTATCTTTCATGATTTTCCTGATTTCTTAAAACAGAATGTCGTTGACTAAAAGTTCCCCTTGCCGAGTCCTGTCCTGATAATCTTACCGAAAATCCATCAATCAATAATGTGGCAAATGCAAGGGACTCTGCTGTCGACCAGTCAATCGGAGCGTTTTCAGTAAACATTTTTTGTTTTTGTTCCAATATTTTTTTTAACGTTTTGTGGATACTGAAGTTTTTTGGAATCTCAGATAATTTTTTACCAGTTTCAACTAGTATTTTTTTATCAACTCCACTTACTCCTCTTTTATCTTTTCCTAAACCTGGTTTAAATCTTGACCAAACTCCATCAAACCATTTCAATTCAGATTTATAATTTTTTGAGTCGTTAAATTGGTTCTCTAAAAACTTTTTAAAATCTTGTTTTTTTTTATTAATTTGACTCTCGCTTAACAAACCGTCAGAAGAAATTTTTTTAGTATAAATATTTAAGGTTGTTGGATGAGACCTTATTTTTCTATACATTATTGGCTGTGTGAAAGAGGGCTCATCTCCCTCATTATGACCAAATCTTCTATAACAGACCATATCAATTACAACATCTCTATTAAATTTCTGTCTATATTCCGTAGCTATTTTTGCACAATGTACTACGGCCTCGGGATCGTCTCCGTTTACGTGAAATATTGGGGCTTGAGATAGTTTTGCAACATCTGACGGATAAGGAGAAGATCTTGCAAATCTTGGAGCGGTAGTAAAACCTATTTGATTATTCACAATTACATGAATAGTTCCACCTATATTGTGACCAGGTAAGCCTGACATTGCAAAACATTCGGCTACTACACCCTGACCAGCAAATGCTGCATCACCATGAATGAGGACAGGTACAACTGATTTTCGACTTGGGTCCTTATGGAAAAATTGTTTTGCTCTTACTTGACCTAAAACAACTGGATTTACAGCTTCAAGATGTGATGGATTATCTGTCAAACTAATGTGAACAATATTTCCATCAAATTCTCTATTAGAAGATGCCCCTAGGTGATATTTTACATCTCCCTCGAAATCTTCTTTAGCAGAAATACCTTTGCCAAAAAATTCACTAAAAATTGCTTGATAAGATTTGCCCATGACATTGGCTAACACATTAAGTCTTCCTCTATGGGGCATACCTATTTTGATTTCTTTTACACCTAAGTTTCCTCCCCGCTTAATAATTTGCTCTAAAGCAGGTATTAAAGCCTCACCTCCATCTAGTCCAAATCTTTTTGTGCCTACAAATTTAACTTGTAAATACTTTTCAAACCCCTCTGCTTCAATAATTTTGTTTAATATGGCTTTCTTCCCATTATCTGTAAAAGCAATAGTTTTTTCCGGCCCTTCAATTCTATCACGAACCCAGGCTTTCTCTTCTGGATCGTTCATGTGCATAAACTCATAACCAATGGTTGAGCAGTAAGTTTGTTTTAATATTTTTAATATTTCATTTAAGGTACCGTATTGTAAACCGAGCACCCCATCTAAAAAAATTTTTCGACTAAAATCTTGTTTTTTAAATCCATAGGTCTCTGGTTTAAGTTCTGGATGCTCCTCTTTTATTTGTAATTTTAACGGATCCAAATTAGCAATTAAGTGTCCTCTAATTCTGAAAGCTCTGATTAACATTATAGCTCTTACAGAATCTTTTGAAGCCTGATGAACAGATGTTAATTCTGTATCCTGCTCTTTAGTTTGTTTTTTGATTTTTTGAATATTACCTATTCGTTTAATTTTTTTTGGGTTCCAGCTTGGCCCTTTAATATTCTGTAAAATATTAGTGGAGTCCTCATTTAAACCATCAAAAAATTCAATCCAATCTTTAGTTAATAGATCTGGGTTTTGAAGATATAAAGCGTAATATTCTTGAATATAGTCACTGTTTACTCCTGTTAAAAACGAGGTTCTCTTATATGTTTGATTGTTCTTATCAACTGACATTAATGATTAATAATATCACAAATTCTAATAAATCAAGCCTTAAGTTTTTCAAAAAGTGTCTTACCTATATCTGCGGGAGATTTGGAAATAGTAATTCCAGCCGATTTCATAGTTTCAATCTTATCAAAAGCTCCGCCCTTTCCACCTGATATAATTGCTCCTGCGTGACCCATTCGTCTACCGGGAGGCGCGGTAAGGCCTGCTACAAAACCTACCATAGGTTTTTTTATTTTAGACTTTTTAATAAAGTCTGAGGCTTCTTCTTCAGCAGTACCGCCTATTTCTCCAATCATTACTATAGACTTAGTAAAATCGTCTTTTAAAAACAACTCCAAACAATCTATAAAGTTAGTTCCATTGATCGGATCTCCACCTATTCCAATACATGTAGATTGGCCAAGGCCATTAATTGTAGTTTGTGCAACCGCTTCATAAGTTAAGGTACCAGATCTTGAAACAATCCCTACAGAACCCATTTTATGAATGTTTCCTGGCATGATACCAATCTTACACTCGTTAGGAGTTATTATTCCTGGACAATTTGGTCCTATCAATCTGCTTTTGCTTTTTTTTAAAATACTCTTTACGTTTATCATATCTATTACCGGTATACCCTCTGTTATACATACGATTAATTCAATTCCTGCATTTATTGCTTCTATAATTGCTGATGCTGCAAATTTGGGTGGGACATAAATCATAGAAGCATTCGCGTTAGTTTGATCTTTTGCTTCTTGAACAGTGTTAAACACAGGCAGGCCAAGATGTTTTTGACCACCTTTCTTTGGAGTTACACCCCCAACTAATTTAGTACCATATTTTAGTGCTTGTTCAGAATGAAAAGTTCCGTGAGTTCCTGTAAAACCCTGGCAAATAACTTTTGTATTTTTATTTACTAAAACCGACATTATTTAATAGCCTCAACAATTTTTTTTGCTGCATCATTTAAATCTATAGCAGATAAGATTGTTAATTTTGATTTTTCTAATATTTCTTTCCCTTCTTTAAAATTAGTGCCTGCTAGTCTAACTACCAAAGGAACTGAAAGATTTGTTTCTTTTGCTGCATCGACTACACCTTGCGCCAGTACATCACATCTCATTATACCACCAAATATATTTATCAATATTCCTTTTACATTTTTATCTGATAAAATTAATTTAAAAGCTGCAGCAACTTTTTCTTTTGAAGCTCCACCGCCTACATCCAAAAAATTTGCTGGCTCTTCACCATATAGTTTTATTATATCCATTGTGGCCATAGCTAAACCGGCACCATTAACCATACAACCAATTGATCCATTCAATTTTATATATGCGAGATCATACTTGCTAGCTTCGATCTCAGCTGGGTCTTCCTCATTTAGATCTCTTAATTTTAAAATTTCTGGTCTTCTAAAAATAGCATTATCATCAAAATTCATTTTTGCGTCTAGACAAATTAATTTATTTGATTTTGTGATAATCAAAGGATTGATTTCTATTAGACTTGCATCTTTATTAATTATAATATTGTAAAGGGATTTAACTAATTTTGAAGCTGTAACCTTTTGTTCATCACTCAATTTGAAAACAGAAATAATATCTTTAATTTCATCCTCGCTTGGTCCCTCTTTTTTAAAGTCTATTTTTTTTGTGATGATTTTTTCAGGATTTTCAGATGCTACTTTTTCTATATCCATTCCACCTTCTGTACTACTAATAAAAGCTATTTTGGCTGTCTCTCTATCAACAAGACACGACAAATAAAATTCCTTTGCTATATCTGAAGCTTCTTCAATATATAATCTCTTTACTTCTTTACCCTCAGGCCCTGTTTGATGAGTTATAAGTGTTTTACCCATCATTTTACCTGCCTCTCGTTCTAAATCAGAAATGTTTTTTATTAATTTTACTCCACCAGCCTTACCTCTTCCGCCAGCATGGATTTGGGCTTTTAAAACGAACTCTTTACTATTTAGTTCTGATATTTTTTTTGAAATTTCTTCAATCTTAAATACTACTATTCCTTTAGAAACTGGCGCGCCAAATTCCCTCAAAATTTCTTTAGCTTGATGTTCATGAATGTTCATTTTTTACAATTTATAATTTATTATTTAAAATTTGCAAAACAATTCGTGATTTTATGTTGAAATAAAATTTCATTAATTTTTAATGTTTCTACACAATCAAGCTTGAATACAAAGTCAAAAGTGTTTTTGCCATAAGGTTCGATGGTATAGATTTTGTCTATATTTTTTTCCACTAATTTTTTTTTAAAAAAATTAATATAATTTTCATGATATTTATTACTTTTAATCGGATAACTTACACCATCAGAAGTATACCACCGATTTGGCGGATAAATGTTATGATCAATTTCAGAATTAATAAATTGATATTCACTAATTATTATTGATCTATCTTTGTTTGCTTTTAAAAAGATTAAACTCTCTTTTAACTGATCAACCTCGAACCTAGATTGAGATAAATATTTTGATGTGATCCATTTTAAGCCTTTAAGGTTATTTGCAATTATTGATGCATCAATGAAATTTGATTTATTAATATTCCTGAAATCCATGAATTTTCTATTTTCGTTAAATCTTTCATGATATTTGAAAGTTACAAAAATATTAAAAATAATTAATAGAAAAATGAAAAGATTTATTTTTTCTTTTTTTTTATCAGATATTAAATTGTGAATTATACCAATTAAAATTGGCAAGAGAAAAAAAATGATATTTTGATTTTTCATGATCTCTTGATTTATAATTGAAATTACTGTTACAAAAACAAAAATAGTAGCTGAAAATATTTTTTTCTTATTTAATACATTTTTTTTGGAGATGTTAATTATTTGAAAAAAAATAATTAAAACTAAAAAAGATAAAAACTTAAATTCATTTATCAAACTTAGTAATATTGACTTTATTTTAAATAAATCTGATCTTTCTGAACCAATTGATAAAGGGAATAAAATATACTGTATGAAAAAATCTTTAATTCCAATACTAGTAATAAATAAAAATAAAATAAAAACTAAAATTAATAAAAAAGAATAACTAAAAGCATATATTAAAAAAATTTTATTCCCTTTTTGAAGAGAAAAATTAATTAGATATGCGCTTACCAATATTAAAAAAAAACCAGCAGGGACTTGTTTACACAAAAAAGCAATTGCTAAACTTAATATTGTTATAAAGAGATATGTTTTTGATTTTGTTTTAATTGTAAATATTAAAAAATAAATTGAAATTAAAGAAAAAATAAGAGAGTGGTGGTCTGGAAATGGAACTCCAACAGATGGGTATGCTAAAATTGCAACAGATAAGCTGTAAAATAATGAAGCTTTTTTTGTTAAACCCTCATTTATAAAAAATTTATATGTAAGAACAGCAAAAATAAAATTTATAAAAGATGAATGAAATAAATATGAATACCAATTTACAGCTAAGATTTTAAAAAATAACGATTGAAAAATATCAACAAAAAAACCATTAGATGTCCAATAATCTCGAATTGGAAGATAACCTTTATTAATAAAAAATGCCGAGTCAAAAAAGGCAAATGTATCTATGGGTAATACACCAATTGAGCCGTAATAATAATTTGCTGAAAAAGAGACTAAAAATATTAAAAATATATTTATTTTTTCTGAATAATCTAATACCTTATTCATCATTAAGTTTTAACAATCTTTTATTGATAAATAAATGAAATATCAAGGACAAGAATTAGACAATTTTGATAAAGCGTCAATATGGAGAAAATACATATTTTTAAATATAAAAAATTATATCAAAGGCCCCACATTAGAAGTGGGAGCTGGAATTGGTAGTTTCACCAATAATTACAAAAGTTTAACAAGCGATATAACTTTAAGTGAGATCGATACTGACAATTTAGATTTTATAAAAGAAAAATTTAAAAAAGACAATTTTAATTTTACTTCGGAGCATACAAAAAATATTAATAAAAATTTTGATACAATTATGTATTTAAATGTTTTAGAGCACATTGAAAATGACAATAAAGAAATTGCAAATGCTTTTGAAAAACTAAACCCTAATGGATATTTAATAATTCTTGTCCCAGCTCATAATGAGTTATATTCAAAATTTGATAAAGCTATAGGGCATTTTAGAAGATACGATATTGATTTTTTTAAAAAAATTAATTTACAGAGATCAAAACTTATAAAACTATGTTATTTAGACTCTGCTGGATATTTTTTATACTACTTAAATAAAGTTTTTTTTAAAGAGGAAGTTTATCCATCAAAATTTAAAATTTTAATTTGGGACAAGATTTTTACACCTTTAACATTTCTTTTAGATAAAATTTTGATGTATAAATTTGGGAAAAATATTTTATACGTACTTCAAAAATTAGACGCCTAGTTTGCTGTCAATTTTTATCGCAGCATTAAAAAGTTCTTTTACAGAGTCGATTGATTTATTAAAATCCATTTTTTCACTTTCTGATAAGTTAAGTTCGACTATTTTTTCAACACCATTTTTACCAATAATTACAGGCACACCAGCATAAAGGTCTTTTACACCATACTCGCCATTTAAATGGACAGCGCAGGGAAGTTGTTTTTTCAAATTAAGAAGATAACTTTCAGCCATTTCTACGCCGGATGATGCTGGAGCATAAAATGCCGATCCTTTTTCAAGATACTTAACTATTTCAGCTCCGCCTTTTTTTGTTCTTTCCACTATTTGGTTCAGTTTTTCTTGTGATATTCGGCCTTCTTTTACTAAATCTTTAATTTTTTTTCCTTCCACTTCTGTAGAGTTCAGCATTGCTACCATACTGTCGCCATGGCCACCTAAAACAAAAGATCTAATCTTACTTACTGGCACTTTTAACTCTTGAGAAAGAAAATAAATAAATCTTGAGGAGTCTAAAATTCCAGCCATACCTACAACTTTATTCTTAGGCAGTCCTGAATATTTTTGTAAAGCCATTACAATTACATCTAATGGATTCGTTATGCAAATAACGAATGCATTAGGTGAAGTTTTTTTTATACCTTCAGCAACTTGTTTTATAATTTTTAAGTTTATACCTAACAAATCATCTCTAGACATACCTGGTTTTCTAGGAACACCAGCTGTTATTATGATGACATCAGAATTACTAGTATCTTTGTAATCGCTTGTACCTTTGAGTGATACATCAAATCCCTCAACCGGAGAAGATTGTGCAATATCCAATGCCTTACCTTTGGCTATACCTTCTGCGACATCGAACAAAACTACATCTGCTAAACCTTTCAGAGCAATAAGATGCGCAAGTGTTCCTCCAATTTGACCGGCACCTATTAAAGTAATTTTTTTTTTCATTTTTATTTCATAGTTGGCATTATAAATTCAGGATCCGATTTTAATCCATCTGGCCAACGTGAAGTGATGGTTTTAAGTTTAGTATAAAATCTTACACCCTCAGGGCCATGCATGTGTTGGTCACCAAATAAAGATCTTTTCCAACCACCAAAACTATGGAATGCCATCGGAACTGGAATAGGTATGTTAATTCCAACCATTCCAATTTTTGCCTTACTTGAGAAAGATCTTCCAACATCACCATCTCTCGTAAAAATACTTACACCGTTTCCAAACTCATGATCATTTACCAACGATAGCGCTTCTTCAAAATTTTTTGCTCTTACAACTGAAAGAACCGGTCCAAATATTTCTTCTTTATAAATTCTCATATTTTTTTTTACTTTATCAAACAAACAACCTCCCATATAAAAACCTTTTTCATAGCCTTGTAATTTTAAATTTCTACCATCTACTACAAGTTCAGCACCCTCTTGTATACCGATATTCACATAATTTTTTACTTTTTCTAAATGCGCTTTAGTTACTAATGGTCCCATTTCAGAATTTTTATCCATGCCTGGTCCTATTTTTAAGGACTCTACTTTAGTTTTAAGATTTTTGACAAGCAGATCACCAATATTTCCGACAGCAACTGCAACAGATTGCGCCATACATCTTTCGCCGGCAGAGCCATAGGCAGCCCCCATAAGACCATTAACAGCTTGGTCAAGATCACAATCAGGCATGACTACACAATGATTTTTAGCGCCCCCAAGAGCTTGAACTCTTTTTTCATTCTTTGCACAATTTTCGTAAATATATTTTGCTATTGGAGTTGAGCCAACAAAACTAACCGCTGAAATATTTTTATTTTGAATAATTGCATCGACAATCTCTTTATCGCCATTTACAACATTAAATACGCCGTCTGGTAAGCCTGCTTCGCTAAATAACTCTGCAAGCTTAATTGAACAAGAGGGGTCTTTTTCTGATGGCTTTAAAATAAACGTATTTCCACAAGCAATAGCCATCGGAAACATCCACATCGGGACCATGGCTGGAAAATTGAAAGGGGTTATACCAGCACAAATTCCTAGCGGCTGTCTAAGTGACCAACTATCTACATTTTTTCCAACATTTTCTGTGAACTCACCTTTTAACATTTGAGGTATCCCACAAGCATATTCGACAACCTCTAGTCCTCTTGTCAAGGAGCCTCTCGCATCTTCATAAACTTTACCGTGCTCTGAAACTATTATTTTTATTAATAAGTCTGAATTTTTTTCTATTAATTCTTTATATTTAAATAAAACTCTAGCTCTTTGTAGGGGCGGAGTATTTGACCAAGAGTAAAATGCTTTTTGAGCTTTTTCTACTATTTGATTTAAGTCTTTCAAATTTCCTAGTTTTACTTGGGCTATTTCTTCACCAGTAGCTGGATTAAACACAGGTGATGTTCTTTTTGAACTTCCAGAATATTGTTTCCCATTGACGAAATGTTCAATTATTTTCATAGCCTTTGATTAAATAAGCTTTTAGCTTGTTGCAAGCATTTTCTTTATAGAGCCAATTGCTTTAGCAGGATTAAGTCCTTTGGGGCATGAATTAGTGCAATTCATTATTGTATGGCATCTATAAAGTTTAAGCTCGTCTGCAACCTTTTTTAATCTTTCTTTTTTTTCTTCGTCTCTGCTGTCGCTTATCCATCTGTAGGCTTGTAGCAATACTGCAGGACCTAAGTATTTATCTCCATTCCACCAGTAACTTGGGCAAGATGTGGAGCAGCAAGCACATAAAATACATTCGTAATATCCATCAAGTTTAGCTCTTTCATTTTGGGATTGCAAAATTTCTTGTTTTTCTGTGTCAGTTTTTGAAGTTTTTAACCATGGTTGAATAGACTCATACTGTTTATACAAATTGCTCAGGTCTCCAATTAAATCTTTTATTACTTTTAAATGAGGTAAAGGGTATATATTTAATTCGCCTTTTATATCGCTATGAGATTTAATACATGAAAGTGTATTTACTCCATCCACATTCATAGCACAAGAACCGCAAACTCCATGAGCACACGATCTTCTAAATGTTAAAGTCGAGTCCATTTCATTTTTAATTTTGAAAAGAATATCTAATACTTTTGGACCGCAATTATCCATATCAACTTCAAATGAGTCAATTCTAGGATTTTTTCCATCTTCAGGGTTCCACCTGTAAACATTTACTTTTTTGATATTTTTTGAACCAGTTTTGTCTTTATAATATTTTCCCTTTACTATTTTGGAGTTATTAGAAAGAGAAAAATCAGCCATTAGTAGACTCTTTCTTTTGGAGGAAAGTACTGGACATCATTTGTAAGTGTTCTTGCATGTACGTCTCTATATTTAACTTTAACTTCTTTGCCATCTTGCCAAGCTAAAGTGTGTTTCATAAATTTTTTGTCGTCTCTTTTTGAGAAATCTTCACGAGCGTGCGCCCCTCGGCTCTCTTTTCTATGATAAGCTGAGTCCATTGTTGTCATTGCTTGTCTTATTAAATTATCAAATTCCAATGACTCTACAAGATCAGTATTAAATAATAAAGATTTGTCTTTAACGGATATATCATCTAAACCTTCAAATGGTTTTCTAATTTCATCTACACCCTCTTTCAGTGTTTTCTCTGTTCTAAATACTGCACATTTACTTTGCATTGTTTTTTGCATAGATAATCTAAGCTGAGATGTGCTTATTTCACCTTTAGAATTTCTAATTTTATCAAATCTGTCTAAACATTTATCTGTTTCACTTTGCGGAGTATTTTCATGAGGAGTGTTGGGTTTGACTAATTCTGCTGCTCTTTTAGCAGCAGCCTTTCCAAATACAACAAGATCTATTAGTGAATTTGATCCTAATCTGTTTGCCCCATGAACTGAAACGCAAGCTGCTTCACCTATTGCCATAAGTCCAGGCACAGTTTTCTCAGATCCGTTTAAAGTTAAAACTTCTGCTTTGTAATTTGTTGGAATTCCTCCCATATTGTAATGAACAGTTGGAACCACTGGTATAGGTTCTTTCGTTACATCAACTCCTGAAAAAGTTTTTGCTGACTCTGCTATTCCAGGTAATCTATTATCAATTACTTTTGGATCTAAGTGATCTAAGTGAAGGTGTACATGATCTTTTTCTTTCCCTACACCTCTTCCCTCATTTATCTCAATGGCTATAGATCTACTAACAACGTCTCTCGACGCAAGATCTTTTGCGCTAGGAGCATACCTTTCCATAAATCTTTCACCTTTAGAATTTAAAAGAAAACCGCCCTCTCCTCTTACGCCTTCTGATATTAGACATCCAACGCCATATATACCAGTAGGATGGAATTGAACGAATTCCATATCTTGTAGAGGCAAGCCTGCTCTAAGGACCATACCATTTCCATCTCCTGTGCATGTATGGGCAGAGGTAGCTGAATAATAAATTTTTCCATATCCACCTGTAGCAATTATAGTTATGTGAGATTTAAATCTGTGAATTGTTCCATCATTTAAATTCCAAGCTATTAAACCTTTGCATTCTCCGTTTTTCATAATTAAATCTAATGCAAAATACTCAATAAAAAATTCTGTGTTATGCTTTAATGCTTGTCCATACAAAGTATGAAGAATTGCATGCCCTGTTCTATCTGCTGCCGCACAGGTTCTTTGGACTGTCCCATTACCATAATTTTTAGTCATACCTCCAAATGGTCTTTGATATATTTTTCCATCTTCAGTCCTACTAAAGGGGACGCCATACTTATCTAATTCTTTGACAGCCTTAGGGGCTTCTTTGCACAGATACTCTATAGCATCTTGATCGCCTAACCAATCTGAGCCTTTGACTGTGTCATACATGTGCCATCTCCAGTCATCTTCACCCATGTTACCTAGAGCTGCTGAAATTCCACCTTGTGCTGCTGATGTATGGCTTCTTGTTGGAAATACTTTTGAAATGCATGCTGTTTTCAGACCAGCTTCAGATAAACCTACCGCTGCTCTTAAGCCAGATCCACCAGCCCCGAGAACAACTACATCATATTCATGGTCAATAATTTTATAACTTTTCATTATATAGTATAAATGGTTATTATAGTTCCTAAAGACAATAGTATAGCAAAAATATATACTAACTTATTTGCGACATTTTTGATTTTTTCATTGCTCACATAATCCTCAAAAATCTCACTTATTGTCAAAGAGTAGAAAAAAAGGGATAAAAATACGAAAATTGAGAACAAAATTTTTGAGGGCTGTTCACTTAAAAAAACGATTAATTTATTATAATCATTATTAAGAATAGAAACAAAATTTATAATAAACCAAGCCATAAAAGGAATTAAAAACAAAGAGCTCAACTTTATAAATAACCATTTTTTTGTTGATTTGTGCATAATTAAAGATTTACTCCCAACAAATAAATGATTATTGCAAATAAAAAAGATAGAATTAAAGTTGCGTATCCGGTAATTTTTGTCATTTTTAAATCAAATCCATAACCTGCGTCCCAAATTAAATGTCTAATTTCATTAAGTATATGAAAACTAAATGTCCAACATAATGAAATAGATATAAATTTCCCAAAAAAACTATTCAAAATATTCTCAAATAAAATTTTTTCGTAATTGATTGTTAATAAAAACCAAATGCATATTGAACTTATAGCAATAGCATTGATTACACCTGTTATTCTATGAGTGATAGATAATAAAGATGAAATTTGCCATTTATATATTTGCAAATGTGGTGTTAAAGGATTTTTATCGTATTCCATAAAAATTTATTTAATGCCGTACTTTACTAATGTTTCTGCAATTTGCACTGAATTAAGTGCCGCTCCTTTCAAAAGATTATCAGAAACTATCCACATATTAATTGCTTTTTCATTAGACCTGTCTTTTCTTACTCTAGAAATATAAGTTTTAAAATCGTCCTGAGCTTCGAGTGGTGTTATATAACCTCCATCAACATGTTCATCAACAAGTTTACAACCTGAGGTCTCACTTAATAATTTTCTAACTTCATTAATAGTATAGTTTTTTTCGAATTCCACATTTACTGACTCAGAGTGCGATGTAATAACTGGAACTCTCACACAAGTTGCGGAAACTTTTATGTTTTCACTTAATATTTTTTTTGTTTCGTTTTCCATTTTCCACTCTTCTTTGGTATATCCATCTTCTACAAATACATCTATATGAGGAATTAAATTAAAAGCTATTTGTTTAGTAAAATTTGTTGATTTAATTTTTTTTTTTTCTAAAAAATCTTTTGTCTGACTCACTAGTTCATCCACTGCAGCTTTACCAGCTCCAGAAACAGCTTGGTACGTTGAAACTATTACTCTTTTAATATTAAATTTTTTGTGCAGTGGGTTAAGTGCCAAAACCATTTGAATAGTAGAGCAATTTGGATTTGCTATTATATTTTTGTGCTTTTTCATATCCTCCGAGTTCACTTCGGGTACGATAAGGGGGACATCTTTATTCATTCTAAAAAATTTTGAATTATCGATTACAATAGTTTTTTGAGAGGCTTTTTTTGCATATTTTTCTGAAATAGAGCTTCCGGCAGCAAAAAAAGTTATATCTGCTTTTTTAAAATCAAAATTTTCTAAAGCAACTACAGTAAGGTCATTACCTTTAAATTTCATTTTTTTTCCTTCACTATTTTTTGAGGCAACTAAATATAATTCTTCAATGTCTAGTTTAGACTTTTCTAATATATCAATCGTTTTTCTTCCTACGTTTCCCGTAGCACCAATAATTGCAAATTTCATTTTGTTAATATTAATTTAATTTTGATATAATTGCATCACCCATCTGAGAAGTGGTAACTTCTTTCTTCCCTTTAGATGCAATATCCTTTGTTCTAAGACCGTCATTTAAAACTTTTTGAACAGCTTGATCTAATAAATCAGCCTCTCTATCTAAATCCAAGGAATATCTTAGAGCCATTGACAAACTAAGAATTGTTGCGATCGGATTAGCAACATTTTTTCCAGCTATATCTGGTGCCGATCCATGAACAGGTTCATAAAGTGATCTCAGCTTTCCATTTTTATCTTTGGAACCTAATGAGGCAGATGGAAGAAGTCCTAAGGAACCAGTTAACATAGCTGCCTCATCTGATAGCATGTCTCCAAATAAGTTATCGGCTAAAATTACATCAAATTGTTTTGGATTTCTCAAAAGCTGCATTGCACAGTTATCTGCTAACATGTGCTCTAATTCAACGTTTTTATATTCTTTATCTTTCAAATCTTGAACTTCTTCTCGCCATAAGACCCCAGCTTCCATTACATTTGATTTTTCACATGAAGTTACTTTGTTTTTTCTTTTCTTGGCAAGATCAAACGCCACTTTTGCTATTCTTTTGATTTCAGTGGTAGTATACGTATGTGTATTAATTCCTTTGCGTTCATTGTTCTTAATTGGCTCTATACCACGAGGTTCACCAAAATATATACCGCCTGTAAGTTCTCTTACAATCATAATATCTAATCCTGAAACTATTTCAGGTTTTAGAGTAGAAGAGTCAACCAGTTGTTCAAAGCAAATTGCTGGTCTTAAATTTGCAAATAGTTTTAACTCTTTTCTCAATTTTAAAAGAGCTCTCTCAGGTTTTTTTGAGAATTCTAATTTATCCCACTTTGGTCCTCCACATGCTCCTAGTATAACTGCATCACACTCTAAAGATTTATAAAAAACTTCATCTGTAATTGGAATTTTGTGTGCATCTATCGATGCACCCCCGATTAGTTCTTCTTCAATTTTAAAGTCTAAAGATTTATTCTTATTTAACCATTCAATTATTTTCTTTACTTCTCTTACTACCTCGGGTCCAATGCCATCTCCAGGTAATAATAGTAATTTTCTAGTGTTAGATATTGCCATTATTTAAATCCAAGGTTTGGTTTTATTCATAGAATTTTCAAATTTTTCTATATTAGGTATTTTTTTAAGTGAGAGACCTATATTATCTAAACCTTCTAAAAGTCTTTTTTTCTTTGCAGGTTCTATATCAAATGTCAATTTTTTATTACCATAAAGAATTTCTTGCTCATTTAAATCAACTTCGATCTCTTCTTTTCTTTTGGAATATTCAGATAATTCTTGAATTGATTTATCGTCAATAATTATAGGAAGGATACCATTGTTAAAACAGTTATTATAAAAGATATCAGCAAAACTTGGGCTTATTACACATCTTATACCAAAGTCGAGTAAGGCCCATGGAGCGTGTTCTCTTGAAGAACCACAGCCAAAATTTTTTCCTGCTAAAAGAATTTTTGATTTTGAATATGGATCATTATTTAATATAAATTTTTCAATTAATTTGCCACTTTCATCATATCTCATTTCATAGAATAGACTTTTTCCTAAACCAGTTCTTTTAATAGTTTTTAAAAATTGCTTAGGAATTATCATGTCCGTATCTATATTCATTAAAGGAATATGTGCGGGTATACTTTTTAATTTAATAAATTTTTCCATTTAATTAATTTCTCTTACGTCAGCTAAATAGCCCTTTATTGCTGCGGCCACAGCCATTCCTGGGCTTACAAGATGAGTTCTGCCGCCTCGTCCTTGTCTACCTTCAAAATTTCTATTTGAAGTTGACGCACATCTTTCTTTTGATGAAAGCTGATCTTCATTCATTCCTAAACACATAGAGCATCCTGGTTCTCTCCATTCAAATCCTGCGTTTTTAAAAACTTTATCAATACCTTCTTCCTCGGCTTGTTTTTTAACTAATCCCGATCCTGGAACAACCATTGCACTTACATCGCTTGCTATTTTTTTTCCTTTTAATAGTTTTGCAGCCAGCCTTAAATCTTCTATTCTTCCATTTGTACAACTTCCGATGAAGATCTTGTCTACTTTAATGTCAGAGATTTTCATTTTAGGTTTTAAACCCATGTATTCTAGTGATCTGTACATAGCTGTTCTTCTGTCTTCATCTTTTTCTTTTTCTGGATCTGGCACCTCTCCAGTAATTGGAGAGACGTCTTGCGGTGATGTTCCCCATGTAACTAATGGTTCAATATCTTTTGCATCAATGTTTACTTCTTTATCAAACTTTGCATCGCTATCAGAAAAAAGTTTTTTCCAATGTGCAACTGCTTTCGTCCAATTCTCACCTTTTGGAGACATCGGTCTATCTTTAAAATACTCTATAGTTTTATCATCTGGAGCTATCAATCCTGCTCTGGCACCAGCTTCTATAGTCATATTACATATAGTCATACGTTGTTCTACGCTTAAATTTCTTATAACTTCACCAGCAAATTCTATTACATAACCTGTTCCGCCTGCAGTTCCGATTGTTCCGATTATTTTAAGGATAACATCCTTTGACGTAACTCCTGCCGGTAAACTTCCGTTCACATTTACTCTAAAATTTTTAGATTTTTTTTGAATTAAAGTTTGAGTAGCTAATACATGCTCCACTTCAGAAGTGCCTATTCCAAATGCAAGAGAACCGAAAGCTCCGTGGGTAGCTGTGTGGCTATCTCCACATACGATTACTGTCCCTGGTTGTGTAAAACCTTGCTCCGGTCCAATAATATGGACTATCCCTTGTCGCTTGTCATTAACATCAAATAAATTTATTCCAAATTCTTTACAATTATTTCTTAAAGTATCAACTTGAATTTTAGATTGCTTATCAGATATACCTTTTGATCTATCAGTAGTTGGGACATTGTGATCAGGAACGGCTAAAGTAAGTTTTGGTTTTCTTACTTTTCTGCCTTGAATTCTCAATCCTTCAAAAGCTTGGGGGCTAGTGACCTCATGAACAAGATGTCTATCAACATAAAGTAAAGCTGTTCCATCATTGTCTTCGTGAACAAGGTGGTCATCCCAAATTTTATCGTAGAGTGTTTTTGACATATGAGAATATTATTTTTTTGGTTTATTCTCAGCTTCCAATTTTTTATCAGAAGTCTGTTTTTTAACTTTTGATACTTCAGTTTTTTTTTCGTCAGTTGACGTTTCTTTTTTGATTTTATCATCCGACACTACATTCTCAATAGCTTGTTTAGGATCTGGTGCGATGTCGATACCAATCTTTTTTTTTATTTTTTCAGCTATCCTTGCTGATTTTCCTTTTCTGTCTCTTAAATAATATAGTTTTGCTCTTCTTACTTTTCCAGATCTGACAATTTTAATAGAACTTAAATTTGGACTATAAAGTGCAAAGGTTCTTTCTACACCTTCTCCAAAAGATATTTTTCTAACTGTAAATGAAGAATTTATATCCCTATTCTTTTTTGCTATACAAACACCTTCAAAATATTGAATTCTCTCTCTTTTGCCTTCTATAATTTTTACACCTACTTTAATTGTATCTCCAGGAGAAAAATTGGCTATCTTTTTTGAAGAAAGTATTTTTTTTACAGATTCTCTATTTATGTCTTCTATATTTTTCATTATTTTTTATCTTTTAAATATTTTTCCCAAAGATCAGGTCTCTGGCGACGTGTTATATCCTCAGATTGAGATAAACGCCAGCTTTTAATTTTCGCATGATCACCTGAAAATAGTACATCTGGAACACTTTTGCCTTCCCAAATTTTAGGTTTTGTAAATTGAGGGTACTCCAAAAGACTATTTTCAAAAGTTTCATCTTTTATAGAGTTTTTATTTCCTAATACTCCTGGTATAAGTCTTAAAACAGCATCTAATATTACAAATGCAGCAGTTTCACCGCCTGATAAAACATAATCTCCTATGCTTATTTCCTCAATATTTCTCGTAGACAATAAACGATCATCTACTCCTTCAAAATGACCGCAAATTAAATTAATACCATTTTGTTTACTTAAAGAATTAGCAAAACTTTGATTAAATTTTTTACCTTTTGGAGACAAATAAAAAATTTTTTCTCCCTTGGAAATGTTTTTATCTAAGGAATTCGCTACTATATCAGGCTTCATTAACATTCCACTTCCACCACCAAATACAGTGTCGTCAACAGTTTTGTGTTTATCATCAGCGTAGTCTCTAATATTTACAGTTTTTAAACTCCATAGGCCATTTCTCATAGCCTTTCCATATATCCCTCCAGCTAAAGGGCCGG
>CACMTV010000008.1 GCA_902616675.1 uncultured Pelagibacteraceae bacterium | reverse complement strand
TAAAGTTGAAGTACCGCAGAATTTAATTGAAAGTGAACTTAAATCGATTCCAAATAACCCTAATTCAAGTAATGAAAACAAAAATGTTGAGCTAGTAAAGAAAAGAATATCTCTTGGATTAATTTTAAACGAATACGGCGAAACTAATAAAATTAAAGTAACAGAGGATGAAATAAAAAACGAGATTCAAAAACAAGTCAAAAGCATGCCAGGTCAAGAAAAATTTGTTTTTGAATATTATCAAAAAAACCCAACAGCTACACAGCATTTGCAGAGCACTCTTTATGAAGAAAAAATTATCAAGTTTATTAAATCAAAAGTTAAGTTGCTGAAAAAAGAATTAACGATTAAAGAAGCTGAAAAACTTATTTCAAGTTTAAATGAAAATAATAAAGTAAAACCAAGCACTGACCTTAAAAAAAAAGAGACTAAACCAGTTAAAACAAAAAAAATTAGCAAAAAGTAATCAATAGTTGTATAAAATAAAATTATGAGTCGTGATATTGAAGAAAAAATGAACAACCTCATTCCTATGGTTGTAGAACAATCAAGTAAAGGGGAAAGAGCATACGATATATACTCTAGACTTTTAAAAGAGAGGATAGTTTTCCTGGTAGGACCAGTTAATGATAACGTAGCGTCTCTGGTAACAGCCCAATTATTATTTTTAGAGTCTGAAAATCCAAATAAAGAAATAAGCTTTTATATTAATAGCCCAGGAGGTCTTGTTACTTCTGGTTTAGGTATTTATGATACTATGCAATATATTAATTCTCCAGTTTCGACTTTGTGTATAGGTCAAGCTTCCTCGATGGGATCTTTTTTATTATCAGCAGGTGAAAAAGGAAAAAGATATTCACTTCCAAATTCCAGAATTATGGTTCACCAACCGTCCGCAGGATTTCAGGGGCAGGCAACAGACATTCAGATCCACGCTAAAGAAATACAATCATTAAAAACCAGACTTAACACAATATACTCAAAACACACCGGTAAGTCAGTCGATGAAATTTCTAAAGCTTTAGAGAGGGATAATTTTATGACTCCTGACGAAGCAAAAAAATTTGGTTTAATCGACTCTGTTGTGGAAAAAAGAAAATAACACACAATATATAGCTCAAATTTCAACTTGAGCTTGATAAGACTTTATTTGAACTTTATTATCATCTTAATGATTCGTTATGAGTGAAAAAAATAATAAAAACATTTTATACTGTTCTTTCTGCGGTAAAAGCCAACATGAAGTTAGAAAGCTTATTGCTGGTCCTACAGTTTTTATATGCGATGAGTGCGTTGAACTTTGTATGGATATTATTAAAGAAGAAAATAAAAGTTCGCTTATTAAACATCAAGATGGCGTTCCAACACCTAAAGAAATTTGTAATATTTTAGATGATTATGTAATAGGTCAAAAGAAATCAAAAGAAGTTTTATCAGTTGCAGTGCACAATCATTATAAAAGACTTAACCATGAGGTTAAATCTAACAAAGATGTTGAGCTATCAAAGTCAAATATTTTATTAGTTGGGCCTACCGGATGTGGTAAAACTTTATTAGCTCAAACATTGGCAAAAATTTTAGATGTGCCATTTACAATGGCTGATGCAACTACATTAACAGAAGCAGGTTATGTTGGAGAAGATGTAGAAAATATTATTTTAAAACTTCTTCAAGCAGCAGATTATAATGTCGAAAAAGCTCAAAGAGGTATAGTTTATATAGATGAGGTAGATAAAATTAGTAGAAAATCAGAAAATCCTTCTATCACAAGAGATGTTTCAGGAGAGGGAGTGCAACAAGCCTTGCTTAAAATTATGGAAGGTACTATCGCTAGTGTTCCTCCACAAGGTGGAAGGAAACATCCTCAACAGGAATTTTTACAAGTGGACACAACGAACATTCTATTTATTTGTGGAGGGGCTTTTGCAGGTTTGGATAAAATTATTGATAGCAGAGGTAAAGGCAGCTCTATAGGATTTGGAGCTAAAGTAAAAAGTTATAAAGAACAACCTCTTTCTGAGTTAATGAAATCATTAGAGCCAGAAGATTTAATTAAATATGGATTGATCCCTGAATTTATTGGAAGAATGCCTATTATTGCAACATTGGATGAATTAAATGAAACATCATTAATTAAAATTTTAAAAGAACCAAGAAATTCACTTATTAAACAATATAAAAGATTATTTGAGTTTGAAAATGTTGAACTCGAATTTCAAGAGGATGCAGTTCTTGAGATAGCAAAACAAGCTATTAAGAAAAAAACTGGAGCTAGAGGATTAAGATCCATATTAGAGAATATTCTATTAAAAACAATGTTTGAACTACCTGATAAAGATGATGTTTTAAAAGTTACTATTGATAAATCTTCTGCTAAAGGCGATAGTGACCCAATTATCACGTACGGAAAAAAACAATCAACATCTGTGGCTTAAGTCAATTTGTTCCTTGAAATATTGATTATAATTATCATATAAATAAATATGGATGTAAAATATACAAAACCATTATTACCTCTTAGAGATATTGTTATTTTTCCTTCAATTGTAGTCCCTTTATTTGTTGGGAGAGAAAAATCAATAAAAGCTCTTCAAGAGGCTATGAAAACAGATAAGTCTATAATTTTAGTTGCTCAGAAAAATTCAGAAACAGACGATCCCTCAGAAAAAGATTTATTTGCTTTTGGATGCTTAAGTAAAGTTCTTCAACTTTTAAAATTACCTGATGGCACTGTAAAAGTTTTAGTAGAAGGACAAAAAAGAGTAAAAATCACGAATATATCGAATGATACAAATTTTTTAAAATGTGATGTGGAAATAGCAGACGATACTAATATATCAAAAGATCTAGATGTATATGCTCAAGGATTAGTAAAAAGATTTGAGAAATTAATTGTTTTGAACAAAAAAGATTTCAATGAAAACCTTAATGTTATAAAAAATTCAAAAGATGCAAAAATAATTGCAGATAATATTGCTGCAAATTTGAATATAAAAATTTTTCAAAAGCAAGAAATCCTTGAAATAAGAGATTTAAGAAAAAGATTGGAAAAAATTTACGAGATAGTTAATAAAGAAACTAGCGTAATATCAGTTGAAAAGAAAATTCGTGGTAGAGTAAAAAATCAAATGGAAAAAACTCAAAGAGAATATTATTTAAATGAGCAACTTAAGGCTATTCAGAAAGAACTTGGAGAAATTGATGAAGGTAAGGATGAAATTGCTAATATTTCTAAAGCAATAACAAAAGCTAAAATGCCTAAAATAGCATCAGAAAAATGTTTCTCTGAATTAAAAAAACTTAAATCAATGAGTCCTATGTCCGCTGAAGCTACAGTAGTAAGAAACTACCTTGATTGGATGACTGAACTTCCATGGTCAGAAAAAACTAAAATAAATACTGACTTGAGTTCTGCACAAAAAATCCTTGACGAGGATCATTATGGATTAGAAAAAGTTAAAGAAAGAATTATAGAATTTTTAGCGGTTCAAAAAAGAATTCAAAAAATGAAAGGGCCAATTCTTTGTTTAGTCGGCCCCCCAGGTGTAGGAAAAACTTCTTTAGGTAAATCTATAGCAAAAGCTACTAACAGAAAATTTATTAGAATTTCTCTTGGTGGAATAAGAGATGAAGCAGAAATTAGGGGACACAGAAGAACTTATATTGGATCTTTACCTGGTAAAATAATTCAAATGATGAAAAAAGCTGGTACAAGAAACCCATTATTCTTATTAGATGAAATTGATAAAGTTGGAAATGATTATAGAGGTGATCCCTCATCTGCTTTATTGGAAGCTTTAGATCCAGAACAAAATAAAGAATTTAATGATCATTATTTAGAGGTTGATTATGATTTATCTGATGTGATGTTTGTAACTACTGCGAATACTTTAAATATTTTACCACCGCTGTTAGATAGGATGGAAGTAATAAGAATATCTGGCTACACAGAAGATGAAAAAGTAAATATTTCTCAAAAGTACTTAATCCCTAAACAAAGCAAAAATAATGGTCTAAAAAAAGACGAATGGAAATTAAGTGAGGATGTAAATAGAAAAATAATAAGAAATTATACAAGAGAGTCTGGGGTAAGAAATTTAGAAAGAGAGATCGCTAAAATTGCTAGAAAATTAGTGAAGAAAATTGATGCTAAAGAAAAAGTCAATACCTCTTTAAATGAAAAAGAATTAAGTAATTTTTTAGGAGTTCAAAAATTTAAATACGGCGAGATTGAAGAAGAAAATAGAGTAGGCGTTGTAACAGGCCTAGCTTGGACGGAAGTAGGAGGCGAAATTTTAAAAATTGAGTCAGCTGTAATGCCTGGTAAAGGTAAAATGCAAATTACAGGAAAACTTGGAGAAGTGATGCAAGAGTCAGTTAAAGCTGCTAAATCTTACATAAGATCCAAAAGCTTAGAATTTGGTATTATACCACCTATTTTTGATAAAAAGGATTTTCACATACATGTTCCTGAAGGAGCAACGCCAAAAGATGGGCCATCCGCAGGTATAGCTATGGTGACTTCAATCGTTTCAGCTATTACAGAAATTCCAGTTGATAAAAAAGTAGCTATGACGGGAGAGGTAACATTAAGAGGTTTGGTGCTACCAATTGGGGGCTTAAAAGAAAAGCTTTTGGCAGCTCATAGAGCTGGTATTAAAAAGGTTTTAATACCTATTGAAAATAAGAAAGACCTTGCTGAGGTACCTGACTCAATCAAAAAAAATATGGAAATTATACCGGTTAAAAACGTCGATGATGTTTTAAAAATTGCTCTCACAAAAAACCTTAAAAGGGTAGAATGGGTGGAAGTTGAACAATTATCGAAAAATAAAATTAAAGAAGAGTCAAAAGCACCTATTAATTAAGTATTTATATCAAGCTTATTGTTTCTAAATAATATTTAGAGTAGATTTACTTTTCATGGGAAAGAAAATTATTATTACTGGTGGCTTAGGTTACATAGGCACCGAGTTATGTAAAATTTATTCAGGTTATAGTTGGAATGACGAAATAACAGTTATTGATAACAGGTTTATTTCTGAAAGAGTTAATCAATTAAGAAATTGGAATATAAATTTTGTTCAAGGGGATATTCTAGATAAAGATTTAATAAATTATCATTGTAGAGATGCAGACGTAATTCATCATTTAGCCGGAATAACAAAAGTTCCAAGAGTTAAAAGCGAGAGTGATGATCAAGAAGATAAACAGATAACGCTTATCGCAGAAAAAGGAACTCAAAATATTTTGGATGCTATATCAGATAAATGTAAGATAATAATGCCTTCAACGCATGTAGTTTATGAGGGAATTAATCAAGTTAAAAAAGATATTTTGGAGGATGAAGTAACTTCTCCTGTATTATCTTATGCTAAATCAAAAGATTATAATGAAAAGCAACTTAAAAAATCTGGAAAAAATTATGTCATATTGAGGCTTGGCTCGGTATACGGGTATTCAACTGACACAATGCGAATTGATATAATGCCTAATTTATTTTCAAAAATTACTTCACAAAACGGAGTTTTAAAATTATTTTCTGGAGGAAAACAAATTAAAAGTTTGGTTCCTTTAATTGATGTGGCCAGATGTTTTAAGTTTGTAGAAGAAAGAACAGATATTAATAAGGAACTATTTAATTTAACTAAAGATACTGTAACAGTAAAAGATGTAGCAAATATATGTAAAAAATATAATCCTAAAACTGTTTTAAGAGAGACAAACGATGAGATTCCTAATTTAGGTTTTTCGCTCTCTAATAATAAAATTAAAAAAAAGGGTTTCAAATTTCTTTATAATCTTGATGAAAGTATAAAAGAAATGATCTTTAAATGGTCAAATCAAAATTTTGTAAAAGATTTGGAGTATGTTAAAAAAGGTCAAAATGAATTTGTAGATAAAAGAGGAAAAATAAGTAATCACGAACTTACTGAACCGATAAATTTGATAGGTTTAATTAGTTCCAAAAAAGGCACTATCAGAGCCAACCATTATCATCCGCAACAAGAACAAAAATGTCTATTTACTAAAGGACAAATTATAGAAGTATTCCAAGATATAATTAATCCTGGATCTCCTAAAATTACTCAAGTTGTTAACGAGGGAGAACTTTCAATTATAAAACCAAATGTTGCACATACCATGGTTTTCACAAAAGATACAACGTTTTTAAATTTAGTAAGAGGAGAAAGAGAGCATGATAATTATGGAATTACTCATACTATTAAACATGTGTTTGTTGATGAAAATGAAAAAAAACTTTTAATGAGTTGTTATAAATTTGAGTGTAGATCGTGTGGAAATAACAACTTGAAAAGAGTTGTGTCTCTAGGATACCAGCCTTTAGCTAATAATTTAATTAAAAATAAAAATGATAAGAGTGAACTTTATCCATTAGAGATGAATTATTGCGAAAAGTGCCATAACTGCCAATTATCAGTATCAGTGGATCCTAAAAAGATGTTCTCAAACTATTTGTATACATCGTCTACTTCAAAAACTTTTAGAGATCATTTTGTAAAAGCAGCAAAAAAATACATAAAAGATTTCAAATTAAGTCCTAAGAAGTCCTATATTATTGATATAGGTAGCAACGACGGAGTAGCTCTAAAACCCTTTAAAGATTTAAATTTTAAAAATATCTTGGGAGTGGAACCTGCAAAAAATTTAGCAAAAAGTGCCAACAAAGAGAAGATTAAAACATTTAATGGTTTTTTAAATAAAAAAAATATTAAAAAGATTAAAAAAGGAGCGAATTTAATATTAGCTTCTAATGTGTTTGCGCATTCAGACAACCTTCAGGAAATGGCTGAATGTATGTTCAAATTGTTAGATAAAAAAGGGACCATAATTATTGAAGTACAATATTTACTTAATACATTAAAAGATCTTACTTTTGATAACATATATCATGAGCATTATAATTATTGGTCTTTAACATCTTTGAATAATTTTTTTAACAGATTAGACGCAAAAATTTATCGATCTGAAAAAATTGACACCCATGGTGGTTCTATAAGAATATACGTTTCAAAAAATAAAAGCAAAAAAGTCGAAAAAAGTGTAACAAAATTAATTGCAGATGAAAATAAATTTGGAATTAAAAAATTTGAAACGTATAAAAAATTTGGGGAAAAAGTTTATAAAATTAGAGAAAATATTATTAAAAATTTTGATAATTTAAAAAAAAGTCATAAAAAGATAATAGGCTATGGAGCTCCAGCAAAAGCTACAACAGCATTAAATTTTTATGGCATTTCAGATCAAATTGATTTTATAGTTGAAGACAATTCTTTAAAACACAACAAATTTGTTCCTGGGGTAAAAATACCTATCAAAAGTAAAAAAATAGTTAAAAACAATAACAATACTATAGTTGTATTAGCATGGAATTTCTATAACGATATTAAAAAGAATAATTCCAACTTATCTAAAAATTTTATTAATATAAAAGAATTAGAAAATTAATATAAATTTAAAGTATCTCTAAAAAGTATCCCAAAATTATTTAAATTTTCAAACAAATATTCTATGTAGATCTCTGTAAATGGAAAGTTGAATATAATAATTTCTTTCGTAAGATTTAAAATTCCTATCATTGATGTAAAAAAAAATAAGAATACAATTAAATAGCTATAAAAACCAAAATAGGATTGAGATATTTTTTTATTTGATCTATTTTCTGATAAATTAGATACATTTTCATCGATTTTGATACCGTGTTTTTTTTCTAAATATTCTTTAGAATAAATTGACGGTCCAGACTTTTTTTTAATATTTTTCTTTTTCTTTTGTGATGCGATAAAGAATTTCTCCTCTTTTTTTAATTTAGGTGAGGCTTTAATAGGTTTTTTAATTACATTTTTTTTTGCCGGAAAATTTATTTTTTCTTTAACTGTTTTTTTTTCGATAGGAAATTGTGTCCATTTGTTGCCACACGAACTGCACTGCACTAATCGGCCAACATTTGTAATAGCATTATCTGGAACTATAAATTTTTTTTGGCAAGATTTACATTCAAGAATCATTTCACCTAATAATACAGCTTATTTGTAGCTCTATAAATACATTTTTACTTTACAGGAATTATATTGTATATGTCGAACAAATTTAGGGGTGGTTAGCTCAGTTGGTAGAGCATCTCGTTTACACCGAGAGGGTCATAGGTTCGAGTCCTTTACCACCCACCATTTGGGGGTGTAGCTCAGTTTGGTTAGAGCGCCTGCCTGTCACGCAGGAGGCCGCGGGTTCGAGTCCCGTCACTCCCGCCATGTTTTTTAACAATTGCTAAGAATTAATTTATAAAAAGTTTCAGAAAAAGTTTGCTTTTCGTAACAATTTTTTAAAATATTTTCTAAAGGTTGAGTTTCACCATGTAGTGGTTTCAAAACATAGATACTTTTAATGTTATTTTTTTTTATTTTTTTTAATACGAATTCTTTCCAATAATTGAAATAAATATTTTTTTCTGATGGATACCCATGGAAATCATACCAAAATCTAGTTGGCGAAAAATCGTATTGTTTTAAGAAAACTGAAATAAATTGATAATCTGTTACAATCATTTTGTTACTTTCGTCTTCATTCAATATTTTTAAAGCTAACTTTATTTTTGAAATTTCTTTGGAAGGATTATCAGGGTAAAACATAGTAATCCATTTTATATTAGACAATTCTGAATGTATTTCCTTTCCATCAATAGAATTTTCTAAGTTGATACCTCTCAAATCCATAAATGTTCTATTTTTTACATAAGTAGAGTAATAGTAAACAGTGGAACATAGCGTCATAATTATTAAGAAACGACTAATTATCTTCTCATTTTTTAAATACTTTTTTGAATAAATATGAGAGAAGCCACAAAAAATTGGAATTAAACAATAAATGAAAATGGCATTAATTGTCATTAATTGATGCATTACAGTTAACAAGCAAAAGAAAATTATACTAATTATTATTAAATAATCTGAAAATATTCTATTTTTTTTTTCTAATGAAAATTTTATGAATAGATAAATTAATACTGCTATAGATAGATATTGTAATTTGTAGCGCCAAATTATTCTTTTAAATTCAAATGGAAATAACCACTCAAATCTACTCTCACCAAGCGACATTGGATATGAAAAATATTGAATAAAAAAATCATTAAATTTGATTTCACCAAAATAAAGAAAGTAAAAAAATAAAATTAAAAATGTTGTAACTCCGGTTAGTGAAGAAATAAAATTAAGTATATTTTTTGATTTAATAAAATATATTATCGACAAAATTGAAATTAAAAAAATAACATATACGGTAGGCGCTTGTTTAGATAAAAATGAAAACCCTAGTAAAATTGGTATTAAAAACCAATATATATTACTTTTTTTATTAATTGCAAAAACAAATGAATACAGAGACAATAAACATAATATTAAAGTATGGTGATCACTAAAAGGTGTTCCAGAAGTTGGATAGGTTAGTATTGCAACACAAATAGAATAAAAAAAACATAAACCATTACTTAGATTAAATTTTTTTAATAAAAAAAAAGTAAACATTGTTATCAAACAATTAAAAACTGAAGCATGAAGGACATAAGAGAACCATGAAACACCAAATAATTTAAAAAAAATTGCTTGTATTAAATCAATAAAAGGTTCTTTAATCGTCCAATAATCTTTAAATGGGTAATACCCATTCAACAAATCGTAGCCTGAGTTAAAAATTAAAAAACTGTCTATTGGTAGAATTCCTATGTATCCATAAAATTGATTGAAAGATATTGAAAAAAAAATTAAAAAAATAATTAGTGATATAAATAATAAATTTTTATTTTTTATTTTCATTTATTTTTTTTAGTACTACAGTTCTGTTTAGAGCAAAAATACCTGGCAAAAAAAAGATTAAAATATCATCTACAATATTAAGTATTTTTAAAAAGAAATAGTTTAGTTTTATATGAAAAAAATTTGAATTTACTCCCCCAGAATTCAAAAAAATAAAAAATTCTGATAATTTATTTTCTATAATTTTATATTGAGGAAAATGTTTTTGAAATCTCTTATCATTTTTGAATAAAAGCTGTGCAATTGCAGTATTCGATATCCAAGGACTTTTGGGGTTAAAAATATTTTTTTGACTAAACACATTGGCTTTTAAAGACCAATTTTCGTCATCTAGAAATATTTGAATTAATTTTAAAAAAAAAGATGTTTCAGGCTCATTTATTAAAACGTATCCATTTTTTTTTAAGTAAAAAGATACTTTTTTAAGTGTAAGAGCTGGATTTGCACAGTGATGTAATGAATGATTAATTATAAAAATATCCACTTTTTTTAAATATTTTTTTCCTAAATTTATTTTTAACATATCAACTTTTTTTACGATCCAAGGATATTTTACGATATCTGTAAGAATAATTTTTTTATTTTGTATTATTTTTTCAATACATCCATTTCCAGATCCTAATTCTACTATTACTTTCTTGCCTTTAATATATTTATTCATCCATGAAAATCTTTTATCTAATAGATAGATTAAATTTTTGTTTCTACTGGACATGATTCTTCTTCTATTGGCGAAATTATTAGGAGCTTTAATTTTTTTTGCTTTATATTCTTTTAAAAAAAACATATCTATTTTTAATTTAGAAATTGATAGAGAAAAACTCTATTTTCACACTTATTTATTAAGACTTAATACGGGATTTGAGAATCATTATCAACTAATTGCTACATAAGTGACCTAGACTCAGTCTAAGATATAATATAAATCGAATATAAGATTAATATAAAAACCCTCAAGCTATGTGCATTGAGGTAGATATTGATTAAAATGATTTATAATTTTTTAACAGATTACTTATCAATAATAATTTTTTTATTTATAGCTCTGCTTATAAGTATAGGATTTATACTCATCAATTTTATATCTTCACCTTCGAACCCTGATCCAGAAAAACTCTCAGCTTACGAGTGTGGATTTGATGCTTTTGATGACTCTAGGATGGAATTTGATGTTAGATTTTATTTAGTGGCTATTCTTTTTATTATTTTCGATCTAGAAATAGCATTCTTGTTTCCGTGGGCAATTACATTAGGAAAAATTGGAGTTTTTGGATTCTGGTCTATGATGATATTTTTAGCAGTTCTTACCATAGGTTTTATTTATGAATGGAAAAAAGGTGCATTGGAGTGGGAATGAGAATACTAGATTCAGATGAAAGATTAAAAAAAGTGCCTGATGAATTTAAACAGATCGCAAAAGACTTTGCAGAAAAAGGATTTATAACCACTTCAACAAATAATTTAATAAACTGGGCCAGAACAGGATCATTGCACTGGATGACTTTTGGTCTCGCTTGTTGTGCAGTTGAGATGATGCATACTTCAATGCCGCGATATGATCTCGAAAGATTTGGTGCCGCCCCAAGGGCTTCACCAAGGCAATCAGATGTAATGATAGTTGCTGGAACTTTGACTAACAAAATGGCTCCAGCATTAAGAAAAGTTTATGATCAGATGCCAGAGCCAAGATATGTAATATCAATGGGTAGCTGCGCTAATGGAGGCGGGTATTATCACTACTCATACTCTGTAGTAAGAGGCTGCGATAAGATAGTTCCAGTTGATATTTATGTGCCGGGATGTCCACCTTCGGCTGAAGCCTTGTTATATGGAATTTTACAACTTCAAAAAAAAATTAGAAGAGAAGGTAATATCAATAGATAAAAATGATTAAAGAAAACCTTAAAAACGCAGAAAAATTAATTAATGCAGAACTTTCAAGTAAAATTTCAGGTTCAGAAGTTAAATTTGAAGAATTATTATTCAAAACGTCATCAGGTGATATCATAGAGGTTCTTAAATTCTTAAAATTAGACAACAGATTTAAATTTAAACAACTAATTGATATTGCAGCAATCGATTATCCTAACGAGGAAAAAAGATTTGAATTAGTGTACATACTGCTTTCAATAGAAAATAATATAAGAATAAAAATATCGATAAAATTTGAAGCAAAAGAAAAAATACCTTCTATTGTGAAAATATTTCCCTCAGCTAATTGGATGGAGAGAGAAATATTTGACATGTACGGCATTAAATTTATAAATCATCCAGATCTAAGAAGAATTCTCACTGATTATAATTTTAAAGGACATCCTTTAAGAAAAGATTTCCCGTTAACGGGATTTAATGAAGTTAGATATAGCGAAAAAGAAAAAAAAGTAATTTATGAGCCAGTTAAATTAGAGCAAAATTACAGAAATTTTGACTTTAGCAGCCCATGGGAAGGGACAAAATATTTGAGCGAAGTAAAAGAAAGTAAAAAAAATGAAAAAAACTAAATCTATGACTTTAAATTTTGGACCTCAACATCCGGCTGCACACGGAGTTTTAAGGCTTATTTTAGAGTTAGAAGGTGAAATCGTAGAAAAAGCTGATCCTCATATAGGATTATTACATCGAGGAACTGAAAAATTAATAGAGAACAAGACTTACACTCAGGCATTACCATATTTTGATAGGTTAGATTATGTAGCGCCAATGAATCAAGAGCATGCTTTTGCATTAGCAACTGAAAAATTATTAAAAATAGAAGTACCTGTTAGAGCAAAATATATTAGAGTTATATTTTGTGAAATTGGAAGAATTTTAAGTCATATCTTAAATGTTACTACTCAAGCCTTAGATGTGGGCGCTTTAACACCTTCTTTGTGGGGCTTTGAAGAGAGAGAAACTTTGATGACCTTTTACGAGAGAGCTTCAGGCTCTAGATTACATGCAAACTATTTTAGAACTGGCGGGGTTCATAAGGACTTACCAACAAAACTTATCGAAGATATTGGAAAATTTTGCGAAACATTTCCAAAAATTATTGACGATCTAGAGGATTTATTAACTGAGAATAGAATATTTAAACAAAGAAACGTTGATATAGGATTAGTATCAAAAAAAGACGCATTAGATCATAGTTTTACTGGTGTTATGCTTAGGGGATCAGGTGTCCCTTGGGATTTAAGAAAATCTCAACCCTACGAAATTTACCAAGATTTAGATTTTAAGATTCCAGTTGGGAAGAACGGAGATTGTTATGATAGATACTTATGTAGAATCGAGGAGATGAGAGAAAGTGTAAAAATAATTAAACAATGTATTAGTAAATTACCGAAAGGCCCTATTAAAACTGTTGATGGTAAAATATCACCTCCTAACAGGGATGATTTAAAACAATCAATGGAGGCACTGATACATCATTTTAAGTTATTCACCGAGGGTTTCAGAGTACCAGCCGGAAACGTTTATTCCGCGGTAGAAGCTCCGAAAGGAGAATTTGGAGTGTATTTGATATCTGATGGAAGTAACAGGCCGTATCGATGCAAAATAAGAGCTCCAGGATTTTCACATCTACAAGCAATGGATTTTTTAATTAAAGGTCATATGTTAGCAGATGTACCAGCTGTATTAGGCTCATTAGATATTGTATTCGGAGAGGTTGATAGATGAGTGTAAAAAAAGTAAATTCAGAACAGCCTAAAAATTTTGAGTTTAACGAAAAATTTAAAAGCATTGCTGAAGAAATTTTAAAAAAATATCCAAAAAAAAATAAAAAAAGCGCTGTTATGCCTTTTTTGTATTTAGCTCAAAAGCAAAATAACAATTGGATACCTCTTGCAGCTATAAAATATATTTCAAAATACTTATCAATGCCTTACATCAGCGTGTATGAGGTAGCAACTTTTTATAGCATGTTTAATTTATCACCTGTTGGTAAATACTTCATACAAGTTTGCACTACAACACCATGTTTAATTAGAGGCGCCGATAAAATTGTTAAAGTGTGTAAAAAAAAAATTTCTGAAAAAGAAAATCAAATTTCTAAAAATGGGGAGTGTTCTTGGACCGAGGTAGAATGTTTAGGTGCTTGTGTGAATGCACCAATGATGCAAATAAATAGTGATTATTATGAAGATTTGGACGAAAAAAGTACCGCTAAAATAATAGATTCAATATTTAAAGATAAAATACTAGAATCAGGTTCATATAAAGGAAGAAAAAATACATCACCTGTAGATACAAAAATAATTAATGGATCAGAACATGCTTAAAGAGGAAAACAAAATTTTTAAAAATTTATACAATAATCATGGTTGGGAATTAGACAAAGCAATTAAGCGTGATGACTGGAAAAATACAAAAGAAATTATTTCAAAAGGCAAAGAATGGATTATTAATGAGATTAAAACTTCAGAATTAAGAGGTAGAGGTGGCGCAGGTTTTTCAACTGGGATGAAGTGGTCTTTTGCTCCTAAAAAAATAGGTTCAAGACCACATTACTTAGTCATAAACGCAGATGAGTCAGAACCAGGAACCTGTAAAGATCGTGACATTTTAAGATTTGAGCCTCAAAAACTTATTGAAGGATGTTTAATAGCAGGCTTCGCAGTGGGAGCCCATGTTTGTTATATTTATATTAGGGGAGAGTATTCTTTTGAAGGACAACGACTTCAAGAAGCTATAAATCAAGCCTATAAAAAAAATTTTTTGGGCAAAAATGCATGTGGATCTAATTGGGACTTTGATATTCATATTCATTATGGTGCTGGTGCTTATATTTGTGGAGAGGAAACAGCTCTATTAGAGAGTATTGAAGGAAACAAAGGTCAACCAAGACTTAAACCACCGTTCCCAGCATTAGTAGGTCTTTACGGATGCCCAACTATAGTAAATAATGTTGAAACAATTGCGGTGGTTCCAACTATTTTGAGGCGAGGCGGTAAATGGTTCGCATCTTTAGGTAGACCAAAAAACACTGGAACAAAAATTTTTTGTATATCTGGAAATGTAAATTCCCCATGTAACGTTGAAGAAGAAATGGGTATACCGCTTAAAGATTTAATTAATACATATGCCGGAGGTGTTATAGGAGGTTGGGATAATTTACAAGCAGTCATACCTGGTGGATCGTCAATGCCCTTACTACCTAAAAAAACATGTGAAACAATTAAAATGGATTTTGACTCATTAACAGAAAACAAAAGTGGCTTAGGAACTGCAGGAATAGTGGTTATTAATAAAGATCAGGATATTGTTTCATGTATGGCAAGAATAGCAAGGTTTTACAAACATGAGAGTTGTGGCCAGTGCACTCCTTGCAGGGAAGGATCTGGCTGGATGTGGAGAATTTTAAACAGAGCAACAAAAGGTGAAACAACATTAAGTGACATTGATTTGTTAGAAGATGTAACGAAACAAATTGAGGGCCATACAATTTGTGCTTTTGGTGAAGGTTCAGCTTGGCCTGTTCAAGGATTATTGAGACATTTTAGAAAAGAAATTGATAAAAAATGTAGTAATGACCCTCTTATAAAAAAGAAAAAAGATGTACCTTATTTAATCGATCAACATTTATTAGAAAAAAAGAATGCCTAAAATAAATATCAACGGAAAAGAAATAGAATTTGAGCCAGGTATGACTATACTTCAGGCATGTGAAATAGCGGGAGCAGAGATACCAAGATTTTGTTATCATGAAAGACTTTCAATCGCTGGAAACTGTAGAATGTGTCTAGTAGAGATGGATAAATCGCGGAAACCTATCGCGTCATGTGCCATGCCGGCAGCTGAAGGTATGAATATTAAAACGAATACTGAAATGGTTGAAAAAGCAAGAAAAGGTGTAATGGAATTTCTTTTAGCTAACCATCCTTTAGATTGCCCTGTATGTGATCAAGGTGGTGAGTGCGATCTTCAAGATCAATCTCTTTATTATGGAGTAGATAAATCTAGGTTTTCAGAGAATAAAAGATTTGTAAGTGAAAAATATATGGGTCCTTTAATAAAGACTCAAATGACAAGGTGTATTCATTGTACTAGATGCGTGAGATTTGCTACCGAAGTTGCAGGCGTGCCTGAAATAGGTGCAATAGGTAGAGGTGAAAACATGGAGATAACAACTTACTTAGAAAAATCTATGGAGTCTGAATTATCGGGCAATGTAATTGATTTGTGTCCAGTAGGGGCTTTAACTTCAAAACCATACGCGTTCTCTGCTAGACCTTGGGAATTAAAAAAAACTGAGAGCATTGACGTATTAGATGCTGTTGGTTCAAATATTAGAGTAGACACGTATGGATGGGAAGTAAAAAGAATTCTCCCAAGATTAAATGAGGAAATCAATGAAGAATGGATTTCAGACAAAACAAGATATTCATGTGACGGGTTATTAAAGCAAAGATTGGATACTCCGTATATTAAAAAAAATAATAAATTAATCAAATCTAGTTGGGATGAAGCATTAGATGTGATTACTAAAAAGCTCAATGAAACTGAAAATTCACTTATTGCTGGTCATATTGGAGATCTTGTCAGTTTAGAAACAACATTGGCATTTAAAAAATTTTTTGAATTATTAGGAAGCAAAAACTTAGAGTTCAGGGAAAAAAAATTTTATATCAACTCAGAAGATAAAATGAATTATTTATTTAATTCATCAATAAATGGAATAGAAAAATCTGATTTGATATTACTGGTAGGTAGCAATCCAAGACACGAAGCTACTATTTTAAACGCAAGAATAAGAAAAGCTTTTAGAAATAATAAAACACCAATTTTTTCAGTTGGCAACCCTGGAGATCAGACTTATGAATACAAAATTATAGGGGATAACACTCAAACAATTAAAGACATTATTGAGGATAAACACGAATTTAATAGAATTTTTAACACCGCAAAAAAACCTTTAATTATAATAGGAGAGTCGGCTTTAGAATTAAATTCTGGCGGATTTATTTTTGAAGAACTTAAAAACTTTCTGTATCAAAAAAAATTAATTAGTGAAAAATGGAATGCGTTGAATATTTTGATTCAAAATGCTTCAACTGTTGGAGCTTTAGATTTTAAAATACAAAACAAAGATAAAAATAATTTTGAGTTTTTCGACAATATCAAAAATAATAAATTTAAGCTGTTGTATTTATTAAACTCAGATAACCTTAAATTTGAAAAAAATGATGAGTTTATAATTTATCAAGGTAGCCATGGTGATCGCGGAGCCGAAATAGCAGATGTAGTTCTACCAAGCGCTGCTTACACTGAAGAAAATGGATTATACCAAAACTTAGAAGGAAGAGTTCAAGAATGTAGAAAAGCGTCTTACCCTGCTGGTGAAGCACTAGAGAGCTGGAAGGTACTTAACCAATTAACAAATGTTTATAAAAATAGAAATCTCTTTGATAGTTTTAATACTCTAAGAAATGAAGCTTTAGAAAAAATAGTAAACTTTGAGTCTTTAAACAAATTACCTAAGTTTAAAGAACCATCAAAAAAAATTAATAATAATTTTGAAAATGAAAACGTAAATATTAATCCAATTGATTATTATTTTTCAAATAGCATATCTAGAGCCTCAAAAGTTATGAGTGAGTGCCGGGATATCAAATTAAAATACCAAAAGTCGGGGACAAATAATTAAATGGAATATTTAAATACTTTAATAAATGAAATATACAAAATTCTATTTTTAGTTATTCCTATATTAGTCTCTGTTGCAATGATTGTATGGTTAGATAGAAGAGTTTGGGGTTTTGTTCAAAAAAGAAGAGGTCCAAACGTTGTTGGGCCTTTTGGTTTATTTCAAACTTTAGCCGATGCCTTAAA
Organism: uncultured Pelagibacteraceae bacterium; assembly: GCA_902616675.1. GTDB lineage: Bacteria > Pseudomonadota > Alphaproteobacteria > Pelagibacterales > Pelagibacteraceae > Pelagilacustribacter. Next base: position 13,755 of record CACMTV010000008.1, on the reverse strand, counting down.
ATATATTTTTAAAGAAATAATAATTCCCGCAAGTGCAAACAAACCAATTTTTATTCTAGCTCCAATAATAACGATGACTTTGGCTTTAGTTGCTTGGGCAGTAATACCTTTAAGTGAAACATTAGTATTGTCAGATATTAATGTTGGAATATTATATCTTTTTGCAATCTCATCTTTAGGAGTTTATGGAATTATAATGGGAGGATGGGCCTCTAATTCTAAATATCCCTTCTTGGGAGCTATAAGATCTGCTGCACAAATGGTATCCTATGAAGTTTCTATAGGAATTATAATAATAAATGTATTATTATGCGTAGGATCATTAAATCTTAATGATATTGTATTAGCCCAAAAAAATCTTTGGTACGTTATTCCACTTTTTCCTATGTTTATTGTTTTTTTTATTTCTGCATTAGCAGAAACTAATAGACCACCTTTTGATCTACCTGAAGCAGAAGCAGAATTAGTAGCAGGATATCAAACAGAATATTCAGGAATGATGTATGCAATGTTTTGGTTAGGAGAATACGCAAATATTCTTTTAATGTGTGCAATGGGATCAATTTTATTTTTAGGAGGCTGGCTTCCTCCTTTAGACATATACCCGCTTAATATTGTTCCAGCTCCATTTTGGATGATATTTAAAATTTTGTTCCTATTTTTTTTATTTGCTATTATTAAAGCCATTGTACCAAGATATCGTTACGATCAATTGATGAGATTGGGATGGAAAGTTTTTTTACCATTTTCTCTTATATATGTTGTCTTAACTGCAAGTTTTTTACTTTATTTTGATAAACTACCAAAAGGTTCATTTTAATGAATTTAAATAGATTTTTAAAAACTATATTTTTAACTGAATTTTTTTTAGCAATATTTAAAGCAATTAGGGAAATGTTTAGACCTAAAAAAACAATTAATTATCCTTTTGAAAAAGGTCAAATTAGCCCAAGATACAGAGGCGAACACGCTTTAAGAAGATATCCAAATGGTGAAGAAAGATGTATAGCTTGTAAACTTTGCGAAGCAGTATGCCCCGCCCAGGCTATTACTATTGAGTCAAAGGAAAGAAGCGATGGTAGCAGAAAAACGACGAGATATGATATCGACATGCTTAAGTGCATTTATTGTGGTCTATGTCAAGAGTCCTGCCCAGTTGACGCAATAGTACAAGGACCAAACTTTGAATTTGCTACGGAGACTAGAGAGGAATTGTACTACAATAAAGAAAAATTATTAGACAACGGAGATAGATGGGAGTCTGTTTTAGCCAAAAATTTAAAGACAGACAAAATTTATAAATAAATGTTAGCTCATGCAATTTTTTTCTATTTCTTTTCTATTTTAGCAATCTTTTCTGCTTTAATGGTAATTACCTCAAGAAGCACAGTAAATTCAGTTTTCTTTTTAATTTTAGATTTTATTTCAGTAGGATGTTTATTCATAATGGTTGGAGCTGAGTTTTTAGGGATGATACTATTAATTGTATATGTAGGTGCAGTGGCAGTATTATTTTTATTTGTTGTTATGATGCTAAATGTTGCGCAGCAAAAACAATCTTGGTTCATTGGTCAAAAGTCTACGCACATACCCTCTGGATTAATAGTTTCAGTTTTAATTTTTCTAGAACTTTTGGTAGTTGTTGGTGGTTGGAAATATAAAGAAAATATAATGTCAAGTTCTAACCTTGTTATTGATACATCTGTAACTAATACTCATTCAATTGGTAGCGTGATGTACACTGATTATATTTTATATTTTCAATTATCAGGCATAATTCTTCTTCTTTCAATGGTCGGAGCGATAATATTAACATATAGAAAAAGAGAAAATGTTAAAACACAAAGTTATATAAAACAGATTTCAAGAGATAAATCTTCAGCAGTAATTTTAAAGGACGTGGAATTTAATAAAGGAGTAAAAATTGATGATTGAAATAGGTTTAGGACATTATTTAACATTAGGAGCTATTATCTTTTTTCTAGGAGTAATTGGAATTTTTTTAAATAGAAAAAATGTAATTGTTATTTTAATGTCAGTAGAATTAATTTTGCTATCTGTAAATATTAATTTAATTTCATTTTCAATTTTTTCGGGAGACTTATTAGGTCAAATATTTACAATGCTAATCTTAACCGTAGCCGCAGCCGAAGCAGCTATTGGATTAGCAATAATAGTTATATTTTACAGAAATAAAGGTTCAATAAGAGTTGAAGATATTCATGAAATGAAAGGTTAAATGGAATATTTAGTAGTATTTTTACCTTTAATAGGATCTATAATTTCTTACTTTGGAAAAAGTATTGGAAACTTATTTTCTCAAATATTTTCTTGTTCAATGGTAGTTATATCAGCTGTAATTTCTTTTTTCATTTTTTATGACGGTCTTATTAATAATAATTATGGAAATTTTTTAATTTTTGAATGGATAAACTCTGGAAATTTAAATGTTAATTGGTCAATTAAGATCGATCCATTAAGCTCAATAATGATAATGGTGGTGACTTCAGTATCAGCTTTAGTCCACATTTATTCTATAGGATATATGAGCCATGATCCACATAAACCAAGATTTATGTCTTATTTATCTTTATTTACTTTCTCAATGTTATGTTTGGTTGTTTCAGATAATTTTTTACAATTGTTTTTTGGTTGGGAAGGGGTTGGTTTATGCTCTTATTTATTAATAGGTTTTTGGTTTAAAAAAGAAACAGCTAATAATGCTGCTATAAAAGCCTTCATTGTGAACAGAGTTGGTGATTTTGGCCTGGCTATAGGAATATTTATAATATTTCTCATATTTGGAACATTAAATTATGAAGAAATTTTTCTTCTTGTTCCAGAATTTACAAAAATAAATTTAAGCTTTTTTGGAAGCGAATTAAACGTTATTACACTAATTTGTGTATTTCTATTTATCGGGGCAATGGGAAAATCTGCTCAATTTTTATTACACACTTGGCTTCCAGATGCAATGGAAGGCCCTACACCTGTTTCAGCCTTAATTCACGCTGCAACCATGGTTACGGCTGGAGTTTTTTTAGTAGTTAGATGCTCACCTCTTTTTGAATATTCTCAGTTTGCAATGAATCTTGTTGCTATTGTTGGTATGATTACAGCTTTATTCGCTGCTTCTGTAGCTCTTGTTCAAAATGATATTAAAAAAATTATTGCTTACTCAACTTGCAGCCAGTTGGGGTACATGTTTTTTGCTGCAGGTGTTGGTGCGTATCACATTGCTATGTTCCATTTATTTACTCACGCATTTTTTAAAGCGCTTTTATTTTTAGGAGCTGGTTCAGTTATCCATGCATTTCATGAAGAACAAGATATTACGAGAATGGGAGGAGTTTGGAAAAAAATTCCTTATACAATGATACTAATGTTAATTGGAACATTAGCATTGACAGGTTTTCCGTTTTTATCAGGTTTTTATTCCAAAGATGCTATTATTGAATTTGCTTATCTTAAAGGCACTTCTGTTGGTTACTATGTCAGTTCAGTTGGTATTTTTACAGCCCTTTTAACTGCAATCTATTCTTGGAGATTATTTTTTAAGACTTTTTTTGGAGATTATAACAATAAATCTATCTCAATCGAAAAAACTCATGAGTCACCATTGGTGATGATCATTCCACTTATTATTTTGGCAATCGGTGCGTTATCTGCTGGATATTTATTTAAAGATTTATTAATAGGAAATAACTCTAGCTATTGGGGTGATACTATTCTATTTTTAAACTTTGTAAAATTAGAAAATATTCCTATTTGGCTAATAATAATAACCCCAGTTTTAATCACAGCAGCTATTCCTCTTTCTTACTATCTATATTTAAAAGACAAAACAATTTTGGATGGTATTAAAAATTCCAACCTACCTTTATATAATTTTTTACTTAATAAATGGTATGTAGATGAAATATATGATTTTATTTTTATAAAACCTTTAAAAAAAATTGGCATCTTTTTTTGGAAAAAAGGAGATGAAGACACTATAGATAAGTTTGGTCCTGACGGAATATCAAAAGTTATAAAGTTTATTTCTAACAAGGCTATACAGTTTCAAAGTGGCTATATCTATGATTATGCTTTTGTAATGTTGATAGGTCTCTCGGCATTGATAACTTACTTAATTTTGAATTAAATGAATTTCCCTATTTTATCAACTATTATATTTCTTCCACTTCTTGGATCTCTGTTTATATTTTTATCAACTCAGAAAAATGAAAATAGAAGTGCAATTTATATCTCATTATTTACATCTTTAGCTAATTTATTTTTAACTTTTTTTTTGTGGTATTCTTTTGATAAGAATTTTGTTGGTTTTCAATTCATAGAAGAAAATAATTGGATTAGTGGGCTTATAAAATTCAAGCTTGGTATTGATGGAATTTCGATTTTATTCATAGTATTGACAGCATTCATTACCCCTATATGTATAATTTCTTGCATTATCAGTGCAAAAAAAAGGCTGAGTGAATTTTTAATAGCAATCTTAATTTTAGAAACTTTTATGATAGGTGTTTTTTGCTCCTTAGATTTAATTATTTTTTACCTATTTTTTGAAGCAGGACTTATTCCTATGTTTTTAATTATAGGTATATGGGGAGGACCTAGAAAGATTTATTCAGCCTACAAATTCTTTCTATTTACTTTGTTAGGTTCAGTATTAATGTTGGCAGCAATTATTTTCATTTATTGGACAATTGGAACAACTGATTACACAGAAATTTATAAATTAAAAATTCCTCAAGAATATCAATATTTATTATGGCTAGCTTTTTTTAGTTCATTTGCTGTCAAAACTCCTATGTGGCCAGTTCATACTTGGTTACCAGATGCTCATGTTGAAGCCCCAACTGCAGGATCTGTAATACTTGCAGCGATACTCTTAAAAATGGCTGGGTATGGTTTCTTAAGGTTTTCTTTAGGGATGTTTCCAATTGCTTCTGAATTTTTTACGCCCTTAATTTTTACTCTAAGTATAGTAGCTATCATTTACACTTCATTAGTAGCTTTAATGCAAGATGATATGAAAAAACTGATAGCTTATTCTTCAGTTGCACATATGGGATTTGTAACATTAGGAATATTTACTTTTAATAAACAAGGAATAGAAGGAAGCATGTTTCAAATGATCAGTCATGGTATTATATCAGCTGCTTTATTCTTGTGCGTAGGTGTATTATATGACAGAACAGGTTCAAGAATGATAAAAAGCTTTGGTGGAGTAGTTAATTATTTACCAAATTTTTCTCTAATATTTATTATATTTGTTCTTGGTGCATTAGGATTGCCTGGAACAACAGGATTTATCGGTGAATTTTTAGTATTACTTGGAGCATTTAAAATTAATTACCTGGTTGCGATTTTGGCTAGTACTGGAGTTGTTCTCTGCGCAGCATATATGCTTTGGATGGCTAAAAGAGTAGTTTTTGGAAATACCAATAATATTATAATCGCGAAATTAAAAGATATTAATTTTTTAGAGGGAACAATTTTAATTGTTTTATGCTTAGTTAGTATAATTTTTGGATTTTACCCTGAACCGTTACTAAATACTATGAATATTTCAGTTAATCAAATAATTCAAAACCATCAAAATGAATTAACGGCAATTTTAATAGATAAATAAAATGGAAAATATAAATTCAATAATACCGGAAATTGCATTATTTTTTGGGATATGTCTGACTTTGATGGTCGGAGTTTTTTTTAAAAATAGCTTTTCTTTAGTAATGAAACTTACAATTTTAGTTTTGTTAGGTGTTATATATTTAATTTTAATTGATTGGGGCGGAGAACAAAAAATATTTCTTGACTCTTTCAAAAATGATAAATTTTCTGATTATTTTAAAATATTGATTTTAGTATCAAGCATTTTTATTTTTATCTCTTCTAATGAATTTATAAAAGACAAAAAACTTAGCAAATTTGAATATCCAATAATTATTATGTTCTCGATTTTGGGTATGTTTTTTATGTTAAGTGCCAATGACTTAATTTTATTTTACCTAGGTTTAGAACTCCAATCGCTTGCCTTATATGTTTTAGCTTCTTTTGACCGAGACAATATAATTTCCTCAGAAGCTGGGATAAAGTATTTTGTATTAAGCGCACTTTCTTCAGGACTACTTTTATATGGCTGTTCATTACTTTATGGATTTACTGGATCTACAAATTTTAATGAAATAGGTACTAACTTAATAACTCAAAATACTGGAGCTATTTTTGCTATGGTTTTCATTTTAGTGGGCCTCGCTTTCAAAGTGTCCGCTGTGCCGTTCCATATGTGGACCCCAGATGTTTACCAAGGTGCCCCAACTTCTATAACAAATTTTTTTGCAGTCGTTCCTAAAGCTGTAGGTTTAGCTGTATTTATCAGATTTATGGATCTACCCTTTAAAAATATTATTGAGGAATGGCAAATGATAATAATTTTTATATCTATAGCCTCTATGATATTAGGCAGTGTTGCCGCTATAGGTCAAAAAAATATAAAAAGACTTTTGGCTTATAGCTCTATTAGTCATATGGGTTATGCCTTGGCAGGTGTAGCAACTGGAACAATATCAGGATACACCTCAACAATAATTTATATAACGATCTATATTATTATGAATATGGGCACTTTTGCTTGTCTATATTTAATGAAAACCGATGGTAAATATACTGAAAAAATTGAAGACCTTTCTGGACTTTCAAAAGAAAGACCAATGTTTGCCTTTTCTTTTTTAATTCTTTTTTTCTCATTAGCAGGAATACCGCCGTTAGGTGGATTTTTTGCAAAATTTTTTGTTTTTATGTCAGTCATTGAAAGTGAAATGTATGCTCTAGCAGTTATAGGATTGTTAACCACTGTTATATCAGCCTTTTATTACCTTAAAGTAATAAAAATTATTTATTTTGATGATAACAAGATTAAATTTGATGATGTTAGAAATTTGAGTATTAAAGCAACAATACTTTTAAGTTGTTTATTTTTGTCTTTATATTTTATATCTCCATCCATAATAGGCTCTTTATTAAATGGATTATTTATTTAATGAAATTTCAAATAATTAAATATAAAAGTGTAGATAGTACTAACAATGTAGCAATAAGAAGAATTAAAAAAGGAAAAATCAAGCCAGCAATTATTTTAGCAAACTTACAAAATAAAGGCAGGGGCCAATACGGCAGACAATGGGTTTCATACAAAGGCAATATTTTTATGACTATTTATTTTAATATTAATAAGAATAAGAGTATTAAATCCTTATCTAAAAAAGTTAATATAACATTAAAAAATAGTTTAGAAAAATTCGTAAGCGAAAAAATAACAATTAAATTACCAAATGATTTACTGATTAAAGGTCATAAGGTTTGTGGCATACTTCAAGAAACAATTAATTATAATAATAACAAATTTTTTATCGTAGGAATTGGTATAAATCTTATTAAAAGTCCAAAAATAACAAATAAACAGGTTTCTTTTTTACAGAAATATAATAACAATAAAATTAAAAAAGTTGATATTTTTAAAAAAATTAAAAAAAATTTTGAAATAATAGCTTGAATTTAAAATGTATTTAATTGGTGACATAGGTAACACAGAAACTAAAATTTGCTTGTTTAATAATAAAAAGAAATTATTGAATAAAAAAATATTTAATACGAACAATTTAAAAAAAAAAAATATTAAAAAAAATTTAAGACTCATCAATTTACACCATAAGAAAATTGATAAAATATTATTTAGTAGTGTTGTTCCAAATGTGTTTAAAAATATCAAAAGGTTTATAAAACAAAATTTTAGAAAAGAAACTAAAGAGTTAAAACAAGTTAATTTAAATAAAATTATCAAAGTTGATGTTAATATGAAACAAGTTGGTTCTGATAGACTTGCCAATGCTCTGAGTGTAATAAATGGAAAAGACAATTTTATTATTTTAGATTTTGGAACCGCTACAACTTTTGATGTTGTCTTAAAAAATCGATACAAAGGAGGTATTATTGCTCCTGGTGTAAATCTTTCTTTACAAACTCTTGTTGAAAAAGCAAAATTGATTCCTCATACAAAATTAACAAAAATTAAAAATATTGTTGGAAAAAACACTCAAAGTGCCGTTAGATCAGGTTTTTATTGGGGTTATCAAGGTTTAATAGAAAACATAATTAATCTTATTAAAAGAAAAAATAAAACAAATTTTAAAATCATATTCACTGGAGGACTTTCACACTTGTACAAAGATGTTTTAAAAAATAAGATTAAAGTTGATAGAGATTTGACAATTAAAGGATTATTAAGAATGATAGATTTAATATGAAAGACAATTTATTATTTTGTCCTCTAGGAGGTTCTGGCGAAATAGGAATGAATATGAACCTTTATGCCTACGGAAATGAGGAAAATCAAAAGTGGATTATAGTAGATATGGGGTTAAGCTTCGCTGATGATTCAGTTCCAGGTGTAGATCTTATATATCCTGATGCAGGTTTTATAATTGAAAAAAAGAATGATCTACTTGGCATAGTTCTAACTCATGCCCATGAGGATCATATAGGTTCTATTTCTCACATATGGCCGAAACTGAAATGTAAAATATATGCTACTCCATTCACAGCAGTTTTAATCCAAGAAAAATTTAAAGAGAAAAAAATTGATGTTACTAGTTATTTAAAAATTGTTGAGCTTAACAGTCAAATTAAGCTTGGTCCTTTTGAAATAGATTTTGTAACTTTAACACATTCAATTTTAGAACCTAATGGTCTGTGCATAACGACTCCAGAAGGTGTTGTTCTACACACGGGAGATTGGAAAGTTGATCCAAACCCATTAATTGGAAGCAAAGTAGATGAAAAAAAACTCAGATCTATTGGAGAAAAGGGCGTTATAGCCATGATATGTGACTCTACAAACGTTTTTAGCCCAGGCAGGGCTGGTTCAGAAAAAAATGTTAGAGAAAGCTTGCTCAAAATCATATCACATCAAAAAAAAAGAGTTTTAGTAACTTCATTTGCATCAAATGTAGCCAGAATGGAAAGTATTTTTTATATCGCAAAACAAACCAAAAGAAACATTTCATTAGTAGGAAGGTCAATGCATAGAATTTATAAAGCAGCCAAACAATGCGGATATTTAAAAGATGTAGTGGAACCAGTGGATGCAAGAGAAGCAAACAAAATATCAAAAGATCGTGTTATTCTATTATGCACAGGAAGCCAAGGAGAGCCTATGGGCGCACTTAATAGGATAGCAAACGATATTCATCCTGATGTTAATCTTGAAAGTGGAGATACTGTAATTTTTTCTTCAAAAATAATACCTGGAAATGAAAAAAAACTTTACGCTCTTCAAAATTTAATAGTGAAAAGAGATATTGAAGTTATAACAGAAGAAAATGCATTTGTTCATGTATCTGGTCACGCTAATAGAGAAGATTTAAAAGATATGTATCAGTGGGTAAAGCCTAAATGTGTAATACCAGTTCATGGTGAGCACAGACATATGAAAGAACATATTAGTTTCGCTAAAGAGATGCAAATACCTTTTAGTTTAAAGGTTGAAAATGGAAATATTATTCAAATTTCAAAAGATCAAAAACCGCAGATAATAGATCAGGCACCTACAGGAAAGATTTATTTAGACGGCAGTGTAGCTGTTAGTTTAGACTCATCATCAATTAAAGAGAGAAAAAATATTTCAGTTAATGGATTACTAGAAATAACGTTGATTATATCTAGTAATGGAAAAATTAAAAAACCAGTTGTATCCTATCGGGGTATTCCTGAAGATACGGTTAGTGAAACATTTAAATTTGATCTAGAAGATGAAATTACAAAAACATGTAAAAGTTTTGCTGTAAATAACTTTAAACAAGAAAAAAATTTAATAGAAACCATTAAGCAAAATTGCAGAAAGATTGTTAGAGAAAAAACTGGCAAAAGACCTTTTACAAACGTTAATATAGCAAGGGTTTAATGGGTATAACGGGTTCGATCGTAATATATGTTATTATTTGGTGGGTCGTTTTTTTTTCAGCATTACCAATTGGTATTAAGCATAACGAAAAGCCCTTTAAGAATAATCTAGAAGGTATAGACCCTGGAGCTCCCAAAAACCCAAATATTCTAAAAAAATTTTTATACACAACCCTAATTACTACAGTAATTTTTATAGGAATATATTATATTGTTGATAATAATCATTTTAATTTAAGAGAGTTTATTAAATAATGTTTTTATCAAAACTTTTTATACCTATTACAAAAAATCTTCCCTCAGATGCAAAGATTAAATCTCATCAACTAATGTTAAGAGCGGGTATGATTAAGCAATCATCTGCAGGTATTTATTCTTGGTTGCCTATAGGTTTAAAAGTAATGAAAAAAATAGAACAGATTGTAAGAGAAGAACAAAATAAAATAGGAGCACAAGAACTTCTAATGCCAACTATTCAATCAGCTGATATATGGAAAGAGAGTGGTAGATATAATGATTACGGTGAGGAAATGCTAAGGATTAAAGATAGACAAGGAAGAGAAATGTTATATGGACCTACTAACGAAGAGTTAATTACCGATATATTTAGATCTTCTGTTAAGTCTTATAAATCTTTGCCACAAATGCTGTATCATATTCAATGGAAATTCCGAGATGAAATAAGACCAAGATTTGGAGTAATGAGATGCAGAGAATTTTTTATGAAGGACGCTTACTCTTTTGATCTTGATGATAACAGTGCCAAAATTTCTTACAATAAAATGTTTTTTTCATATTTAAAAACTTTCAAAAGATTAGGTCTCGAAGCTATACCAATGGCAGCTGATACTGGACCAATAGGAGGTGATTTATCTCATGAATTTATAATTCTAGCTGAAACTGGTGAAAGTAAAATTTACACTGATAAGAGTATTTTTGAAATAGATTTGAATAATTATAGCTATGACAATTTATCCTTAGAGAAAATGATTAAAGATTATTCCTCAGTATATGCGGTTACAGATGAAAAATTTAAAAAGGCCGAATTTGATAAAAAAGTAAATAAACAAAATCAATTAATTACAAAAGGAATAGAAGTAGGACACATTTTTTATTTTGGTGATAAATATTCAAAACCATTAAATTGTTTTGTTGATAGTCAAGATGGAAAAAAAAATGCTGTAAAAATGGGATCTTATGGAATAGGAGTTTCAAGATTAGTAGGGGCTATAATTGAAGCAAAATATGAAAAAGAAATTATGAAATGGCCAAAAGCAGTTTCACCTTTTGATGTAGTAATTATTCCAAGCTTCAATAAAAACAATAAAGAAAACCTAACAAAATCAATCAAAATATATGAGGAACTAAAGAAACAAAATATTGACGTATTGTTGGACGATGTTGAAGAGAATATGTCACAAAAATTTAAAAAACATGATTTAATTGGAATTCCGTTTCAAATTATCGTTGGATCAAAATCAACAGAGAGTAAAATTGAATTTAAAGAAGTAAATTCTGAAAGTTCTTTTGTCGATCTCAAAGATATTAAATCAAAACTAAAAAGCTAAATTGTTTACTCAGACTGAAAGACTAATAGCTATCAGAAATTTAAAACCTAAGAGAAAACAAGGTTTTTTGAAAATTATTTCCCTTTTTTCTTATTTAGGAATAATGCTTGGTGTTGCTGTTTTAATAATAGTTATGTCTGTGATGAATGGATTTAGAACAGATTTAACAGATAAAATTATAGGCCTTAATCCACACTTAATTCTTCAATTTGAAAACGAAAAAATTCTAAAAAATATTAAAAAAGAAATATCTCAAAAGTATAAAGAGATAAAAATAACCGAGTCTTTAAGTGGTGAAGGGATTGTACTTACAGATAATAAAGCTAAAGGTGTGATCGTAAAAGGAATTAAAGAGGAAGATAAATCTCAATCATTCATAAACAAAGAAATTACTAAAGGAAATTTAAATGATTTTTCTACAGGCAGAGTTATGGTTGGAGGTGAGTTAGCTTATAATTTAAATTTAGAAATTGGGGATAAAATAAATATTATTTCTTCGTCTTTTATTGACACTCCATTTGGCAGTATACCAAGACAAGATAGTTTCATAATAGCGGGTTTATTTAATAGTGGATTTTATGAATTTGATCAAAATCTAATTTATATTGAGATAAATGATAGTAGATCCATTTTCAATAAAGAAAATGAAAATGTAGATTTAGAAATTTTTTTAAAAGATCCTTTTTTAGCTGAAAATTATAAAAAAGAAATCGAAAAACTTAATAAAAATATTTATGTTTCAACTTGGTCAGATACAAACAAATCATTTTTTAACGCTCTTAAAGTTGAGCGAAATGTAATGTTTATAATACTCACTTTAATTATTATAGTGGCAGCATTTAACATAATTTCAGGTTTAACGATCTTAATTAAAAATAAAACTAAAGAAATTGCTATAATAAAAACTCTCGGATTATCTGAAAAATCAATTATCAAATCTTTTTTCTTAACTGGTTTTACAATAGGATTTTTAGCAACAATTACAGGTGTTTTTTTAGGAGTTATATTCTCAATCTACATTGATCAAATTAGAAATATCCTGTCAATGATATTTGGAATAAACATTTTTCCTTCAGATGTTTATTATCTTGAAAAAAATGCCTAGTGAAATTAATGTGATCTCAGTATGTATCGTATTTTTTCTATCTTTATTAATAACTTCTTTGGCTTCTTATTTTCCTGCAAAAACTATTTCTAAAATGAAAACAACAGATGCGCTTAAATATGAATAAAACTATATTAAATATTAAAAATCTGAAAAAAAACTTCTCACATTCTAATGGAAAAGTAGAAGTTATAAAAAAATTAAACTTTTCATTAAAAAAAGGTGAACTAATAGCACTTACAGGTCCATCAGGTTCTGGAAAATCTACACTATTACATTTAATAGCTCTTTTAGAAAAGCCATCTTCAGGAAAGATAATTTTTTTTGAGAAGAACTTAAATGAATTAAATGATAGTGAAATAAATAAAATAAGAAAATATAAAATTTCACTAATATTTCAAAACAACAATCTTATTTCTGATCTTAATGTTATCGAAAATGTTATGCTACCTCTTTTAATAAGAGGGGAAAATCGCAAAAAAAGTTATGAAAAAGCAAAAAAAATCCTACATTCAGTAAATTTATCAAATAGATTAAATTTTTTCCCAGGTGATTTATCTGGAGGCGAACAACAAAGAGTTGCAATAGCTAGAACTTTAATTGCAGAAACTGACTTAATTTTAGCTGATGAACCTACTGGAAATTTAGATTTTCAAACGTCTAAAGAAATATTTAACTATTTTCTTAAATTAAAAAAAATGAATAAAACAATTTTATTTGCAACTCACAATAGAGAACTTGCTAACAAAGCCGATTATAAGTTGAGTATTTTTAACGGTAATATAAAAAGAACAAATGGAAAAAAGTGAACATCATTTTACTAATTTTAAAATTCACTCTCAATACTCTATTTGCGAAGGTGCTGTAAAAATTGATGAACTTGCAGAATATTGTAAGAAAAATAAAATTAGAGCAATCGGTTTATGTGACAGCTTTAATTTATGTGGAGCTCTGGAATTTGCTGAAAAGATTAGCAAAACGGGAACGCAACCAATTATTGGTTCTCAAATAAATTTTAAAGTCGAAAATACTATAGGCAAACTCCCAGTTTTTGCAAAAACAATTGAAGGCTATAAAAACTTAACTAAATTGTCATCCATTAGCTATTTAGAAAGTACA
>CACMTV010000007.1 GCA_902616675.1 uncultured Pelagibacteraceae bacterium | reverse complement strand
AGCAGCTAAATAACTATTAATTTTACTTGTACCAAGAGCTATTAATATAAATGGGATAGTTATGTTACAAAGTCCTATTAAAGCATAATACTTCCATTCTTTAGAAAAAGCTTCTATTTTTATATTTTTAAACTTGCAAAGAAGGATTAAGGGCACACTCGCGAAAATTACTCTAACTAATGCTAAAGTAATTGGCTCATAAGAATAAGTAGCAATTTTGATATTAAAAAAAGAAGAACCCCAAATTAAGCCCAGCAATACCAGTAAAAAAATATCAAATGAATTAGCTTCTCTCATAATATGCAATTAAAAATTGTATTGATGCTTTTGATGCATAGCTGATATCATTTTATTAGAGGTTATTCTATAATTATATTCTGTTATGAAACTCTAAATTTAATTTATGAGCGCTGACAAAATAAAAAAACTAATTAAAGATAAAGAAGTTGAATTTGTAGATCTTCGATTTACTGACCCAAAAGGTAAACTACAACATCTTACGATGGACAGCACGGTCGTAGATGAAGACATGCTGGAAAAGGGCGTCTTTTTTGACGGATCTTCTATCGCCGGATGGAAAGCAATAAATGAGTCTGACATGATTTTAAAACCAGATTTATCTAGGCCAATCATAGATCCCTTTAACTCTCACACTACATTAAATATTTTTTGTGACATAATGGATGCTGTTAAAAAAGATCCTTACGGTAGAGATCCAAGGGGAACTGCAAAAAAAGCTGAGAAATATTTAAAAGAGTCAGGAATTGGAGATAAAGCTTTTTTTGGTCCAGAGCCAGAATTTTTCGTTTTTGATGATGTAAGGTTTAAAAATGATATGAACGAAACAAGTTTTGCAATTGATAGTTCAGAAGGGCCATACAACACTGGTAAGAAATATGAGAATGGTAATCTTGGCCACAGACCAGGTATCAAAGGGGGATATTTTCCTGTGCCTCCTGTAGACAGTGCTCAAGACATGAGAAGTGAATATTTAAAAGCTTTGAAAGATATGGGTGTTAAAGTTGAAAAACACCACCACGAAGTTGCTCCTTCGCAGCATGAATTAGGAATGTATTTTGGTACTTTAACTGATATGGCAGATAATGTTCAGTTATATAAATACGCAGTACAAATGGTTACAAATTCTTTTGGCAAAACTGCTACATTTATGCCTAAACCTGTTAAGGGCGACAACGGCTCAGGAATGCACTGTCACCAATCCATTTGGAAAGGAAGCACACCTTTATTTATGGGTAAAGAATACGCGGGATTATCAAAAACAGCCTTACATTATATAGGTGGTATATTAAAACACGCTAAAGCTATAAACGCATTCTCGAATGCTACTACGAATAGTTATAAAAGATTAATTCCTGGTTTTGAAGCTCCTGTTATATTAGCTTACTCAGCTAGAAATAGATCGGCATCGTGTAGAATTCCAATTACAATGAATCCAAAAGCTGCAAGAATGGAAATAAGATTCCCAGATGCAGCAGGAAATCCATACTTAACTTTTGCATCAATGTTAATGGCTGGAATAGACGGTATTAAAAATAAAATTGATCCGGGTAAAGCTTTTGACAAAGATCTTTATACCTTAGGTGAAGATGAAGTAAAAAAACTTCCAACAGTTTGTGGTTCATTGAGAGAAGCAATGGAAAGTTTAGATAAAGATAGAAAATTTTTAACTCAAGGTGGAGTTTTTACTGACGATCAAATAGATGCTTACATAGATTTGAAATTTCAAGAAATTTACAAATTTGAACATACACCTCATCCAATAGAGTTTGAGATGTATTACAGTCAGTAAACTTAAATTTTAAAAGACTCTCCACATCCACAACGTTCAGTTTCGTTCGGATTTTTAAAAACAAATTGTGAGGAAAATTTTTCTTTTTTATAGTCCATTTCTGTTCCTAAAAGATAAATGATAGCAGCAGGGTCTATGAAAACTTTTACTCCTTTATCCTCAATAACTTCGTCATTTACTTTTTTATCTTTAGCATATTCCATAGAATAGCTCATGCCAGCGCAACCTCCAGATTTTACTCCAATTCTGACACCAATGGTTTTATTATCTGCGTTAGACATAATTTCTTTGATTCTAGCAGCTGCAGTATCAGATAATTTAATTATTTGTTCGTTCATAAATTTAATTCTAATTTTGCCTCTTCGCTCATCATATCTTTTGTCCAAGGAGGACTCCAGACTAATTTTAAATCTACTTTCTTTATTTCATCTATGGAATTGATATTTTCTTTTACCATCTTAGGTAAACTGTCAGCTACTGGACAGTTTGGACTTGTTAATGTCATTTCAATGTAAGCTTCGTTCTCATTTTTGACCTCAATATTGTAGATTAAACCTAAATCATAAATATTTACCGGTATTTCAGGATCATAAACTTTTTTAATTTCAGCAATTATTTTTTCTTTAATTTTCATTATTTTTTCTCCAAAACTGAGGATAGTGTATGCCAAGCCATTGTTGCGCACTTAACTCTCATTGGAAAATCTTTCACTCCTGACAATGACATCAAAGTTGTCTTTTGATCTTCGTTTAAACTATTTAACGTTATTGATTTATTTTCTTTAATTAAGTTCAAAAAATTATCAGTAATAGCTTTAGCTAAATTAAAATCTTTGCCTTTCAAAATATCCGTTAAAATAGAAGCTGAAGCTAAAGAAATTGCACAACCTTCACCTTCAAAACTAAGATCTAAAATTTTTTTGTTTTTATCCAATTGAGCGTAAATATGAACCTTGTCACCACAAAGAGGATTGTGGCCCTTTGCATCACTGGTGAAATCTTTACATTTGCCAAAATTTCTTGGATTTTTTCCATGATCCAAAATTATTTCTTGATATAACTCTTTTAATTCCATTATATTTTAAAAACCTTTTTACATTTTTCTATTGCATTAATTAAAATATCAATATCTTCTTTTGTATTATATAGTCCTATAGAGGCTCTAGCAGTAGCAGACATGCCAATTTTTTCATGTAATATTTGACAACAATGATGCCCAGCTCTTATAGCAACTCCATCATCATCAAGAATTGTTGCAATGTCATGCGGGTGAATTCCTTTTAAAGTAAATGATATCACAGAAGCTTTATTTTTTGGATCACCAACTAAATTTATTGAATTATTTTTTCTTATTTTATCTATCCCATATCTTAGGACATCATTTTCATTTTCAGAGATTTTATCTAAACCAATTTTTTCAATTAGTTTTATTGACTCACTGAACGCAACTACTTCAGCAGTTTGCATTGTGCCAGCTTCAAATTTTGTTGGACTTTCAGCAAACGTAATATTTTCTTTTTTTACCTCATCTATCATTCCTCCACCACCTTGATAAGGAGGCATTTCATCTAACCATTTTTTCTTTCCATAAAGAATTCCTAGTCCATTAGGCCCGTATAACTTATGGCAAGATATTACGTAAAAATCACATCCTAATTTTTGCATATCTAATTTTAAGTGGGGTGCGCCTTGCGTTCCATCTACCAAAACAGGAATTTTTTTTGATGAAGCAAGATCAATAATTTCTTTTAAAGGGGTTATTCCACCTGTAACATTTGATATATGAGTAATAGCTATTATCTTAGTTTTATTCGTAATTAATTTTTTTATTTCATCTATTTGTATTTCAAGATTTTCATTAATTTTTGCGAATTTTATTACTGCCTTTTTTTTATTTCTTAAATAATGCCAAGGAACATAATTCGAGTGATGCTCTAATTCTGTAAGAATAATCTCGTCTCCCTCATTTATATATTTTTCTCCGAAGGAATTTGCTACTAAATTTATTCCTTCTGTAGCACCCTTAGTGAATATTATCTCTTCTCTATGCTTTGCATTTATAAATTTTTTTACAAGATCTCTAGTTTCTTCAAATCTATTTGTTGCGGTAACAGCTAATGAATGAACACTTCTACCAACATTTGAAAATTCGTTCTCATAGAAATAGGACATTCTATCAATAACAGATTTAGGTTTTTGAGAAGAATTAGCGCTATCTAAATAAACTAAAGGTTTATTATTTATTTTTTTTTTGAATATTGGAAAATTATTTTTAATTTGATCTATATTCATATTTTATATGCTTATTAAAATGGTTTAATAAAATATCTGTTATGTCTTTATCTTTAATTTTTTCTAGAACACTCTCTAAAAATCCTTTTATAATCATTTTTATAGCTTCTTTTTCCTTTATTCCTCTTGCTTTTAAATAAAATAAAGCTTCTTTATCGATATTTCCTGAAGTTGATCCGTGAGAACATTTTACATCGTCAGCATAAATTTCAAGTTCAGGCTTCGTGCTAAATTCGGATTCTTCATCAAGCAAAAGACCCTTGCTTAATTGATAAGCGTTAGTTTTTTGTGCTATGCTATCTACAAAGACTTTACCTTGAAACACTCCTTTGCTACCTGAAGCAAGAACGTTTTTGATATCTTGATGACTTTGACAATTTGGTTTTAAATGTTGAATATTTGTTTTAATTTCTTGATGGTTGTTAATTCCTAAAAATAATCCTGAATAGACCTCGCCACAAGAATTCATTCCGTTTAGTTTGATATTGCTTTCAAATTTTCCGAATTTCATACCGGATGAGAATAAATATTTTTTAAAATTTGAATTTTTCAATAACTCAACTTTTGAAAATTCATAAAAAAAATTATTACTTTCGTTTTTATTTACGAAATAATAGTTAAGAGAAGCATTTTCTTCTAGATTAATATATTTAAATGTGTTTTTAAAAAAATTACCTTCTGACTCATCTATTAAATATTCTATTATTGTAGCATCAGAGTTCTTTGACATAGTAATAGTCTCTGAGTTATTAATTATTTTATTTTTCAAAACACCAGTAAAATAATTATAAATTACTATAGGGTATTTAAATTTATAATCTGATTTAATATTTAAGTAAAATCCACCTTCGTGTAATGCGGTATTAAGATTTTGCATTCGGTTATCTTTTAATTCATTTGCAAAATTTAAGTGCTGATCAAGATGAAATTCATTTATTTTAAAACAATTTTCATCTTTTAAATTTTCAGATTTAAAATCAAAAGACTCTAATTTTCCGTTAACTAGTGTTATTGAATTATGACTTATTTTTAAATCTTGAATACTTGGTTTTTTATTATCTATTTGCTTATTATGCAGTTCTTTAAAATTTTCGCTTAAAACTTTTTCTAAATCAGTAAACTTCCAATCCTCTTCTCTTTTATTAGGAAAACCTTTTTTTTTAAAAGTAGACAGGTTTGCCTCTCTTAGTTTGAGACTTTTATCCGATTTATCTTTAATTTTAAAATTTAATTCCATAATTAAATTAGATTTGTGTACCCAGTTTTTTCCAGTTCTTCCCCAAGTTCTTTAGAACCAGTTTTTATAATTTTTCCTGCTGATAATACATGTATAAAATCAGGTTTAATAAAATTCAAAAGTCTTTGATAGTGAGTAATAATTAAAAAAGAATTATTTTTATTTTTGTAGGAATTGACGCCATCCGCAACAATTTTTAATGCATCAATATCTAGACCCGAGTCAGTTTCGTCTAAAATTGCAAGTTTTGGTTCTAATATTTTTAATTGAAGAATTTCGTTCTTCTTCTTTTCTCCACCTGAAAATCCAACATTTAAATGTCTTGATAAAAATTTTTCGTCAATACTTAGTTCTTTAGCTTTTTCTTTTACGATTTTTAAAAAACTTATGGCATCTATATCTTTATGACCGTTCGCTTTTCTAATTGAATTTAGCGATGTTCTTAAAAAGTTGTTAGTATTAACACCTGGTATTTCTGTAGGATATTGAAAAGCTAAGAACATGCCTTTTTGAGCCCGCTCTTCTATTGAAATTTGAGTTAAATCTTCCCCTTCATACTTTATATCCCCCGAAATATCATATCCAGGTTTACCAGATAAAATATTGGCTAACGTACTTTTACCCGATCCATTTGGGCCCATAATAGCATGAACTTCACCTTGACTTATTTTAAGGTTGAGACCTTTGATAATTTTTTTGTTGTTAATTTCTGCTTTTAAATTTTTAATTTCTAACATTATCCAACGCTTCCTTCTAAACTTATTGAGACTAACTTTTGAGCTTCTACCGCGAATTCCATAGGCAACTGTTGTAAAACCTCTTTACAAAAACCATTAACAATTAAACTTACTGCCTCTTCTTGGTTTAAACCTCTTTGATTACAATAAAAAAGCTGTTCCTCGTTTATTTTTGAAGTTGTAGCTTCATGTTCGATCGTTGAAGATGAATTTTTATTTTTAATGTATGGAACTGTGTGAGCTCCACATTTGTTTCCCATTAAAAGAGAGTCACACTGAGTATAATTTCTAGAATTTATTGCTTTTTTATTTATATCAACTAGTCCTCTATAAGTATTGTCTGCTTTGCCAGCTGAAATTCCTTTAGAAATAATTTTACTTTTTGTATTTTTTCCTAAATGGATCATTTTCGTGCCAGTATCTGCTTTTTGGTAATTGTTGGTAATCGCTATTGAATAAAACTCTCCAACAGAATTATCTCCTTGCAAAATACAGCTGGGATATTTCCATGTTATAGCTGAACCTGTTTCAACCTGAGTCCACGAAATTTTTGAATTCTTTCCTCGACAAGCTCCTCTTTTTGTTACAAAATTGTAAATTCCTCCTTTGCCATGCACATCTCCTGGGTACCAATTTTGCACTGTTGAGTATTTAATTTCAGCATCATCTAGGGCTACAAGCTCTACATTAGCAGCATGTAATTGATTTTCATCTCTCATAGGTGCAGTGCAGCCTTCTAGATAACTCACATAACTGCCTTTGTCCGCAATAATTAATGTTCTTTCAAATTGTCCGGTTTGTGAAGCATTAATTCTAAAGTAAGTAGACAGCTCCATTGGACATCTTACGTTTGGTGGTATGTATACAAATGAACCATCAGTAAAGACTGCGGAGTTTAATGTTGCAAAATAATGATCTGTTAAGGGGATTACTGATCCCAAATATTTTTTCACTAGATCAGGATGTTTTTGTATAGCTTCAGAGATAGAACAAAAAATAATACCTTTTTTTGTAAGCTCGCCTTTAAAAGTAGTTGCTACAGATACTGAGTCAAAAACAGCGTCAACTGCTACCCCGCTCAGTCTTTTTTGTTCATCTAAAGGAATACCAAGTTTTTTGTAAGTTTCAATAAGTTTTGGATCAACTTCTGCTAAGCTTTTTGGTTTTTCTTTTGTGCTTTTAGGAGCTGAATAATAATAAAGATCCTGATAATCAATTTTAGGATATTTCGGTTTTTGCCAATTAGGTTCCTTTAAAGATTTTAACCTTTTATAAGCTTTCAGTCTCCAATCTAATAACCATTTTGGTTCTTTTTTCTCTTTTGAAATAAATTTAATCGTTTCTTCACTTAAACCCTTGGGAGCTTTAAAGCTCTCAATGTCAGTTGTAAATCCATATTTGTACTCTTTATTGGTATCTATAATTTTGCCGCTCATTATCTTTTGATCAACTCCTCCAATTTTACATTCTCAAAGAATCCATTAATATGATTGTCTAATTTATCCCAAAGGTTATGTGTTATACATTTGATCGATTTATTATTGCATCCTCTCTTAGAATCTTTCTTACAATTAAGAGTTTTAACTTCTTCATTTACCGCATGAAAAATATTTGAAAGTTTAATTTCAGATGCTGGCTTTTCTAAAGCATATCCGCCTTTGACACCTCTTATACTTTTAACTAATTTGTCCTCTTTTAAATGAATAAAGAGTTGCTCTAAATACGCTAAAGAAATGTTTTGTCTTTTTGAAATTTCAGACAAACTTACTGGTTTATTCTTTGAATAAGATGCAAGATCAGCCATTGCCATCACTGCATATCTGCCTTTTGTTGTTAGTTTCATAAATTCGGCTTGTTTTACAACAGTTTTTAAATAAATCCTACTAAAATACTAAGATTTAAAAAAAAATATTTGACGCATAAAAACATGTTATAAAACTAATCTTTTAGTGAAACTAATTATCATTATTAATATGAAACAAAAAAGTTATGAAATATTTATCCCAGGTCCAGCTGGAAGATTAGAGGGAAAGTATTATAAAAATCCAAAATTTGGTTCTCCGGTTGCAATAGTTCTCCAACCACACCCTCAATATGGCGGAACAATGAATAATAGAATAGTTCAATTAATGTATAATATTTTTTTAGAAAATGGTTTTTCGGTTATTAAGATAAATTTTAGAGGAGTCGGTAAGAGCGATGGTGTTTTTGATAATGGACAAGGAGAGCTATCAGATGCTGCAGCAGCTTTAGATTGGATAGAAAGAGAAAATATGGATTATAGTCAATGTTGGGTGTCTGGATTTTCTTTTGGTGCTTTAATTTGTATGCAATTAATAATGAGACGTCCAGAAGTAAACAACTTTATCGCTATTTCACCACAACCGAATGTTTATGACTTTTCTTTTTTAGCTCCTTGTCCTACTTCTGGTCAAGTAGTTTATAGCGATAATGATGAGTTAGTAACAAAAGAAAGTATAAACGAGTTAGATAATAGAATTAAAAGTCAAAAAGGAGTTGAAGTAATTTTTTCAAAAATTAAAGGAGCTAATCATTTTTTCAAAGATAAAGAAAAAGATCTAAAAGAAGAAATTGAAAAGTACATCAAAGAAAAAACTGCATTAATCTAAAATTCAATAATCTCACCCCCACTACAAGGCGCTGAACAGCCAGTTGTAGAAGGATAAGATATGGGAAGTGATAATAAAGATCTAATAGCTATATATGCAAATGCTTGGGACTCGATAAAATCACCATTTAGTTGAAATTCTTCAGAATTATGAAAAGAAAAGTTTTTTTTGGAGTTAAGTTTTATTTGTTTAATAAGATTTATATTTTTTCTTCCTCCCCCACAAATAATAATTTTAATGTTTTCATTTCCATAATAATCTAAAACTGTATTAACCTGAGATGAAATTATTTTTGCAGTAAACGCTGTTAATGTAGCTGCACCATCCTCTAAACTTAAGCCTCTTGCAAATGAAATATCAAAATCATTTGTATCTAATGAAATATTATTTCTTTTTGAAAAATTATTTTCATAGTTTTCTATAGCTTGTTCAAGAATAATTTCATTAATTTTCCCTCTACCAGAAATTTTTCCCTCTGAGTCAAATTTTTGATTTGTATGGTTTTGTATCCAGTCATTAATTAGACAGTTTCCAGGCCCAACATCTTTACTTGAGATTTCTTCATTTTTAAAATTGCGAACTAAAGTTAAATTTGAAATTCCGCCAATATTTAATACACAAGCTGGTAATTTTAGTTTTTTTGATTTAATTAAATACTTATGAAAAATTGGTGTTAAAGGCGCACCTTCACCTCCATTTACAATATCATTTTTTCTAAAATTAAACACGATTTTTTTTTTTGATAATTGAGATAGCAAACTTCCATTTCCAAGTTGGCAAGAAATTTTCTCCTGAGGATTATGATATAGTGTTTGTCCATGAAAACCAATTAGATCTAAATCAAAATTAGATCTTATATCTTCAACTACTTTTGCATGAAATAGAGTTATCTTATTTTCAAGTTTTTTGATTTCAGAGTTAAACTTTTTTAAATCATTCGTAGAATTAATTTTCTTTTTTATACTATGAAAATTACGGAATAAATTTTCGTCATACTCGAAGTATTTTTCATTAAGAACGGTTAATTCGTCTAATCCATTAGAACGAACTATTGATGCATCTACTCCGTCTCCTGAAGTTCCACTCATCATTCCTAAACATGTGTATTCTTTACTCATAATTGTATTTATTTATACCAAATATTGTATAATAGTATTTCTATAACAAGTAGAATTATGAAAAGCACTTTTTTGAAAGAAATGCAAGAAAGGGGTTACCTAAATCAATGCACTGATTTAGATAAATTAGACTCAATAATTTCAAAAAAATCTATTCCTGCGTACATTGGTTTTGATTGCACAGCTAATAGTTTACACGTAGGAAGTTTATTGCAAATAATGATTTTAAGATTACTGCAAAAACATGGCCATAAACCTATAGTTCTTTTAGGTGGAGGCACTACATTAATTGGTGATCCATCAGGTAAAGATGCAACTCGAAAAGTTTTAAGCCAACAAGAAATAAAAAAAAATATATTAAGTATTAAAAAACTTTTTGAAAAATTACTCAATTTCAAAAACAAATCAACCAAACCAGTTTTTGTAGATAATTATTCTTGGTTAGGTAAGTTAAATTACATAGATTTTTTGAGAAATATTGGCTCACAGTTTACATTAAATAAAATGCTGACATTTGATAGCGTAAAATCAAGGTTGGAACGAGAACAATCATTAAGTTACATGGAATTTAATTATATGATCCTTCAAGCATTTGATTTTTATAAACTTTATGAAAAAGAAAAATGTTTACTACAACTTGGAGGTTCAGATCAATGGGGTAATATAGTTAATGGAGTAGATTTAATTAGACGTATTCTTAAAAAAGATGCTTTTGGATTAACAAGTCCATTAATAACTCTATCAACTGGGGCAAAAATGGGAAAAACAGAAAAAGGTGCGGTTTGGTTGGATGAAAAATTATTTTCCCCATACGAATACTGGCAGTTTTGGAGAAATTCTGATGATAGAGATGTGGAAAAATTCTTAAAATTTTTTACTGATATTGAAATAGATAAAATACAAAATCTTACTGAAAAAAAAGATATCAATGAGCTGAAAGCAATACTAGCTAATGAAACTACAAGAATACTTCATGGAGATAAGAAATCATTAAAAGCAGAAAAAACTGCACATGACATTTTTAAATTAGGCAAGATTAATGAAAATCTTCCTACAATTAATATTTCAAAAAAAGACATTGAAACAGGTATCAATTTTTTAGAATTATTGGTTAATGCTAATATCATGAAATCGAAGGGTGAAGTAAGAAGAGCTATTAAGAATAATGGTGTTAAAATAAATGATAAACTTGTCGGAGATGAAAATAAAATATTAGAATTATCAGATTTTAAAAAGGAAAATATGAAAGTTTCTTTTGGTAAAAAAAAACATTTTCTTTTCAAGATTACTTAGTTTTTTTTAAAGCTTTTTGTATAAATCTCGGCGTAAGAGTTTTTACTGGATTTACGGTTGTTTTTATCTCCCCGGGTTTGCCTTTCATTTTAAAACTTATTCCAAACAAACCCTCTCCTATTTCCTTTGGGATTAAAATGTCACCAACAATAGGTAATTTGGATAAAAATTTGTTTAATGTCTTTGCGGGAACCATAGTCCCTCTTAAACTTACAAGCCCTGTATTTGACTCTACATAACCGTCCATCAATATAGAAATGCTAGGTCCAATCGCATAAAGCTCTTTCAAATTTAAAATTTGATTATTTTTTTCCATATTCATTTCTAGTTTGTCGAAAGACAATCCTTCGCCTTTTAAAACATCACTCATTCCTCCAAAATCTGCTAAAGATAATAATTTTACTAAATCTGGTGCGTCTACAATCTTAAAATTTTCGATAATTAAATTTGTGTCACTTTTTTGAGAGTCGTAACTGGAAGATAACAATAGTTGGCCACCTTTTAACCCATCAAAAAATTTATAGTTTGATAATAGTGGTTTAGGAATATCTGAATATATTTCTAATATTTTTTTTTTAGAAGATTTGTCTATTTTTAGTGATATATCTAAATATTTACCATCTGTAAATTCACCTTTAGAAACTATTTTATTAAATTTACCTTTTTCGATATAACCAATAAGATTAAAGTTAGATATAAAATCAGTTAAATTTGTTGAAATTTCCTTAACGTTTATTAAAATTTCTCTGTTTATATTGCTGAAAAAATCAGATTGACTTTTTTTGTCAAATAACTTGGTTAGGTTACTAGCATCATATTTAGACCCCTTTAATTTAATAACTCTACCGAAACTTAAATTAAAATCATTATTAAATTTATCATCATTAAATGTTTTTACAGTCAAATTATCAAGTTTAATCAGTTTTTTATCTTTAATATATAAGTTATTAAAATCAATTTTACTTTTTCCCTCTTTTAAAATAAATTTTTTAAACAGAAAGAAATTTGGTTTTATCTCTAGTTCAGTATTGATACTTAAAATTTTATTTTTTGAATTGAAATTTAAAATTGGTAAGTTTATTTCATTATCAAAATCACCTTTAATATACAATTTTTGCAGTTTTGACTCGTATATATGCTTTACTTCATATTTTTGAAACGAATTATTGTTGATTTTGTAAGATCCTGAAATATTTATTAATTTTTTCTTTTCTTTTTCATAATTAATTTTAAATTCTGTTTTATTTAAACTTATATAGTCGATATTTTTTTTTAAAAATTGATATTTTATAGGTTTTTTAATTTTTATTTCAGTTTTGTTAATATTTCCTAGAGACTCAATTTTATAATCAATTAGTTTTAGAGTTTTATCAAAATCAAATATAAATGAACTTTGCGTTTTACCTGTAATTTCCAGTTCTGAAATATTTTTTAACATTTTCAGTTTTGAAAATTGATCAATATTATTTTGATTTAAATCAAAGGTCTTTTTAAGATTTCCTTTTATATTTAAAGATTTTAAATTGTTGAATTCAATTTTTCCAGAGTTTATTTGAAACCCATTTATCGTCCCTCTTATGTTATTTAATTCTCCTTTATTTTTTTTAAAAAGATAAACAAAACTTGCTTTTTTAAAATCTAAGTTTTGTAATTTAGCGAAAAAATTTTTTACTACTCCATTAACTTCATAACTTTCTATTTTGTTATTTTTTAAATATAAATCTAAATTAAGTGTTGTTTCGCCTCCATCAACGTTATTCAAAAAAAATTTTTTGAAATTCGATGGTTTTAAATATTTAGCAATATTTTTGATATCGTTTATTTCTATGTTATTGGATAAGATATTAATTTTGTCTATCTTTGGCTTTCCAATTAAAAATGACTTAAGATTTATATAGCCATCTATTCTCTTCAATTTAATATTATATTCACGGTACTGAATATCAGGTTCTAAAGTTGAAATAAAAAAATTTAGATTTTTTATATTAATTTTTATCTTAATTTTATTGAGATTAATCTTTGTATTTGGAAGATTAGATATTATTTTATTTTCAAGCAGAGAATTTAATTTATTTGTTTCGTAACCAATGAGAGACAAATAACCAATAATTAAAGTTAATAAAAAAAAAATGAAAAAAATAAATGACAAAATTATTTTTCTCATTTATTTAAAACTCCTGCCTCAATAAAACTGTCAATATCACCATTAAGCACTGCATCAGGATTTGTATTCTCTGTTTTATTTCTTAAATCTTTTACAAGTTGATAGGGTTGTAAAACATATGACCTTATTTGATGCCCCCATCCAATATCTGTCTTTAGACTCGATTCTTTTAAATTTTCTTTTTCTCTTTTTTGGATTTCGTGTTCGTAAAGCCTAGCTTTTAACATTTTAAAACAAGTATCTTTGTTTTTGTGTTGGGATCTTTCATTTTGGCATTGAACGACTATTTTTGTTGGAAGATGAGTAATCCTAACTGCACTATCAGTAGTGTTGACATGTTGTCCGCCTGCGCCACTTGACCTATAGGTATCAATTCTTAAATCGCTTTCATTAATTTTGATATTAATATTATCATCAACAACTGGATACACCCATATACTAGCAAAACTTGTATGTCTCCTTGCTCCGCTGTCAAACGGAGAAATTCTTACCAATCTGTGAACGCCTGACTCATTTTTCATCAAGCCATATAAATTTATCCCAATTACTTTTAAAATTGAGGATTTAATTCCAGCTTCTTCACCCCTATGTTCGCTTATAATTTCATAAGAAAATTTCTTTTTATCAAACCATTTAAGATACATCCTTCTCAACATTTCAGCCCAGTCTTGACTTTCAGTTCCACCAGCTCCAGCATGTACTTCAAGATAAATATCCAAAGAATCATTTTCTCCAGATAAAAAACAAGACACTTCTAATTTTTTTAAATCTTTATATAGATCACTTAATTTAAGCTGGCAATCATGTATAATTTCGTCGTTTTTTTCTTCGTATCCTAATGTGTAAAGATCTTTTAAGTTTTTAATTTCTTTTTGAAATCTTTTATATGTCTCTATTAAATGTTCAAAAAATTTTTTTTCTTTTAAAACATTTTTAACTTTTATTTGATCTTTCCAAAAATTTTCTTTAGAAGTTTCTTTTGAAATTTGCTCTAATTTAATCTCAATTTTATTTTTTTCAAAGATACCCCCTTATATTGTCAAGTATCTTGATAGATTCATTTATTGATGTTTCAAAAGATTGCATTAGTAAAATTGTCTAAATTTAATTAACTTATCATAATTATAATTTGAAATTAATTGGTTATTATTTAAATTGTTAATATCTTTTTTCTTAAATGCTTCAAGAATGAAATTTTTGTCATCAAAATCAGTTTGTTTTCCAGTATTATAATTAATGGGTGCAAAATATATTCCATTTGGAACATCAAATTCCTTAAAATCATCTAAATATAAAACACCTTTGATAAAGTTTTTAAATATTGGTAGAGCTGCTTTTGATCCTGTTTCGTATTTACCTAAAGTTTTTGGATTATCAAAGCCAACATATACTCCTACAACTAAATTCGAATTATATCCAATAAACCAAGCATCAAAATTATTATTAGTAGTTCCAGTTTTACCCGCCAATGGAACCTTTAGATCTCGAAGTTTTTTACCTGTTCCTCTCGTTATTACTCCATTAAGAATTGAAGTCATTTGATAAGCAGTTTGCTCACTTATTACTTGCTCATTTTGAAAGTCTATTTTAGGAAAATCTTCTTCAGTATTATTTTTAGTGTATCTGTCACATCCTTTACATTTCGCAAAGTTTGATGAGAATATAGTTTTACCTCTTCTATCTTGAATACGATTAATTAAAACTGGTTTAATTTTTTTTCCCCCATTTACGAAGGTTGCGTATGCGGATGTTAAATTGAGTAAAGACGTTTCTACGGAGCCTAATGATACAGATAAAAGCTCTGGTATTTCATCGTAAATCTCTAACTCTCTTGATAAATTTAAAATCTTGTTTACACCAACATTTTTTGCTATTCGAACTGTCATTAAGTTTCTCGAATATTCAATGCCCTTTCTTAAAGTTGAAGGACCATAAAATTTTTTTCCATAATTTTCAGGTTTCCAATCCCGCAAACCTATACCTTGCTCAGCTATAAAAGGAGCGTCTAAAATAATAGAATTTGGAGACAAACCGTTTTCTATTGCTGCAGCATAAACAAATGGTTTAAAAGCAGAGCCAGGCTGTCTTTTTGCTTGAGTCACTCTATTAAATTCACTGGACGTATAACTAAAACCTCCTACAAGAGCTTTTACCTCTCCCGTAAATGGATTAAGAGCAACAATTCCTCCATTTACATTAGGATATTGTTTAAGCGCCCAACCATAATTATTTTTTTTTATGAATACAAAATCCCCTAAATCAAAAACATCAAAAATATTATTATTTTTAATTGCCCATTTTATGTTTGATTTATTAATTTGAATATTTTTATTTTTTTTTGTTTTTAGAATTAAAAAATTTTGATTTATTTCTGTTATTTCAGCCTTCACCCATTTTAAAGTCGGATCGACCTCAAAACCATTTAATTTTTCTTTCCAATTTGGATTTATATTTTTATTTGTTATTGGACCTCTCCAACCTTGTCGTCTGTCATAGGACTCTATTCCATCTCTAAGAGCTTTAATTGCCTCTATTTGAAAGTTGATATCTAAAGGCGATTTAATGCTTAGACCTTGAGTATATAATTTTTCAAAACCATATTTGTCTTTAATAATTCTTCTAACTTCCTCTGTGTAAGAGTTAGCTTCATTTACTATCTCAATTTTTCTTCTTTTGATTTGAATTTTTTTCTTCTTTAATTCCAAATACTGATTTTTGTCGATGAAACCATTTTGATTTAAATTCTTCAAAACTAAATCTCTTCTAAATTTTGCTTCTTTCGGATCTTTAATTGGGTTATACCGACTTGGAGCCTTCGGAAGTGCTGCAAGTAATGCTGCTTCCTCAAACTGTAAATCTTTGATTGATTTGTCAAAGTATTCTAAACTAGCGGCTGCCACACCGTATGTGCCTTGACCGAGATATATCTGGTTTAGATAAAGTTCTAAAATTCTTTTTTTTGAATAAGCCTTTTCTATTCTAAATGCTAAAATAGCCTCTTTTATTTTTCTTTTTAAAGAAACTTCATTGGTTAAAAGAAAATTTTTTGCAACTTGTTGGGTGATAGTTGAGGCTCCTTCTAATCTTTTGTCGCCTAATATATTTTTAATATTATTAATAGTAGCTCTTAAGATTCCTTTCGCATCTACACCTGGATGATTAAAAAAATTTTTGTCTTCGGCCGATAAAAATGAATTAATTACCTTATTAGGAATAGAGTCATAGGGAACAAATAATCTTTTTTCTATAGCATATTCTGCAATAAGTTCCCCATTTTTTGAATAAACTCTACTAGAAATTGGAGGCTGATAATTTGCTAATTTTTTATAATCCGGCAATCCTGAAGAAAAATAAAAAAAAGCTGAAAAAATTAATAATAAAGCTGAAATAAGTATTATTATTAGTGCTTTTAACGAAAAATTAATAAATTTAAACATGTAGATACTATTTTATATCATTAAATTTGGCTATCTTAAGGCATTTAAATTATGAGTATTTAATGATAGTATTAGATTTTAAAAAATTAAAATTATGATCACAAAAACAATGAAAATTTCAAAAGGAATTCAAATTAAATGGACAAAAATTTATACATCGATGCTTCGCATCCAGAAGAAACTAGAATTGTTCTTAAATCAGACCTTACAATCGAAGAATACGAATACGAAGATAAAAATAGGCTAAATTTTAAGAATAATATTTATTTAGGAACAATTAGTAGAGTAGAGCCTTCACTCCAAGCAGCTTTTGTTGATTTCGGAAGGTTAAAACATGGTTTCTTAGCTTTCAATGATATTCAATCAGATTATTATCAAATTCCTTCTGCTGATAAAGAAAAATTAAAAGATGTTGAAGAGAAAATTCGTGAAGATTTAAAAAATACTAATTTAGAGGAAATTAACAATAATCAAGAGACTACGAGCAATAACGACAAGAATGAAAACAATGAAGAACAAAATAGAAATTTAAACAATAATGTATCTGAAAATAAAATTAATTATAGAGAAAAACTTAAAAATACTTACGGCCTTAAAAAATACAGAATTCAGGAAGTAATCAAACCTGGGCAGGTTATTTTAATACAAGTTTTAAAAGAGGAGAGAGGTCAAAAGGGTGCTGCGCTTACTACTTTCATATCACTTGCAGGAAAATATATGGTTTTAATGCCCAATACAGCTAAAGGTGGCGGAATATCAAGAAAAATTTTTAATTCCAGTGATAGGCAAAAAATTAGAGAAATTTTAAATAAAATAGAAATACCGAAAAGCATGGGAGTAATTGTTAGGACAGCTGGTGCAAATAAAACCAAAAATGAAATTGAAAAAGATTTCCAAAATACTTTAAAGACTTGGGAAGAAATCAAAGATAAAGCAGTTGTTTCTAACGCTCCTTCATTAATTTATGAGGAAGGTGATATTATTAAAAGAGCTTTAAGAGATATTTATGATAATGAGACAAAATATATTTATGTAGATGGTAATGAAGGCTATCAAAAAACAAAAAAATTCATGAAAGAATTAATACCTAAAAATGCTAAATATGTAAAAAAATACAGAGGAAAGATACCTTTATTTCATGATGCACTTATAGAAAAAGAACTTAACAATATTTTTGAACCAACTGTGAAACTTAAATCGGGTGGTTATTTAGTTATAAATCCTACTGAAGCATTAGTAGCTATAGATATAAATTCAGGACAATCAACTAAACAAATGAATATTGAGAAAACTGCTTTAAATACAAATTTAGAGGCCGCGGAAGAAATTTGTAGACAAATTAAATTAAGAGATCTCTCAGGTTTAATAGTAATTGATTTTATAGATATGTTAAATTTTTACAACAAAAGAACCGTTGAAAAAAAAATGAGGGAATGTGTTAGGAAAGATAGAGCAAGAATTCAGATCGGAAGAATAAGTAATTTTGGTTTACTCGAGATGACAAGACAAAGGCTTAGGGAAGGTTCGATAAAATGGGAAACAAACTTATCTTTAAACTCATTTTCACAAAAAATTGTTAAAAAGATTGAGATGTTAGCATTTAATAATAAAATCAAGATAATTAAAGCTTTTGTACCTGATAAAGTTAAATTGTATATAGATTCAAATTTATCTAAAGAATTAAATTATTTTCAAAAAAAATATTCGTATAAGATTGATATAATTGAAAAGGCGCAGTTTATCATTCCAGAATACAAAATAGAATTACTTAATAAATCAAAAAAAATAATTGATAAGATTGAACATATTAATAAGATTGAAAATTTTAATTCAAAAATTGAAAAATATTCGAAACCTCAAAAAGATGAAAAAAAATATGTCAAGAATTTAATAAAAAAAACAAAAATTAAAGAAGAAATTAAGAAAGATAAAAAACCTAGAACACTTTGGATGCGTAAAAAAAAAGCTAGCTAATCACGCCCTCTGAAGGTGACGAAGCAACAGCAAAACTATTTTTTTTCATTCGCCCAGATAAAAAAGACTTTCTTCCCGATATTACAGCATGCTTGAAAGCTTCAGCCATATTAATTGGATTTTTAGCAAGAGCTATTGCAGAATTTATTAACACTCCATCACATCCCATCTCCATTGCGATTGTAGCGTCCGAAGCTGTTCCAATACCAGCATCTATTATAACAGGAACTTTCGATTGTTTAATTATAATTGAAATATTAAGTTTGTTATGTATTCCAAGACCAGAACCTATAGGAGCAGCTAATGGCATAATTGCAGAGGCTCCCATATCTTCTAATTTTTTTGCATGTATAGGATCATCAGTACAGTAAACTAAAACTTTAAAACCTTCCTTCACTAATACTTGAGTTGTTTTTAATGTCTCTATCATATCTGGGTATAATGTTTTTTTATCCCCTAATATTTCTAACTTTACCATCTTCCACCCACCTATCTCTCTAGCCAGTCTCAAAGTTCTGAGCGCATCTTTTGAATTAAAGCACCCGGCTGTATTTGGAAGATAAATAATTTTTTTTGGATTAACGTAGTCCATCAGTAGAGGTTTTTTTTTATCTGAAATATTTACCCTTCTAACTGCAACAGTAACCATATCCGCACCAGATGCTTCAATTGCTTTCGCGGTCTCATCAAGATTTTTATATTTTCCAGTACCTACTATTAATCTAGATTTAAGAACTTTTTTATCTATTTTAAAAATATCTTTTTTCATCTTAGCCACCGCCAATAAACTGAACTATTTCAATTTTATCATTATTTTTTAAAGCTTTTTTTTTGTACTCATTTTGGGGTAAAATTTTACCATTCAACTCTATAGCAACCTTCTTTTTATTTAATTTATATTTTTTTAACACATCCTGTAATGTAAAATTTTGCTTTATAACTACCTTTTTTCCATTTATTTGAATTTTTGCCATAATTTAGTTATCTATTCTACCTATATCAAACTATGTTTAATATACTAATAATTAACGGTCCCAATCTTAACCTATTAGGTGAAAGGGAAAAAGATAAATATGGTAACACTTCAATAGAGCAAATTAAAAAGAATTGTTTATCTTTTTCTAAAGAGCATAATATTAACCTGTCTTTTTTTCAATCCAATGTCGAAGGCGAAATTGTTAATGAAATTCAAAATGCTAGAGATAATCAAAATTGTTTGATAATTAATGCTGGTGGATATACACATACCTCTGTGGCTATTCATGATGCTTTAAAAATTTTAAAAATTCCAATTATTGAGTTGCATATTACAAATATTTATAAGAGAGAGGATTTCAGACATAAATCTTTGATAAGTAAAGTTGCAGATGGTATAATATGTGGGTTAGGAGCAGAAGGCTATACTTTAGCGCTAAAAGCTTCTATAAATTTGTTGAAAAATGAAAATTGATAAAAAATTAATTAAGGAACTTGTAAACTGTCTAAGTGAATTTAATATCACTGAAATTGAGTACCAAGAAGGAGACAAAAAAATTAAAGTTTCAAAAGCTCAAAGAAATTCATCTGAAAAAAGTGTAACTAGTGCAGTTGTTTCTCCTAATAAAAGTGTATTAACTGATAACAGTGAGCAAAAAGGTACTAGAGTTAAATCTCCAATTATAGGAACTGCATATTTAGCTCCTGAGCCTGGTGCAAAAAAATTTGTAGAAGTTGGTGATAAAATTAAAAAGGGTCAGACAGTTGTAATAGTTGAAGCAATGAAAACAATGAACCATGTACCATCCTCTGCAGATGGAATTGTAAAAAAAATTATGGTAAATGACGGACAGCCCGTTGAATTTGGTCAAACTTTAATTATCTTAGATTAAAATAATGTTTAAAAAAGTATTAATAGCTAATAGAGGTGAGATAGCTGTAAGAATTATAAGGGCTTGTAAGGAGTGGGGAATAAACACTGTAGCTGTACATTCTGATGTGGACTCTGAGGCAATGCATGTAAGACTAGCTGATGAAAGTGTTTGTATAGGTTCTCATCAACCTCAAAATAGTTATTTGAATATCTCAGCATTGATGTCTGCTGTGGATTTGACTGGAGCAGAGGCTATACATCCTGGTTACGGTTTTTTATCAGAGAACTCAAAATTTGCAGATGTTGTAACTAAGCACGGGATTAAATTTATAGGACCAAGTTCAAAACTTATAGGAGAAATGGGAGATAAAATTCAAGCTAAAATTATTGCGAAAAAAAATGGCTTACCAGTAATCGAGGGCTCTGATGGATCAGTAAAATCGTTAGAAGAAGCAAAAAGCCTATGTAAAGAAATTGGATATCCAATTTTAATAAAAGCTGCAGCCGGTGGAGGAGGTAAAGGAATGAAAATTGTTGATGATGAGTCGAAACTTTCTGAATTATTTTCTTTAGCCAAAAACGAAGCAAAAAAATATT
The DNA here is from genome assembly GCA_902616675.1 of uncultured Pelagibacteraceae bacterium. Taxonomy (GTDB): domain Bacteria; phylum Pseudomonadota; class Alphaproteobacteria; order Pelagibacterales; family Pelagibacteraceae; genus Pelagilacustribacter. The sequence goes on along the minus strand of CACMTV010000007.1, from coordinate 12,197 downwards.
TTGGAAATGATGAATTATATATTGAAAAATATTTTAAGAATCCAAGACACATCGAGGTGCAAATTATGTCCGGTAAAAATAGAACGGTTCAACTAGGTGAAAGAGATTGCTCTGTTCAGAGAAGACATCAAAAATTAATTGAAGAGACTCCAAGTCCAGTTCTCACGGAAGAACAAAGAGCTGATCTGTTAAATAGAACAGTAAAAATGGTTGAAAATATTGGTTATGAAGGTGCAGGTACAGTAGAATTTATTTATGAGAAAGGAAAGTTTTACTTTCTTGAGATGAATACAAGAGTTCAGGTTGAACACCCTGTAACTGAAGTTCAAACAGGAATTGATATTGTGAAAGAGCAACTTTGGATTGCTTTTACTGGAAATACTGCATTAAAACAAAATGATATAAATCCTAGAGGTCACTCCATAGAATGTAGAATAAATGCAGAAGATCCATCAAAAGATTTTCAACCAAGTCCTGGTATAATTTCAGTCTGTCATCAACCTTCGGGTTTTAGAACAAGAGTCGATGGATCTATTTTTCAAGGGTGCAAAGTAACTCCGTACTATGATAGTTTAATAGCAAAAGTAATTTGTAAAGGTAGGAACAGAACCGAGGCTATACAAAGAACTTTGAGATCATTAGATGAATTTGTTTTAGAGGGAATAACAACGACTATTGGTTTGCATAAAAAAATACTAAATCACAAAAAATTTCAAGACTCTTCGTTTGACACTAATTGGTTAGGAAAAGAAAAATTTTATTAAGTGCTTTCACATCCCACAAGCCAAATATCATATATTGCATGGTCAATTGGAGTAAGTGATGGATTAGATGAAAAAGTCCATCCATTAAAAATAAAAACTTTTTCATTTTGGTTTTCTGAAATATCTCTTACTTGAAGATATGCTGCTGAATTATTATTGATTTCTGAACTTTTTGAGAATCCGCATTTTAAAGCTTTTATCTCTAGTATTCCAAATTTAGCTGTCTCCCCCAATTTTATTTTAATTGGAATAGTTTTGGCCGTTATTTTATCAAGTCCAATTAAATTAACAAATTCGATATCACTTTTTTTTTTATCAATAATATTTCTTTTTTTAATACCAACATTTAATTCAGAACTAGTGTTATTTTCTTTTTCTAAGACCTCATAACTTGGCTCCAAATTTTCCAAATTTATAACTGGTGCTGACAATATTTTGTCATCGGCAATTAAAATTGTATGAAAAATAAATAAAAAAACAATTAAAAGTAGATTAATTTTTCCAAGTTTCATAATTCTTAAATTTCGTTTTTTTTGTTATCTTGTTTGGTTTATATGCTCTGTTGGATCCTGACAAATTTTCGGAGTGATTTTTCTGCCAATCATATTTTTTTAATGATTCTGAAGGTGTTTCATTTATGGTATGATGCATCCAAAGAAACCAATCTGAGGTGATTTTTGTAGCCTCAATATCATTGGCATAAATGACCCATCTTTCATCTTTTTTATTTTTGTAATATTTGTTTCCAAGTTCATCTTTTCCCACATATTTTCCAAATAATAAAGTTTTAAGGAAAGTTCCAAATGTTTTTCTATTCCACCAAGTAAAAATTTGTTTTAGCCCAATCATACTAAATCCACACAATTTATAATTGTATAATTATGTTATAGACACTTACTACAATTTATATATATGTTCAATTATCAGATTCATCCGAAAAAAATGAAAAAATACTTAGTAGAAACTTATTACACCTGCACTTTCAAAACTATTCATAGTCTTGATGAATTAAACGAGAAATCTATGTCAGAGATCGACAAAAGAGACGATGGTACTGTTGAAGTGATAGAGGTCAAATTAAATAATCGAAAAACCAAGAAAGTTGGAGAGAGTAAGTCTAAAGATATAAAAAAGGAGAAAGTAAAAATTATAGATCAAACTATTGAGAAAAAAGTAAATAATTTAGTTCAAAATAATTCACAAATTCAGAATAAAATTCAGACAAAATTAGGCAGTAGATTTAAAATGCCTGATAGAAGAAAGGGCTATATACAAAAAGCTTCTATAGGAGAACATAAGATATATCTTCATACTGGAGAGTATGATGATGGAAAAATTGGTGAAATTTTCATTGATACAAACAAAGAGGGCGAATTAGTAAAAGCTTTGATGAATAATTTTGCAATCGCAATTTCACTAGGTTTACAATACGGTGTTCCATTGGATGAATTTGTAGATGCGTTTATTGATACTAAATTTGAGCCATCTGGAAAAGTGGATGGGAACGATAGAATTTTAAGTGCAACATCAATATTAGATTATGTCTTTAGAGAGCTAGCTATTTCTTACCTTGGAAAAGAGGATTTAGCTCACACTCCATCTATTTCTAAAATTCAAAATAATAGTGATATTAATAGCGATGATAAATTTTTAAAAATAGTCAAAAATATTACTTCCAAGGGCTTCGTACGGAGTAATTATGAGGAAAAGTTAGTTGATCTGAGTGATATACGTTTAAATTTAAAGTCTAAAAATTAATCTTTTTTGATATTTTTTTTAATACTAAGCTCTTTTAAAAGTTTGTCATCTACATTTGAAGGTGCATTCATCATAAGATCTTGAGCATTTTGATTCATAGGAAACAGAGTTACCTCTCTGATATTTTTTTCATCAGCAAGCAACATTACTATTCTATCAACTCCTGGCGCAATTCCTCCATGAGGAGGCGCTCCATAACTAAGAGCATTTATCATTCCACTGAATTTTTCATCAACGTCCCTTTTTTCATAACCGGCTATGGAAAATAACTTATACATTAAATCTGGTATATGATTTCTAATCGCACCAGAAGATAATTCGACACCGTTGCAGACAATGTCATATTGATATGCTTTAATATTTAATGGATTTTTAAAGTCTAATTCTTCAATCTCGCCTTGCGGCATAGAAAATGGATTGTGACTAAATTCAATTTTTTTTGTTTGCTCATCTAATTCAAACATAGGATAATCAATAATCCAACAAAATGCATACTGATTTTTATCTATCAAATTTAATTCTTTTCCAATTTTATCTCTAGAGATTGATAAAATTTTTTCAATTTCTTTTTCTGAGCCACAAGCCATAAATATACTGTCGCCAATATTCATTTTACAATTTTTCATTAATTCTTTAAGGGAGTCCTCGCTAAAAAATTTTCCAATAGGTCCTTTTCCTAAAATTTTATCTGTCTTTTCTAATGTAAAGTAAGCTAATCCGGAAGCGCCTTGTTCTTTTGCCCATTTATCAATGCTATCAAAAAAACTTCGTGGTTTATCTTTTGTATCTTTTGTAACTATACATCTTACTTTAGATCCTTTTGATACCATTTTTTTAAAGATATCAAATTTTACATCTTCTCTTGTAAAAATATTTGTTATGTCTTTAATCAATAACGGGTTTCTTAAGTCAGGTTTATCAGTACCGTAATTTAACATTGCTTCATTATATGAAATTCTTGGAAATTTAGAATTTATATCTTTTTTTGGGGAAAATTTTTTAAATAAATTTATCATTAAGGTTTCAATTACTTTAAATACATCTTCTTGTTCAACAAAAGACATTTCAATGTCCAGCTGATAGAACTCACCTGGACTTCTGTCTGCCCTAGCATCCTCATCTCTAAAACATGGAGCTATTTGAAAGTATTTATCAAATCCTGAAACCATAATTAGTTGTTTAAATTGTTGTGGTGCTTGAGGAAGAGCATAAAATTTTCCAGGATTTAGTCGACTAGGAACTAAAAAGTCTCTTGCACCTTCGGGGCTTGAAGATGTCAAAATTGGTGTTTGAAATTCTAAAAAACCAAGTCTCAACATCTCTGACCTTATGAAAGAAATCACATTTGATCTTAAAATAATATTTTTATGCATTGAATCTCTTCTTAAATCTAAAAATCTATACTTTAATCTAATATCTTCAGGATAGTCTTGTTCTCCAAAAACAGGCATTGGTAAATCTTTAGCTTCAGCCAAAATTTTTATATTCTGAATACTTACTTCAATATTACCCGTTGATAGTTCTACATTTTCAGTACCTTTTTCTCTTTTTAAAACTTTTCCGGTAATACTAATAACAGACTCAGGTCTAATTTTTTCAAGAATATTAAAAAATTTATTTTTATTTTCTATAACACATTGTGTTAAACCAAAATGATCTCGTAAATCTATAAATAGTAAATTACCGTGGTCTCTTTTTCTGTGTATCCATCCGGATAAAGTTACGATTTTATTATTCTCGCGTTCTGTCAACTCAGAGCAATTGTGTGTTCTATATTTATTCATTAAATAATACTTTTTTTATTAAATTAATATTTATCGACTTTCCAGTAGATAAAGAAAGATTATCTATATCTTTACTAAATTTTAATATTTTTTCATAGGATCTCTCAATATTTTTAATCACAAATTCTAAGTTCTTACTACTTAAACCTATTTGTTTATCTGAAAAAGTTTTTGAAATTATTACTTTTATAAGTTCATCCGTTGGAAGATTTATCTCTATTTCCATAAAACTGTTAAGCCTTGATTTTAAATCAATTAAATTAATTTGAAAGTTTTTAATATTTTTATTAGAATTAATAATTAAGTATTTATTTAACTGATTAATTTGATTTATAAAAGAATAAAGCAAATTTTCATCAATATTTTCCTCGTAATTCTCAATCACTATACATTCGAAGTTTTCTACTAATCTATTTATTTTTTCATCAAATTTATTAGCATTTACAGATAATAGTTTTAATTTTTTACTTAAAATATTCGTTAAATGGGTTTTGCCGCAACCTCTAGGTCCAAAAATATTTATTTTTTTATCGGGCCATTTTGGCCAACTTTCTATTAATTTGTAAGCCTCAAAATTATTAGATGATACAAAAAAATCTTTTTCAAAATATGTTGTTTTAAAAGGAAATTTGAAAACTAGTTGGCTCAATTTATTTTAACCTCGCACTCCACTGATTATTGATAAAATTAATATCTAATCCTTTTTGGTTCAATTTTTCTTTTATTTTATTGATTTTACCGTAATACTTTATATTAACATAAGCAAACTTATTGTTAAATTCTCTTACACTAAAACTGTCTACCAAATCAACCTCCTGTAAAATATTTTGAAATATGAATAAATCATTTTGATTGTTTAATGAAAAATTGACATTTAAAAAAGATGGAGCTCCAATATCTATAATGTTTTGTGATTTAACTAATTCGAGAATTTCTTTTTTTAAAAATTCTAGAATTATTGGATATTCAATAGTTTCAACTGTATTTTCTGATAAAGTTATATTTTTTATAATTTTTTTTGAAGAAATATTTCCTTTTAAAAAAAATTTTGTTTTTTGTTTGCCGTAGTCAATTATTATAAGAAGTTTATCTTTCTCATTATCTTCATCAAAAATATTATTTAAATTCACCATTTGTAAATTCTCTTGATTTTTTTTTATTGATTCAATAGTTTCTAGGTTTTCAATTGGAAAAATATACTCAATGTTCCCACTTTTTTCTTCCTCGTTATCTAGCCATTTATCGTAGAAAAAATTATTGTCATAAATATAGATTTCATCATTAAGAAGTAGAACCGGGAGTATTTTTAAAATTTTACCACTTACGTCGCTATATTTTATATTATTCTGACTATAAAAATTATACATTTTATCTCTTTTAAAATATAAATTTATCAGTTCAAAATTTTGAATATTTACATCTTCATTTTTTACAATTTGATAATGAGATACTAAATTTTTTATATTTCCTAAACTTGTATTTTTTATCTTTATATAATCATCCTCTAGTAAGATTTTACTGTTAAGTTTTTCAAATCCTTTTTTAAAAGCTATATTGATTAATTCCTCTTTATTTTTAAAGGAATTTTTATTTACTTGTATATTATTAACAGTAAAAATGCTTTCTACAGATAAAACATTTCCAGTTTTAGATAAAATGATTAAGATAGTTATGATAAACTTTAAATTTTTCATATTCTATTAACTATCATTATTATTAATGAAAAAAAAACTCTATAGTTATAAAAATAGCGGCGTTGATATTTCTTTGGGGAACCAATTTGTAAAACATATAAGTAAATTAACAAAAAAAAATGTCAAAAAAGCGAATAAAAAGAAACATAAGAATAATATTGGGTCTTTTGGATCTTTATACGATTTAAGCTCATTGAATATTAAAAATCCCGTTATCGTCTCTTGTACAGACGGAGTTGGAACTAAATTGGAATTATCAGACAAGTACAGTAAATTAAACACAATTGGTATTGATCTAGTAGCTATGTGCGTTAATGATTTAATTGTTCAAGGTGCAAAACCATTATTTTTTTTAGATTATATAGCAATAGAAAAAATCAACCTTTCAAAATTAAAAAAAATTTTGAACGGTATTTTAAAAGGATGCGAAATAGCTGGTTGCGATCTTATAGGAGGTGAGACTGCAGAAATGCCTGGAATCTATAAAAAAAATAAATTTGACCTAGCGGGTTTTAGCACCGGGATAGTTTCTAAAAATAAGATTTTAAAAAAGGATAATGTTAAGGATGGCGATATAATAATCGCCATTCCCTCTTCTGGTATTCACTCTAATGGTTATTCGTTAGTACGTAATATTTTAATAAAAAATAAATTACCAATAAAAATTAAAAAACGATTACTTAGTCCTACAAAAATTTACGTAAATGAAATTTTAAATTTATGTAAAAAAAATTTAATTCATTCTGCGGCTAATATAACAGGCGGAGGTATTGTTGAAAACATTATTAGATCAATTCCAAATAATCTTACAGCTAATATCGATTTATCGAAAATTAAAGTTCTAGATGTTTTTTCCTGGCTTAAATCCAAAAATATTTCAGATAAAGAAATGCTAAGAACATTTAATTGTGGCGTTGGTTTTTGTTTAATTGCGAAAAAAAAAAATTTAAAAAAAATAAAAAAATATTTTCAAAAAAGTTTTTCACCTTACGAAATAGGGTATATTACAAAAGGGAAAGAAAAATTAAATCTATTTAATCGAATAAAATGGTAAAAATTAACACTTGTGTTTTTATTTCAGGAAAAGGAACCAACCTAAAAAAACTTTTACTAAATTCAAACTTATATAATTTTCCAATTAAAATAAAATTAGTAGTTAGCAGTAATAAAAATGCTCCAGGACTAAAACTTGCAAAAAAATGGTCAATTCCATATTTAATATTTAATGATAATCAAAATCTTACTGAAAATATAATATTAAATAAATTAAAAGATCATAAAATTAATTTGATTTTGTTAGCTGGTTTTATGAAAATTTTATCTAAAAGATTTATTCGCTCCTTTGGAAAATCTATTTTAAATATTCATCCATCCCTTTTGCCAAAATTTAAAGGACTAAATACCTTTGAAAAAGTATTAAAAGGAAAAGAAAAAAAAACTGGGTGCACAGTACATTATGTAAATGAAAAACTAGATGCTGGGAAGATAGTGTTAAAAAAATTTTTTTATATTGATAAAAAAGATAATATTGCATCACTTAAAAAAAAAACGCAAACTTTAGAATATAATGCTTTTTCTGAAGCTATAATAAAAGTGAATAAGTAATTTATTTTTTAAAGAAAAAATTTATTTCAATTTGTGCGTTTTCAACAGAGTCCGAACCATGTACTGAATTTTTATCAATAGAAATACCATATAGCTTTCTAATGGTTCCATCTTCAGCATTCTTCGGGTCAGTAGCACCCATTAATTCTCTATTTTTAAGGACAGCATTATCACCCTCTAAAATCATAACTTCTATAGGTCCTGATGATAAGTAACTACAAAGTTGATCATAAAATGGTTTTGATTGATGCACTTTGTAAAATTCCGCCGCTTCATCTTTGGAAACATGAAGTTTTTTTGTTTCTAAAATTGTAAGGTTGTTTTTTAAAAAAATTGATTTTATTTTTTCAGATAGTTTTCTTTCAACTGCATCAGGTTTAATTATTGAAAGTGTCTGTTCTATATTACTCATAGTTTTCTTCTACGAGCTGATTCAACAACCTAACTCCAAATCCGGTAGCTCCACTAGAGTTTAAAGCTCCGCCATATTTTGAAAACGCCATACCAGCAATATCTAAATGAGCCCAGGGAGTTTTATTTAAAATAAATCTTTGTAAAAATTGCGCCGCTGTTGTTGAGCCGGCACCTCCAATGTAATTTATATTTTGTACATCAGCGTTTTTAGAGTCCATTAATTTATCATAATTTTTATGCAACGGCATTCTCCATAATTTTTCTTCGACTTTTTCCCCAGCATTTAAAATTTGTTTAGACAATTTATCGTCATTAGAAAATAATCCAGCATACTCTGAACCTAAACAAACTATTATCGCTCCAGTTAAAGTTGCTAAATCGACAATAAATTTTGGCTTAAATTTTCGTTCTGTGAATGTTAAAGCATCTGCTAAAACTAATCGGCCCTCGGCATCTGTATTTAATACTTCAATAGTTTTTCCGCTATAAGATTTTACAATATCTCCTGGCCTTTGAGCTACGCCACTTACCATATTTTCTACAAGTCCTACAACACCCACTGCATTAACTTTTGCTTTTCTTAAAGCCAAACTTTTCATCAAACCAACAACGGCTGCTGAACCCGCCATATCATAAGTCATATCTTCCATAAATCTTGCAGGTTTTAATGAGTACCCACCAGTGTCAAAAGTAACTCCTTTTCCGACAAAAGCTAAAGGTTTTGAGTTATTTTTTGCTCCGTTCCATTCCATTGTGACAAGATAAGATCCTCTTATGCTTCCCATCCCCACCCCAAGTAACGCATTCATACCTAATTTTTTTAATTTTTTTTCGTCATATATATTTATCTTCAACCCATCTTTTCTTAAAGAGCTAATTCTTTTTGCATATTCATCTGGATGAAGAATATTTCCTGGCTCAGAGACTAAGTCTCTCGCATAAAAAGTACCCTCCTCTAGCGCTTTAAATTTCTGTTGAATTTTAGCTGAAGGTATATTTTTATTTCCTAAAACATTAATTGAAATAAGCCTTTTTTCTTTTTTTGTTTTATACTTATTAAACTCATAAGATTTTAATTTAAGTCCATAAAGAAAATGACCTAATAGATTTTCATTTTTTCCAGCTATACTATCGGAATTGATAAAATATTCAGTACTCTTTCCGTAATTGATGCGTCCGAAAAATTCAGCTCCCAAATTTTCAGTATCCGATGTTTTTAAATTTTTTTTAAGAGATATTAAAACTATCTTTTTTTTGGAATTTAACTCAAAAATAAGTAAGTTTTTTTTTAGGTCATTTGTTTTTAACAAATCTTGAATGTATGAATATTCAGAATTTGAAAGAAATTTTTTTAAACCGTTAAGGTTAAATTTATCATCAGAAAATAAAACTAAATTGGACGAGCTCGTATTTGTTGTTTTTTGAGAGTAGTAGATTTTCACAGACATAAAATTTAAATAAATCGATTTAAGTGGTATATATGATCAAAAATATAATAATTCAACGGAATATTAGTCATAGTGTACTATCATAGGTTGAGTTTTAACTAAAGTTGCTTTAATTTATATAACAATTTCTCATGTTAAAAAACAAGATTTATAAATACATAACTTTAGAGCTAATAAAGTCTTTTATTTTAATATTGTTTTCTTTGTCACTAATAGCTTGGACTGTGAGAGCTGTGAACTTTTTAGACCTTATAGTGGATAGTGGGTACTCTACATCTACTTATTTCACATATTCTCTTTTAAACTTGACTAATATAATGACAAAATTTATTCCGCTTAGTTTTTTACTAGCATTGTTGTTAACTATTATTCGACTAGAACGACAAAATGAACTTTTAGTTTTATGGACCTCGGGAATTGCCAAATTTAAAGTGGTCAATTTATTTTTTCTAATATCTATATTCATATTATTTGTTTATATCGTATTTTCAACTATTATTACTCCAACTGCTCTTAACAAATCAAGAAATCTTATTAAACAATCTGGAGTAGACACTGTAACCAGCCTGATAAAATCAAATTCATTTTCAGATGCATTTAAGGGTTTAACTTTTTATGTGGGGGAAAAGGAAAATAATGTAGTCAAAAATATATTTATTAAAGATGAAAGTAACAGCCTAAATAGTTTACTACCAGAAAGTTCTGCGGCGAAAAATAAAACAGTTATTGCCGAAAGAGGTATAATTGATAAAAATAAGATTATATTAGAAAAAGGTATTATCCAGTCTTTTGAAAAAGATAATACTGTTAAGATAATTCAGTTTAATAAGACTTTATTAAATTTCGAAAATTTAGATAACAGGGTAATTAAAGATGTGAAAATTCAAGAAACCTCTACTCTAAAAATTTTAAGTTGTTTAAAAAATTATTATTACATTGGTATACTAGAAGAAAATATCAAAAACTGTCCAAAAGATAATATCGCTATAGTTATTGAAACTTTTTCTAGAAGAGTAATTATGCCTTTATATATTCCCTTGGTCTCGATTTTGATCTCATTTATTTTAATTTATAAAAAAAATAAAAAAACAAAAATTTTAAATAGGTATGTCTTTTTTATAACAGGTTTCATTTTATTAGTTTTATCTGAATTACTTGTGAGGTATTCTGGAATATCTACAGTTGGTTTTTATACTTATCTCCTAACACCATTAATTTTGCTCCCAACTTTATATTTTATTCTAATAAATAAATTTTTAAACGAACTTAAATGAACAATAAAATTAATAGTTATTTAACAAGTAATTACACAAAAGTTCTTCTCAATTCTATTCTTATAGCTTTTTGTTTAGGTCTAATTTTAAATTTATTCGAAGAGGTTGAGTTTTTTAAAAATTCTGGAGAAAGTTTATTTCTACCAATAATATTAACACTGTCATATATTCCAAATTTAATTTTTATAAATTTAATGCCTTTTATAATTTTTCTTTCTTCAATGTGGTTTTTTATATCAATTAAACATAACAATGAATTATTAACATTAAAAGTTTTTGGTTATTCAAATGCAAAAATTATTGCAATTATAAGCGCTCTATCTTTTATATGGGGATTGTTTATTCTAATTGCTATCAATCCAGTAACATCTAATATGGTAAAGTATTACGAAAAAACAAAATCCAATTATTCTAAAGACACTGACCATTTAGTTACTATTAATAGAAACGGCGTATGGATAAAAGAAAGCAAAAATAATAACCTTTATATAATTAACGCAGATAGGTTAGAAAATAATTATTTAATTGACGTCTCCATAAATATTATTTCAAATGATAATGTTATTAAAGAGAGAATAGAGTCTGAAAAAGCTAATATCTTATTTAATAATTGGAAAATAGAAAAACCTAAAATCTTTAGCTTTGATGATGAGGGCAATATTACAATTGTAAAAAAGGAGAGTATTGAATTTAATTCATTTTATAATGTAAAAAAACTCAATACTCTTTTTAAAAATTTGGACACGATTTCATTTGTAGAGTTGCTTACAGAAAACAAAAATTTAATTACTAGAGGATATGAAAAAACAACAATCTCAGAAAAAATTAATTCTTTTTTCGCGCTGCCCTTTTTTCTTGCTTTAATGGTAGTTTTAGCGGCAATTTTCACCATCAATAATAGAAACTCAAATAACATAAACTATTTTATGATAGCAGTGCTTACTTGTGCAATCATCTATTACATGAAAGATTTATCTGTTGCATTAGGTAAGTCTGATAGAATTTCACCACAAATATCAGTTTGGATACCAATAGTTGTTATAGGGTTAATAAATAGTATAGGTTTGCTTCAGATAAATGAAAAATAAATTAATAATAATTAAATTTCTTTTTTTTGTTTTTCTTTTAACAGATTTAAATGCAAAGAATTTAGAAATAAAATCATCAGAGGTTAAATTTGATAAGAAAAACTCAACAATAATTTTTAGGGGCAATGTTAAAGCGATTGATGAAAATAATAATATTTTAAAAACTGATGAAGCCAATTATTCTAAAGAAAAAGATTTACTTAATAGTATTGGCTCAACAATAATTGAAACCGTTGAAAATTATGTGTTTGAGAGTAAAAATGTAATTTTCGACAATAGAAATAAAGTTATAAAATCAGATTTTCCTACAAAAATTATTGATCCGGATGGAAATATTATTTTAGTTAGTATGTTTAACTATAATTCGA
>CACMTV010000006.1 GCA_902616675.1 uncultured Pelagibacteraceae bacterium | reverse complement strand
GTTTCTGACAACGAAACTCCTCTTACAGCTGTCAAAACATCAAAAAATAGCAGCATGTGGAATAGTGTTTATTCTCAAGTGAAATCTGAAAGTGATATTTCATTATCTGCTGGAAATACTGGTGTCCTTTTAGTGATATCTAGAATGATATTAAAAACTATTAATGGAGTAAGCAAACCAGCTTTAGCCGGGTTGTGGCCTAACTTAAATGGGATGAATATTGTTTTAGATTTAGGTGCCAATATTGAGTGTGATGAAAAAAATTTAATTGAGTTTTCAGAAATGGGTTCGGCATTACATAAATCTCTTTTTCCAACAGTAAAAACTAAAGTTGCTTTATTGAATGTTGGCTCAGAAGAAATTAAAGGAACTGAAATGATAAAAAAAGCATACTCAAAATTAAAAGAGATAAGTAAAAATGAAGATTTTGACTTTAATGGATATATTGAGGGAAACAAAATTACTGAAGGAGATAGCAATGTTATAGTGACAGATGGCTTCACAGGCAACATAGCTTTAAAAACAGCTGAAGGTACGGCAAAATTTATAACTGACAACTTAAAACTCTCATTAAAAGAAAATATGCTTTCCAAATTTTCATTATTATTTTCGTATTTTAGTCTTAAAAAATTTAAGGAAAAATTAGATCCAAGAAAATTTAATGGCGCAATTTTTTTAGGTCTTAATGGACCTGTTGTAAAAAGTCATGGTTCAACCGACTCACTTGGATTTTATCATTCAATTGATTTATGTTATAATATTGTAAAAGGTAATTTGATGAGTCAAATTAAAGACAATTTAAGTCATCTCAATGACGATAAAAATTAAACAAAATCTAGGAAAAAAGGAAATATCAAATAACATAAAATCATCAATTGGTTTTTCAGCAAAACATATGCAGAAAATAACTGATGATATAATTGAAACTATTGCAACCATACTTGTTGAAGAAAAAAAAATTAATATTAAAAATTTTGGCTCTCTAAATATTGTGTATAAAAAAGAAAGAGAGGGAAGAAATCCTAAAACTAAAGTTGAACACACTATTACACCTAGATATACAGTTAAATTTATAGCTTCAAATTCATTAAAAAAAAAAATTAATGAAATATAATATGACAAAAGACTTCTTAGATATATCTGAGCTTTCAAAAAAATTAAATTTAATTAACAAAAAAACTGGCAAACCTGCAAATTATATTCTTAGATTTTGGGAGAAGGAATTTAAGGGAATAAAACCTACAATTTTAAAAGGTAATAGACGTTACTATAATCAGAGTCAAATTGACAAAATTAAATATATAAAATTTCTATTAAAAGATAAGGGTCTAACAATTAAAGGTGTAAAAAAATATTTAAAAGACAAGAAATTTATTGACGAAGCTCATGAAAATAATATAGAAAAAGATTATTTTAAAGATAGAATAAAACATAAATCTAAAAATATTTTAAAAAAGATAAAAGGATTAAAAAATCATGGCTAAAAAAACTCATTTAAAAGTAAGAATGGTACCAGAAAGTAAACCAGACAGTGCTTTTGTTTATTATGCAAAAAAACCTACAAAAGGAGAGAAAGCAAAAGTTAAATTAAAAATAAAAAAGTACAATCCAAACACAAGAAAACATGAATTTTTTGTGGAAAAAAAACTACCACCACATAGTAAGTAATTTTATTTTTTAAAATTTCTAAATTCGTACCTTATAAAAGCTCTTATCATGGACTTCCAAATTTCTTGAGTTATTTTTGTATCTATGCTTCTTTTTTTGGACTTTGATTTAATATTTGATAAAATTTTTTTAATCCTTTTTTTGTCTATTATTTGTTTTTTAAATTTTTTTGTAAGTAAAACTTGATTCACTAATTTTATTCTTCTTTTAATTAGAAACAAAAATTTATCATCAAGTTTATCAAGTTTTTTTCTTATTTTTTCTAATTTTAGATTTTTCATAGCGACATAAATATTATATGAGATTTTAAACAATAATTATATATCTATATAATGGAAATAAAAAAAACAAATCATCATCAGTTAGTAAGCGTATGGCTTTTATCTATGATAATATTAGTTTTTTTGATGATTGTAGTCGGTGGACTTACCAGACTAACAGATTCAGGATTATCAATTACAGAATGGGAATTATTTAAAGGTATTTTGCCACCTTTATCAAAAGAAACTTGGACATTGTACTTTAATTTATACAAAGAGATACCACAGTTTAAATATCTAAATCCATCCATGACCATAGAGGAATTCAAAGTAATATTTTATTGGGAGTACTTTCATAGATTATTGGGTAGGATAATTGGTTTGATGTTTTTAATACCATTAATTTATATTTCATTTAAAAAAATTGTTGAAAAAAAAGTTTTAAATATTTTTTATCTCATATTTTTTTTAATTTTATTTCAAGGATTATTAGGATGGTATATGGTAGAAAGTGGTTTAACTGAAAATACAACTGTAAGTCATTATAGACTATCATTACATTTATTTTTTGCATTTATTATAATTTCTTTATTGTATTGGAATTATTTAAATTTTAAATTCCTAGTAAATAAAAGTTTCTTTAATTTTAAAAATATATTAACCAAATTATTGTTTTTATTAATCTTATTTCAAATAATTATTGGAGCTTTTGTTTCCGGTCTTGATGCTGGTATGATTTATCAAACATGGCCAAAAATGAACCACTCTTATTTCCCTGATGATATTAATATCTTTGAGTTTAATTTGTTTAATTTTTTTGATAATCAAAGTTTTGTACAGTTTTTGCATAGATCTGTTGCATATTTAATTATCGGTTTTGTAATTTTTATTGGAATTAAAATGCTAATAAATAAACAAGAAGAATATTATAAAAATTATTTTATCGTTTTTTTTATTTTGTTAATTCAGGTCTTATTGGGAATTTTTACACTCATAAGCGGGTTGAATCTTTATTTGGCTTCACTACATCAAATAACCAGTGTAATTTTGGTGTTTAGTGTTCTCAAACTAAACCATAAATTATCATAAAAAAATTGACATTTTGTTTTTTTATTAGTAGTTATCGCGTTTAAAATGACACCATTTATAAAAAAAAAAGAAATTAAACAAGATTGGTATCTTATCAATGCGGAGAACGCAGCTGTAGGAAGATTAGCAGCTTTTATTTCAAAAGTTCTAAGAGGTAAAAATAAAGCAACTTACAACCCTCATATAGATAACGGAGATTTCGTAGTCGTTACCAATATTGAAAAGATAAAGTTTACAGGAAAGAAATTCGTTAATAAAAAATATTATAGACACACTGGTCATCCTGGAGGAATAAAATTTTCTACTCCGTTAAATTTAACTGAAAAAGATAAAACACAGGATATATTAAAATTAGCTGTTAAAAGAATGTTACCTGGAGGTCCTTTAGCAAAAAAACAAATGACTAAATTAAAAATTTATAAAGGAGCATCTCATCCTCATCAAAATCAAAATCCAAAAACAATAGATTTGAAGAGTTTAAATTCTAAAAATATTATTAAAACATAATGGAACCAGCAAGTAATAATAAAGAGAAACCTAAAAAATTAAAATTAGACTTTAAAGATAGCAAGTATTCTACTGGAAGAAGAAAAAAATCTATCGCCAAAGTATGGGTTAAAAAAGGAACTGGTAAAATATTTGTTAACGGAAAGTTAATGGGTGACTATTTTAAAAGACCTGTCCACCAGCTTATAGTAACCAGACCTTTGGAGATTTCAAATGTAATTAGCAGTTACGATGTTAAATGTTCCGTTAAAGGAGGTGGTTTGTCCGGACAAGCTGGAGCAATAATATTGGGTATATCAAGAGCTTTAATTTCACATGATGAAAATTTGAAAAAAGATTTAAAAAAAGACAAGCTTACCACAAGAGACTCAAGAGTGGTTGAAAGAAAAAAATACGGTCACAGAAAAGCACGAAGAAGTTTCCAATTTTCTAAAAGATAAATCATTTAAATTTAAAAATCATAATTTAGTGGTATAAGTTACCCATGACTAAAAATAGTATTAATATAGTAATTGCTGGAGCAACAGGATATGTTGGTTTGGATCTAGTATATCTATTATCAAAACATCCAAACGTAAAAATTAAATATTTATGCGCCCAAAAGAATATTGGAAAAAAAATTAATAAATTTGATAAAAGAATAAAAAAAAACCTACCCAGTATATCAAAAATTCAATCTGTAGATTGGAAAAAAATAGATTTACTTTTTTTATCCCTGCCTAATGGCGAGGCTCAAAAAGTAATTAACAAATTGTATTACAAATATGAAAATTTAAAATTTATAGATCTTTCCGCAGATTTCAGAATTGAAAATGAAATTAAATATAATAAAACCTATAATAAAAAACACAAAGCTAAAAAGTTAATAAAGAAATCGATTTACGCTATTTCAGAATTAACAAAAAAAAGATTACACAAATTTAGAATTATAGCTAATCCTGGGTGTTATCCTACGTCAATACAATTACCGTTAATACCATTATTTAAAAAAAATCTTATTGAAATTAAAAACATAACAATTGATTCTAAGTCAGGCTATTCAGGAGCTGGCAAGAACTATAAATCAAAATTTAAGTTTAAAAATTTTTATCTATCAACATACGCCTATGCAGTTAGAAATCATAGACATATTGAAGAAATTGATCAAGAATTTAGGAAAATATCAAAAAATATTATATTTACTTTTAATCCACATTTAATTCCAAGTTTTAGAGGTATCCTTTCTTCTATTTATATAAATAAAAAAAAGGGTGTATCTACAAATAAGATTATCAAAACTTTAAAACTTTTTTATAAAAGTGATTATTTTATTAAAATCTATAAACAAAATAGTCAAATTGGAACTGGTAACGTAATAAATACAAATAATTGCGATATTTCTGTTTGCCAAACAAGAATTAAAGATAAAATTGTAATATTTTCAGCTATAGATAATCTTGTTAAAGGTGCTGCAGGTCAAGCAATTCAAAATATGAATAATTTATTCAACTTTAATGTTTCCTTAGGGTTAAAATGAAATTTATTATATTTTTTTTTCTATTATTGATAACCTCTTGTACAAAACAAAAAACTATACTTATTTGCGGTGATCATAAATGCATTAATAAAGCTGAGGCTAAGCAATATTTTGAAGAAAATTTATCAATTGAAGTGCAGATTCTTTCTAAGGATAAGAAAACAAGTTTTGATTTGGTAGAAATTAATACTAAAGATGGATCTCCAAATATTAAAGTATTTAAAAACAAAAATAATAAAATGGTGAAAAAATTATCAAAAGAAGAGATAAAAGAAAAAAAAGTCGAAATAGCCAAAAAAAATAAATCTAAATCGAAAAAAATTGCCGAAAAAAGTAAAAACAACACTCAATTAGGAACCAAAGATATAGAAAATAATCAGTCGAAGTTAAATAAAACAAAAAATCAAATTATTTCTAATAATTCAAATAATAATTCAATTGATATTTGCCTTAAAGTTAAAAAATGTGATATTGATTCTATTGCAAATTATTTAATAAAAATAAGTAATGAAAAAGAATTTCCCAATATCTCATTACGAGAGTAATTATGAAAAAAAAAAAAGTTTATAATATAGCAATTGTAGGTCTAGGTAATATTGGTTCTTATTTATTCAATTTTTTAAATAATAATAAAAATAACTTATCTAATAAGAATAACGCAAATTTTAAACTATTATATGTATCAGCTAAAAATAGAAATAAAAAAAGAAATATAAGAATTAAAAAAAAACAATGGATTAAAAACTACAATGATATTCTAAAAAAAGAAAATGTTGATATCGTTATTGAGTTAATTGGTGGTGCGGAAGGTGCTGCTAAAAAATTAGTTTTTGGTGCTCTAAATAAAAAAAAACATGTTGTAACAGCAAATAAAGCTTTAATTTCAAAATATGGTGACAAATTATCTAAAATAGCAGAAAAGAATAAGGTTAATTTAGAATTTGAGGCTTCCGTATGTGGAGGTGTACCAATTATTAGATCAATAAAAGAGGGATTAATTGCAAATAAAATAAATCGTATTTATGGAATTTTTAATGGGACTTCTAATTATGTTTTATCATCTATGGATATTAACAAAACTTCATTTAATGAGACTATTAAAAAGGCTATAAAATTTGGTTATGCAGAATCAAATCCTGCATCTGATATAAATGGTGATGACGTAGCATCCAAGGTTAAAATATTATCTTGTTTAAGTTTTAACTCTTTTATTAACAAGAACATACATGTTGAAGGCATAAAAGACATAGACGAAGAAGATATTAATAATTCGAATAAATTAGGATATAAAATTAAATTAATGGGTTTTTCGGAAATTTTAAACAATAAAATTTATCAAAGAGTTCATCCAACTTTGGTTAAAAAATCTTCTTACATAGCCAGTGTTAATGGTGTCCTAAACGCAGTTATAGTTGATGGAAAACCAATAGGAAAAAATATTATTCAAGGTGATGGAGCAGGTCCTGCTGCCACAACCTCAGCATTAGTATCTGATATTTCTTCTATTTTAAGAGGAAACATTAAATTTCCATTTGCGATTTCGAACAACAAAAGGAAAAATTTCCCTAGTGGTAATATTGGGGATTTGTATTTTTCATCTTACATAAGGATTAACGTAAAAGATAAATACGGTGTTTTATCTGACGTAACTAAAATATTTTCTAATAATAAAGTTTCTATAAAAAGAGTTTTACAAAGTCCTAATAAAAATAAAAAAAGTTCATCTATTGTGATAATTACTCACAGATCAAAAGATAATAATATTCAAAAAACATTGAAAACTTTAGCCAAAAAGTCTTATATAATTCAAAAACCAAAATTATTGAGAATAGAAAATGGCTAATGTCTATAGATAAAAATTATTTTGAAAAGTTCATAAGATCAACCGAGAAAGCAGCTATAGGTGCTTATCCTTTTATTGGTAAAGGTGATAAGAACGCCGCAGATCAAGGATCAGTAGATATGATGAGAAATGAGCTAAATTCTATAGATATGATGGGCGAAGTAGTAATAGGCGAGGGAGAAATGGACGAAGCGCCAATGTTATACATTGGTGAAAAAGTTGGAAAAAAAAATGGTCAACAACTTGATATAGCATTGGACCCACTTGAAGGAACTAACTTTGTTGCAAAAAATTTACCAAATGCATTTTCGATGTTAGCAGTATCTGAAAAAGGGAATCTTTTTTCTGCACCTGATACTTATATGGAAAAAATAGCTATTGGAAAAAATCTTCCAAAAAATTTGTTAGATTTAGATTTTAGCGTGGAGAAAAATATCAAATTATTATCTGAGGCAAAAAAAAAGGATATAAAAGAGATTACCGCTTGTATACTAAAAAGGCCAAGGCATGACAAGATTGTTAAAAGTTTAGAAAAACTAAATGTTAAAATTAAATTTATTTCTGATGGTGATGTTTCAGGTGCGATTTCAGTAGTAGATCCTGACACAAATATTGATATATATCTCGGAATAGGTGGTGGTCCAGAGGGTGTTTTAGCTGCGGCAGCTCTCTCTTGTTTGGGAGGTCAAATACAAACTAGATTAGTTTTAGACAATGAACAAAAAAAAAGAGTTTTGAAACTTGGTATTAAAGATATTAAGAAAAAATATAATATTGAAGATATGATAAAAGGTGATGTGATGTTTTTTGCTTCAGCTATTACAAACGGTGAAATTGTTGATGGCATAAAAGACTTAGGAAATAAATATGAAGTTTCAACTTTTGCCTTACATAAAGAATTAAAAATATTTAAAAAAGTAAAAAATTATCATTTAAAATAATGGAATCTTTATCTATTTCAGGAAAACAATGGATATATAAAAAGTTTGATAGTTCTTATGTTAATTTTTTAAAAGAAAATTATTTTTTAGACGAAATTACAGCAAGATTATTATCAATAAGAAATGTTGATAAAGAATACATAGATTCATTTTTAAAACCTTCTATAAAAAATTTAGTACCAAATCCTAATTGTCTAAGAGATATGGATAAAGCGAGTCAAAGAATACTTAAAGCTATTAATAGAAAAGAAAAAATTGGTATTTTTGGTGACTATGATGTTGATGGCGCAAGCTCCACAGCCTTACTAGGAAATTATTTTAAATTAATTCAACAGGATTTTGAGATTTATATTCCTGATAGAAAATCTGAAGGATATGGACCCTCAGTAAAAAGTTTTCAAAAATTAATCGATAAAAATGTTAATTTAATTATAACAGTTGATTGTGGCACCATGTCATTTGATGCTATAGACTTTGCTAATTCTAAAAAAATAGATGTAATAGTATTAGATCATCATCAATCTGAAATTAATCTTCCAAATGCTTTTTCAATAATTAATCCAAATAGAATTGATGATAATTCAAATTTAAAATATTTATGTGCAGCAGGTGTCTGTTTCATGACTTTAATTTCTCTTAATACACTTTTAAGAAAATCTCACTGGTTTACAAAAAAAAAAATCTACGAGCCTGATTTGATCAATTTTTTAGATCTAGTATCACTTGGTACTATTTGTGATGTAGTACCATTAATTGGATTAAATAGAGCTATAGTAAAGCAGGGTTTAAAAATAATAAATTTGAAAAAAAACCTGGGTTTAAAAACCCTAATGGATGTTTGTAAAATTGAAAATAAAACATCAACATATCATTTAGGTTATGTGATTGGACCACGAATAAATGCAGGGGGAAGAGTTGGAAAATGTTCTCATGGAGCAAAACTATTGCTTAATAACAGTCCAAAAGAAAGTTTTCAAATTGCTAATGAATTAGAAAAGTATAATTCTGAAAGAAAAAAATTAGAAAAAGATCTTCTAAATGTTGCCTTAAATACAGTCAATAAAAGTATAAATGATCCTGTGTTAGTTTTATATGGAGATGATTGGCATGAAGGTGTGATTGGAATTATTGCATCTAGGATAAAAGATAAATTTAACAAACCTACAATTATAATTTCATTAAATAACAAAATGGGAAAAGCATCTGCTAGATCAATTGTGGGTTTTGATATAGGTGAAGCAATATTATCAGCATTGCAAAACAAAATTTTAATTAAAGGTGGAGGTCATAAGATGGCTGGAGGTTTTTCAATAGAGGTTGAAAAAATAGAAAAATTTAAAGAATTTATAATAAAAAAATTTAATAAAAAAAATAACGTGAACTTTAAAAAAAATTGTCTTTATTTAGATAGTTCAATTTCCGCATCTGCACTTAATTTGGAATTTTACAAAAAAATTGAGATATTGGCTCCTTTTGGCTCAGGTAATCCCGAACCTAAATTTTTACTTGAGGGAACTAAAGTAATAAAGTCCATGGTAGTAGGTGAAAAACACATAAAATCAATTTTATTGACAAAAGATGGATCAAATATAAAAACTATAACTTTCAATGCTATTGAAACAGATCTAGGTCAATTTTTGCTAAACAATAGGACTAATATCTTCGACATTGTTGGAAAATTGAGTTTGAACGAGTGGAAAGGTGAAAAAAATGTAGAGTTTATTATCGATGATATTTCTGTTAATAAGACTCACAAAATATAGGTCCCATCGTCTATCGGTTAGGACACATGGTTTTCATCCATGAAAGAGGGGTTCGATTCCCCTTGGGACCGCCATATTGAAAATACAAAAATTTAATATAGTCTTATAAAATGTACGAAAAGTTTGGACAATTCATAAACGGTAAATGGGTAAAATCATCTGGGGGTGAAACTTATGAAGTTTTAAATCCAGCTAATGAGGAACTTTTAGGAAAAGCTTCAAAAGCAAATAAAAAAGATATTGAACTAGCACTTGAGTCAGCTCAAAAAGGTTTTGATGTTTGGAAAAATACTTCACCATGGGAAAGATCAAAAATTATAAGAAACATTTCAGAAATTATTAGGAAAAAAAAGGATATACTTGCTAAATGGTTAACATTAGAGGTCGGCAAACCATTAAAAGAAAGCTTGGGTGAAGCATCTGGTGCAGCTGATATTTTTGAATGGAGTTCTGAAGAAGCAAAAAGAATATATGGTGAAACTTTACAAGGCAGACTTCCTGAAACAAGAATACATGTCTATTATCAACCAGTCGGTGTCGTAGCAGCTTTGGTCCCTTGGAACTTTCCTATAACACTAGCTGCAAGAAAAATATCTACAGCTTTATCTGCAGGATGTTCAGTTATAGTTAAGCCTGATATTATTACACCTGGATCAGTTATGGAATTAGTAAATATTTGTAATGAAGCTGGTGTACCGCCGGGTGTGGTAAATTTATTATCAGGAGATCCATCGTTTATATCTGATAATCTCTTATCTTCTGATATAATAAAAAAAGTTTCGATCACCGGATCGACAAGAGTGGGAAAAATTATTTTAAAAAAAGCGGCAGAAAAAGTTCAAAGAGTAACAATGGAGTTAAGTGGCCACTCTCCGTTTATAGTTTTCGAAGATGCAGATATAGAAAAAGTTACTGATATAGCAATATTTGCTAAGTTCAGAAATAATGGTCAAGTTTGTATATCACCAAGTCGTTTTTACATTCATGAAAGCAAAAAAAATGACTTCACTAAATTGATTGTTGAAAAATCAAAAAAATTAAAAATTGGAAATGGCATGGATAATAATGTTGCGCTTGGACCTTTAACCACAAAGAAAAGACTTAATGAAATTGAAGATCTTGTTGAAGTTACAAAAAAAGAAGGAGCAAAAGTTTTATGTGGTGGAAAAAGACCATCAGGTTTCAATAAAGGTTTTTTCTATGAACCAACTGTTTTTGATAATGTATTTGATAATTTTACTATAATGAAAACTGAGCCTTTTGGTCCTTTAATACCAATTTTACAATTTAAAGATTTTGATGATGTAATAAAAAGAGCAAATAACAATGACCTTGGATTAGCTAGTTATATTTACACAAATGATTTAGAGAAGGCTCATAAGGCTTCCGAACTTATGGAAACCGGAACAGTTGCAGTGAATACTGGTGTTGTTGCTTTGCCCGAGGCTCCATTTGGAGGAATTAAACAAACTGGATACGGCAGAGAGGGCGGCTCCATGGCAATTAAAGATTATTTAAACATAAAATATACGCATTTAGGTATTAAATAATAATTATAATGAGCTACTATGTTTATATGCTCAAATCAATAAGTAGAAAACCTGCGACTTATGTAGGTTATACAAAGAATCTGACAAATAGAATCAAACTACATAATACGGGTAAAGGAGCTAAATTCACAAGAGGACGTCAATGGAGGCTAATTTATAAAGAAAAACTTACAACAAAAAATCAAGCAATTTCGAGAGAATATTATATAAAGAATAATAGGAAATTAAGAAATTTGATTAAAGCAAATAATAAATGAAAATTTCAATTTTATTACCCTACAAAGAAAATTTTTCACCAATTTACCCAGGTGCTGTCTCTCTGTTTGTTAAAGATACATCAATTATAAGTAAATATAAAAAAAATATAATTGTTTATGGAAATACAGAATATAAAAAAATTTTTCCGATACGTTATTTTAATATTAATCTCTCTAACTTTAAATTTCAAAGTAAAAGCAAACAATATGTTGAAAAGTTTATTAAAATAGAGAAAGAAAAACCTTCAGATATTATAGAAGTCCATAATAGACCAAATTATTTATCATCAATTATAAAATCTTTAGGGAAAAAAAATCTTGTATTATATTTTCATAATGATCCATTAACTATGACAGGATCAAAATCTATAAACGAAAGAAAATATCTTTTAAAACATTGTTATAAGATAATTTTTAACAGTAATTGGTCTAAGAAAAGATTTTTAGAGGGAATGCATGATAAATTTGTAAATAGCGAAAAGTTACTAGTTGTTTTTCAATCTGCACAAAAACTAAAAGTAAATATTAAGAAAAAAAATAAGCACATAACTTTTGTTGGAAAATTAAACAAATCAAAGGGGTACGATATATTTGGAAAAGCTGTAATTCAGATCCTTGATAAATATAGCGATTGGTCAGCAAATGTCGTTGGTGATGAGCAAAGAGATAAAATTGAATTTAAACATAAAAATCTTAAAAATTTCGGATTTATTTCTCATAAAAAGGTTATAGAAATTTACAAAAAGACAAGTATAGCAATAGTGTGCTCAAGATGGGAAGAGCCATTTGGCAGAACAAGTTTAGAGGCATCTTCAGCAGGATGCGCGGTTATAATAAGTAATAGGGGAGGGTTACCTGAAACTATTACAAATGGAATTATTTTAAAGAATTTAAATGTTAAATCATTATATAAAAGTATTGATTTTTTAATAAAAAATAAAAACAAAAGGTTAGATCTACAAAAAAAATCTATAAATAATTTCTATCTTAATCATAAATATGTTTCTTCAATAATAGATAATTACCGAGATGAAAAATTTAAATTTTCTAAATTATTTAATGTAAGAAAAAATATTTCTTTAAGGATTTTACACGTCACTAATTTTAATGAAAGACATGATGGTAGGTTATTTTTTAATACTGGCCGAAGATTAAATAATGGTTTAATTAGACTAGGTCATAGTATCTTAGAATTCAGTGATAGAGACATTCAAAAATATTATAAAAATTACAGTGATTTATCTGGTTCTAAAAATTTGAATAATAAATTAAAAAAGACTTGTTACAATTTTAAACCAGATTTAATTATATTTGGACATGCGGACCTTGTTTCTCCTGAAACCTTAGGTGAACTCAAAGACGATTATCCTAATCTAAAAATGTCCCAATGGTTTCTTGATCCTTTAAATAAAAATGGTCCTGACTTTGAAAGAAATAAAAAACGTATTTTAGATAAATCGGATTTTATGGAAGCTAATTTTTTAACTACAAGTCCCGATGTTCTTAATTTTTTATCAAAAAAAACGCAAAATTATTTTATACCTAACCCATCAGACAATTCATTCGAAACTTTAAAGAACTATAATAAAAATTGTAATATGGATGTTTTTTTTGCATTGAGTCACGGAGTTCATAGAGGAATCTTAAAAACAGGAAAATATGATGATAGGGCGTCTTTTGTTAAAAAATTAATTGATAAAACCAAAAATGTAAAATTCGATATATATGGAATTGATAGCGTTCAACCCATTTGGGCTGATCACTATTTTAAAACGATATCTAATTCAAAAATGGGTTTAAATTTAAGTAGAGGAGAGCCTATAAAATATTATAGCAGTGATAGAATAACTCAAATAATAGGAAATGGTTTAGTTACTTTAATTGATGAAAAAACATGTTATCAAGATTTTTTTAACAAAGATGAAATGGTTTTTTACAAAAATTTAGATGATTTATCTGAAAAAATTTCAAAAATTTCCCAAGATGAAAAAATCAGAAAAAAAATTGGAAGAAAAGGCAGAGAAAAATATCTAAAATTTTTTAATTCAACATTAGTTGCTAGTTTCATCTTAAATAAAACTTTTGATTTAAAGGATAAAACGAAATATCTGTGGCATAATGGATGATCAAATTGTTATTTTTAAAAATGAAAAAATAGGTGATTTAATTCATAGCATAAGTTCTATAAAAAATATTATTTCAAGATACCCGAACCAGCGAATAAATATTTTTTTATCACATTACAATTCAGAAATGAAATTTTTGTTTTTAAATAAAAACGTTAAGTTTCATATAATATCTGAAAAAACCAATATTTTAGATAAACTCAAAATCTTATATTTTTTTATGATCACGAATATAAAAAAAACATATATTTTTAAGCCCAGTTATTTTTTATTTTTATTACCTTTGTTTTTTTATTTTAAAAGAATAAAATTTTATGGAATTTGCGTTAATAACGTAAATTATTATCGTCCATCACTATTTTTAAGAAATTTTTTAGAAAGATTTGTAGTCAATGATAGAGGAACTAAAAAAATCAGAAAATCAATTAATGATCTACATATGAATTTAACGCTTAACGAGAACAAAACAAATTATAATTTAGCTTTTTTTAAAAAAAAAGAATTAGGAGAAGTTAAAAAGGAATATTATTTAATTCATTTTAATAAATATAAATTTAGTACATTGGACTGGCATCTGAATGATTTTTTTAAAATAATAGAAGAATTGGAGAATAAGACACACAAAATTGTTATTACAAATGACATAAATGATGAAGATACTAATAGTCTAATTAAAAAAATATTGAAAAATAAAAATTCAAAAAATATTACTCATTTTCCCAATATAAAAGGAGAAGATTTTTTTAATTTAATTGGCAATGCTAAGTTAGTTATATCTTTTCACGGCATGATAACTTCTATAGCAGCTGTACAAAATACGAAAGTTTTAGATCTATTTAATTGCGATATCAAAAATAAAAAGGACTTTTACAGATATAAAAATGCCTTTCATGAATTTAAACCAAAATTAAATAATTATGAGTTTATTATTCCAAAAAAGAATTTAGATATGTCGATTAAAAGGATTAAAAATATTATAAATAATGGAAGAAAAATTAATTATTAGATTATCAAATAATATAGGTAATCAAATGTTCATGTTTGCAGCGGGTTACGCTACATCTAAACTATTAAAAAGAAAATTTTATTTTGATAATTTATCCTCTTATAAGTCTAGAAAAAATATTTATACTTACGCTTTAGATGGTTTTGAAATACCAGATAATATTACTTCCTCTGGGGGTAATTTTATGAATATAAGTGGTTATTTAAGAAGAAAAATTAAAAAAAAAATTGATCCTTTTTTCAAAAAAAAATCTTTTATATTAGAAAAATATCAACAAAATAAAGAAACTGAATTTAATATGATTAATACAAATCAGTCTTACAAAGATACTTTGTATATGGAAGGGTATTTTGAGTCGGAAAAGTATTTTTCAAAATATAAAGAAGATTTGTTAAATATATTTACTCCTAAAAAAAAGCTTGATTTTCAAAATAATAAATACTTTGATGACATTGTTAAAAATGATTCAGTTTCTCTTTGTCTTAGACAAAATAGATTTACTGAAAAATTTAGTAGTATTACAGATTTAGATCACAATAAATCAAAAATTTTTTTAGATGAACAGGTTTCATTTGTATTTAATGCAATAGAATATTTTAAAAAGAAGCTTAAGTCCCCATCATTTTTTTTATGGAGTAATAATTTTGAAAATCTCAAAGATATCTTCAAAAATTATAATGTAAAATTTGTAGATAATTCAAATATATTAGACACAAAGGAAAAAATGCATTTAGATCTATACTTAATGACAAAATGTAAACATTATGCCGTTATTCCTTCTGCTTTTAATTGGTGGGGAACATGGTTGTCAAAAAATTATGGTAAAATAGTTGTCAGACCCAGATCAAATTTTTTTAAGTCTCTAAATGTTAAAAATAAAGATTACTGGCCTGAAGATTGGATTAGCTTATGATCTAATGGTAAAAAAAAGAAATTATTTTCTCTTGTTAAGTCTCTTACTTTGTCTATCTCAATTAAATCATTCTCTTTTGAAATAAATGCTTTATAACCTATTGAGTTTATAAAAGTTATAATCTCTGTTATTGGAGTTTTCGTATGTCTTTCCTCAATTTCTACAAGCAGAACAGGCTTATTATTTTTTACAGTTTCTATTCCTCCTTGTAATACATTTTTTTCATGCCCTTCAACATCAATTTTAATAAGGCCAATTTTGTTCCCTATTTCTATATCATCTAATTTTTTCATTTTAATTGGTACTTTTTTATAATTATTAATTTTATTATTTGGGTGCATAGTTGCTGCTCCTAGTTGAAATAATTCTTCTATGTTGTCCTCAAAAATTGATTTTGATCTTAAAGGAAGCTTTAATTCTGTAAAACCATTGTCATTTGATAGTGCTAAATTATATAATTTTATATTTGAAATTATTTTAATTAAATTCTTTTCCAAATATGGAAAGAGAAGGGGATTGGGTTCAAATGAATGTATATTTTTAAAATTCTGAGATAATTTATATGAATATATTCCTCGGTAAACGCCAACATCTAACGCATCCTTAGTTTTATCTGCAAATTTATCTATAATTAAAAGCTCTTTTTCATAACCTTTTTTAATAGCTCTTTTTAATCTCTTTTTTAATAAGTAACTTTCAGAAAAAAATATTTTTTTAAATAAGAATTCAAAATCTTTAATCATATTTTTACTTTATTTAATGCATTGTTTTTGAATATATTAGCTTCTCTAATGTATCTTCTTACCATTTGTGTTGTTTTATGTCCTGTCATGGCCATTATACTTCTTTCATCTGCTCCCGCTTCTGCAGCTACAGTAGCAAAACCAGATCTTAAACTGTGACCAGAGAAATTGTCGTTTGCAATACCAGCTAATTTTAGACAATCTTTTATTATAAGAACCACTGATTGATCAGTAAGTCTATTTTTTGTTAATGCAGAACCCTTAGCAAATCTTCTAAAGATGGGTCCATTTTTAATATTGGAAATTTTTAACCAATTTTTAAGATTTGTTACTGGACAATAAGTTTCTTTTGAAAAGTAGGGGAGACCTTTTATCATACCTTCTCCAAATTGATCTGTTTTAGACCTTTTCAGTGCTATTTTCACTCCCTCATCAACGAATTCAAGATCTTCATGGTCAATAGATATTAACTCAGTACGTCTAAAACCGCCTCCAAATCCAATTAGTATTAATGCTTTATTTCTTAATTTTACAATTTCCTCAATATCTTGTTCATTTATTACATTAATTATTTGTTTTAAGTGATTGATTAATATAGGTTTTTTACCTATTTGCTTGCTCCCTTTTAATCTTTTTATACCCATTAAATTTTCAATGATTACTGGATGTTTGGTATCCAAATAATGACCTTTTAATTTATGAACAACACCTATCGATACTAATCTACGTCTTAAAGTGCTAATTTTAGATTTTTTTGATAAGTGAGTTAGGTATAAAGATACGATTTTAGGATCCGAGGGCATTGATTTGAAGCCATGTTTAACGCAGAAACCCGCAAAATCTTTAAAATCAGATCTATAAGCTCTCAAAGTATTATTGGCTTTAGAAGTTTTAAGGTTATTTAGTGTTTCCTCATGTAAGGCTTTTATGTCAGTTGTTAGTTCATTCATATCATTACTATTGATAACAATTAATTATCATTAGTAATATAATAACTCATTTTAGAAGTCAAGCAAATAAGTTAAAATAAATTAATGCTTAAATATATTATTTTAGGACTATCAGTACCGATCGTAGCATTTTTTTTAATGTATCGTTGGGAAAAACTAAAAAACAAAAGTAGAAATTTAACTTTAACAACAGGAATAGCTATTCTAGTAGTGGGAATTTTATTAATTATAGCCTTATTAATTGATTAAATCATGTTTAAGAGCAGGAAAAGAGTTATTTTAGATAGAGGGCCAAGTTGGCCAGATTACGATAAAGCAGAACCATTTATGATTAGGTATTATGTTTTATTTAGAAAAAGGCCTAAATGGTTTCCGTTCAATATTTTAGTACATAAAATACTCAAGGAAGATCGAGGAGATTTGCACGACCATTACTGGTCTTATATAACAATCATTTTAAAAGGTGGTTATTGGGAAACTACGAATAAAGGTACTTTTTGGAGAGGTCCTGGATACATTGGTTTCAGAAGAAACACAGATAAACATAGCCTTAAACTGAGGGAAAATAAGCCTGCGTGGACTATTATGCTGGTTGGTCCCCACCACTCAAGTAAAACAAGTTCAAAATATCAAAATGAGACTGAAAGGGACTGATTTTCAGATCAAAGTTTGGAAGTATTTGCTTAAAATACCAAAAGGCAAGGTTAAAACCTATAAAGAGGTAGCTATAGCCATTAAAAGCCCCTACTCAGCTCGTGCTGTAGGCAATGCGGTAGGTAAAAACCCCTATGCTCCCAAAATACCTTGTCATAGGGTGATTAAGTCAGACGGTTCACTGGGAGGATATTCAGGTAAAGGTGGTATTAAAACTAAGAGAAAACTGCTAAAAAAAGAGGGTATAACGCTCTAGAATTGTTGTTTGGCGTGCGTTTTAGCATAATTCTCAATTTTTGGTTGCTTTTTTTGCTTACTCGCGGCTCAGTTGTACCATACAATATGAAATCGCAAAAAAAATGCTATCTATGGCCTTTTAAACGGTATATTCTCTTTATGCATTGCTCTAGAATTCGCACTATTAGCTACTTCTAGAAGACCTAAAAATCATTGGTTTTAGTGGTATTTTTAAGCTCTAATTTGATTGATTTTATTTAATATAATTTTTTTTTTCTAAAATATTGTTTAAACTTATCAATAATATCAATGTTTTTTGTTGATATTATTACATTAAGGTAAGTATTATTTACTTATATATTTATATTATACTTTAACTATATCATATAAATTATTGTATTTATTGAAAAAAACGTAGACTTATATAAACGATTATAGGTGCTGATATAAATGACATTAACGTTGAAGTAACTATAACACTAGCTACGTTGTCTACTGCCCTCTTTTCTGAATACATTGAGCCAACTAAATAAGTTAAAACTGCACTAGGCATAGAAGATTGAATTAAGAGAACCCCAGCAGCAAAACCCTTAAGTCCTAAAAATTTAATAAGAGCAAACCCTATAATTGGGCCGATAACTACCCTTACTGCTCCAAGTATAGATGCGTGTGTCCAAGAAACAACTTTAAGTCTTGTTAACGCGATACCCAAAGACATTAAAACTAAAAATATTGTTGTATAAGTTAATAAAAATGTAGTGTTCTCAATATAACCTGGAACCTCCCATTCAAAGTAAAGGAAAAGAACCGCAATAATAATTCCATAGATAGGAACGTTTTTTACTAAAATATCTAATGAAAAACTTTTTTTGGCTAATAAAACACCGATAGTGAAGTGAAATAAAATAATTACAGATGCAATTGCAGATGCCACACCTAGTCCTTCTGTACCATAAGCAAAGAGACATATAGGAACACCCATGTTACCAGTATTTGGTAAAATTAATGGTGGCAATTCTGTAATAGTATCTTTTTTAAGAATAAATAAAAATATGAAACCGACAATTGCGAATCCCGCAATTATTATTACAGCATAAATAAAATATTCTATAAATACATCAAGAGTTACACCAGTTGTTGTAATTGTATAAAAAATCATAGCTGGCGTACCGATATTTCCAGCGAAATTTGTTATGAAAGTTGTATCAAAATTCGGATCTTTTTTACCAAGGTAATAACCTACTCCAATAATAAAGAAGACAGGAAAAAGGACATCAATTAACTTTAAATAGAGCTCCATTAAGCTCTTACATCAGATTTTCGAGGTTTTCTCAACTTATTTCCAAAATTAATTGCAGTCTCGAATTCATTAAGACGTTTATATATAGATCTTAATTCAGTTATTCTTGTCCAGTTTTGTAAAAATAAAGAAAAACTACTTTGAACCTCTCTGAAAGCTGATGAGGTTTGAATTAAAACACCTAATGTCATTGCACCAGTAAATAATCCAGGTCCCATTAAAAGATAAGGTACTATTATCATTGTTTGGTTGTACATAATTATCCAAAGATCGAAATAGCCATAATGTAAAAATAATCTGTGATAATTAAATTTTATTCCGGTAAATAATTGAAAAATTGTTGGTGCTTGAACGTAGTTTTTTCTATCATCTTCACCGTAAACAAGTTCTTTTCTAAAGGCTGCTTCAACTTTTTGATTGTTATATTCTAAACCTGGAAGTTTAATTCCAACTAACCAGCTTATTACTAAACCTCCCAAACTAGCTGTTAAAGAAACCCAAACTAGAGATCCAGTTATATCTTTAAAAAATGGTATTACTACATTTGAGGATAAACCCCATAAAATGGGAATAAAGGCTATCAAAAGCATTATAGCTCTTACTATTTGTAAGCCTAAACTCTCGACTATTTTGGCAAAATTCATGGCATCTTCTTGGATTCTTTGAGAGGCTCCTTCTACTTTAGCATCTACTGCTCTCCAATATGGCATATAAGAAAATGTCATAGCCTCTCGCCATCTAAAAGCCCAAAGTCTAGTAAAATAATTAGTGATTGTATAAATAACGACGTAAGGGATAGCCAATTTCATAAATAGGTAAATCCCGTCATAAAATTCCGATAATTCACGCTCTGGGGCCTTTTGTAGAAGGTCGTAAAATCCCTTATACCACTCGTTTATTTTAACATCTATATAGGTTTGAGCTAGCAAAGAAAGGATTATAAAGGCAAATCCACCCCAAGACCATAATAACCATTTTTTCTCTGTAAAAAAACTTCTCCACATAATTTTGAAAGTTCAATTTAATTAAAAAAAACTTAAATATAATTACCTTTTTTTCCTAAATTATAAAAAGGATGTTTAGTTAACTTGTTATCATTTTTTTTTAATCTTGTAATTGGTAATTTAAATTCAATATCACCTTGAAATTTTCTATCTTTAGTTTTTTCTGGGAGTCCTTTAAAATCTTTAAAACCTAGTCTTTTTACTTTTTGTCTTCTCATTTTTAAAGGCAAATCCTCCTCCCAAGTTTGATTATTCCATTTAGGAACCAAATATTTAATTACTGGGTATAGCAAAATTTTGATACCACTAAATTTAAACTTATAATTTACTTCAACGGAACACTTATCTTTTCCTATATCAATATATTTGGCAGTTGTTAAAGATGGTATGCCAAATTGAAAACCATAAGTACAAACAGTATTCTTATCTTTTAAAACAGTAAGGTCGATTGTATTTACCTTTATGAATGGTAAAAATGGTACTTTAATACTATGAAAAAATAAAATAGAACGATCGTCTTCATAATAAATTTGTGAATTATCGTAAATACCCTCATGAGTATAATTGATATGATCGTGGTCCCAGTGGTTCCATAAACATACACTCGCTGAACAATTTACTTTTCTTTTAAATGTTAAATCTAATATTTTCATTTTTTAAATACATAAATATAATCTTTTTTAACTTCATACAAATAATCAATTAAACACGTTTTAAATGATTTTTGGTTTAAACATTGCCCGTTTTCAGTAGAAAATTTTAGCCCATGCCAATAACAAAAAAGATATTTGTCATTTTTATAAGAAATAGGTCCACCGAAATGAGGGCATATTGAAGACTTTACATAAATCTTTTTTTTATATTTATAGACAATTATTTCATCTTTAAAATCTTCAATCCAAATTTTGAAAAAATTATTTTTTTCTATTTTATCAATTTTACATATTTTTTTTTTTATCATAAACAATTATTTAATCTTAAAATCAATTTTTTATAAAGTTATCAGCATACGACTTTATAACAAATTTTTTTTTATTAGGCTCTATTAACTTAAAGCTGATATTGTTATTTTTAGCATATTCAATTGCTTTTTCTTTTGTAGAAAATTCCATCTTAATTTCCCCTAGAGTGTCATTTGAAGACTCCCAGCCCATCAATGGATTAGTAGTTGTATCTTTAGTCTCAAACTCCAAAACCCATATTTCTTCTTTACCTAAGCCTGACTGTGTTGCAGTTTTTGATGGTATATAAATTTTTGCTTTTTTCATATTACGTCATTGGTAAAACACAAATTTCACCATCTATAAATTTGTTATTTAAATTTATACTAAATGTCTTATTATTTTTACAAAAATCATTGTTAATCATTGCGATGCCAACAATCTTTTTAAATCCTGGAGAATAAGCTGCAGATCTTAAATCACCAATAACTTCTTTGTTACTATTGAGTAAATCTACATTCATTAAATTTATATTATTTGAATTAATCTTTACTCCCATTAATTTTCTTTTAATACCATTATCCCAAATTTTTTTTAAATTCTCTTTACCTAAAAATTCAACATCTGAATTTAAATGAACTAATTTTTCAAAACCACACTCAAATGGATTATCACTTATAAGCATATCATTTCCATACGACAATAAGCCTCCTTCAATTCTCTCAGCATGATTTGGGGCGCCAGGTTTAACATTGTATTTTTTTCCAATATCAAAGAAATGATCATATAATTCCAAACCATCTTTCGCATTATCTACATGTATCTCATAACCACCCTGTTTTGAAAATCCTGATCTTGAAATAAGAAATTTATTATTTTTGAATTTAAAGAAATCGTATTTGAAAAATTTCAATTTAGTAATATCATTACCAAAAATATCCTCCATTAACTTAAAAGACTTAGGTCCTTGAACAGCAATAGTGTCTATATTTGCCTCAAAAATTTTAACGTTAAGTTTTTTTCCATCAGCAATCCCTTTTGCATATAACAAGACATCTGAGTCAGCTATACATACTCTCCAAATGTTATCTTCAAGTTTATAGATTAGAGGATCATTTACTATGCCGCCGCTGGAGTCAATTAAAGGTACATAATAACAGCTACCTACTTTTGAACTAGATAGATCTCTGCATGTCATTAACTGAACAAGTTGATTTGCATCTCTGCCTGAGATTTCAATTTCTCTTTGAACCGAAACATCCCAAATTTGAACATCTTTTTTTAAGTGCAAATATTCATCATCAACATTAGAGAAAGTAGTTGGCAATAACATATGATTATAAACTGTATAACTTTTGACACCCTGCTCTTCTATTTTTTTTGTAAAAGGTGTAGACCTTACTCTTCGTGATTTACTTATGTAAAAATTCTTCATTTGTTTAAAAATTCTAAAATTTTTTCTCTCATCTCAAACGCATTTTCTAAAATTATCATATGACCACAATTTTTGATTATATGTACTTTAGATTTGTTAATCATTTTTGCAAATTTTTCTCCTGATTCTAATCTAATCATCTTATCAATTTCACCAAAAATAAAAAATGTTGGGCACGTTATACTTTTTACCGCATCAGCACCATTTTTATAGTTATTACAAGCAATCAAGTCTACAGCCAGAACCTCTCTTACCTCTCTAGAAGAATTAAGTATTTTTTGTAATGGATTGCCTCCAATAAATTGTTTTGAAGATCCATATCCCCATTTCATCATTAAATTTAGGGCTTCCATATCACCAGACAAAGATAGATCAATTAAACTTTTGTTAACAGGAATAGAATAAGACCCTGCAATGAAAACTATTTTTTCAACTTTTTTTGGAAAGTTTTTCGTAAATTCAAGGGCCTCTAAACATCCTTGAGAGTGAGCAATCAATATAGATTTTTCGATACCAACATGATCAACAAAATCATTTATCCAATTTGATATTTCTTCTATTGATTTTAAACAAGGTCCTTCGGAATTACCATGCCCTGGAAGATCTAAGGTAAATACATTAAAACCTTTATCAGCTAAAAATTGATCAGTTAAAGACCAAACAACATGAGATTGGCCACTGCCATGTAATAGAATGATAGTCGGTTTTTTTTTATCAAAAGGATGTCCAACATCATTTGAAAATATTTTTTTCTTTTTAATTTCTGTAATCAATTGAAAGCCTTTATTAAAATTATTTATCTTTCCAGTTAGGTTCTCGTTTATCAATAAAAGCATCGATACCCTCTTTTGCATCAAGTTTAAGCATATTTTGAACCATTACCTTTGAAGCATAATCATAAGCATCAGAAAGTTTCATATCTAATTGCTTATAAAAAGCTTCTTTACCGATTTTTAAAGTTACTAAGGATTTTTTTGAAATTTTTTGAGCTTTATCCAATGTTAAATCTTTAAGTCTATTTATTTCAATTACATCATTGATTAAACCAATTTTAGCAGCTTTATCTGATGAAATTAATTCTCCAGTTAAAAGCATTTCCATAGAATGTTTATTGGATAGGTTTCTCGAAATTGCTACCATGGGTGTAGAACAAAATAAGCCTATATTTACCCCGGGAGTTGCAAATTTAGCTGAACTGCTTGCATATGCTAAATCACAACTTGCAACTAATTGACACCCAGCGGCCGTAGCTGTTCCTCCAACTTCTGCAATTATTGGTTTTGGACATTTAATTATTGTTTGCATCATCTTTGAGCATTTTTTCATTATTTTTAAAAAATATTTTTTTCCTTTATCTGCATGTTTTCTTGCAGCCTTCAATTCTTTTAAGTCATGTCCTGATGAAAATGTTGATCCCTCTCCTGAAATTATTATTACTCTTACATTTTTATTATGACTTGCTTTATCCAAAGCATTTTGCATTAAATCCATCATATTTTCAGAAAGAGCATTTAAATTCTCTGGACTATTTAAGTTAAAACGCATTACTCCATTTTCATTTAAATAAGTTTCCAAAACTTTGCTATTTTTTCTATAATTCATAGGTTAATTAATCTTTACCCTTACTTCATCTGACAAAGAGTTAGCTATAAAGCAATATCGATGAGCTCTCTCTTGCACCTCTTTCATTTTATTTTCATCTACAGAAAATTCTTTTGAAAATACTACCTTTGGATTTAATTCAATATTTGTCACTGACATTTTGCCTTTGGAATTTTTTCCTAAAATAGCTATTGCGTTATCTGTATATCCCGATACTGGCCAATTCATTTTGGCAGCAAGAGCTAAAAAAGTCATCATATGACAACTGCTTAAAGCTGCTGCAAGGGCTTGTTCAGGATTACTATTTTTTTTGCTTCCATTCCAATCTGGAGCTGCGTCTCCATTAATAACAATTTCATCGTTAAATTCAATTCGATGTTTATTTGAATATTTACCAGGTAATAATTCTCCACCATTAAGACTCCATTTAAGATTAATTGAAATTTTTGCCATTATTATAATTAAATTAGATTAACTCTTTAGCTTTTTTTCTTAACTCAAACTTTTGAATTTTTCCCGTAGAGGTTTTTGGTAGATCACAAAATTCGACTTTTTTTGGAACTTTAAATCCCGCTAAGGTTTCTTTGCAAAAAGAGATTAGTTCTTTTTCTGTGACCGGTTTATCCTTTACCATTTCTATGAATGCACATGGTACCTCTCCCCACTTCTCATCAGGTTTTGCAACAACAGCCGCTATAGATACAGATGGATGTTTTGCTAAAGTATTTTCAATTTCTATAGACGAAATATTTTCACCTCCAGAAATAATTATATCTTTCGATCTATCTTGAATTTTTACATAACCATCAGGATGCATTACTGCTAAATCCCCAGTGTGAAACCAACCACCCTTCATGGCTTTATCGGTTGCGTCTTTGTCCTTAAAATATCCTTTCATTACCACGTTACCTTTGATCATTATCTCACCAATTGTTTTACCATCTTTAGGCACTTCTTTCATAGTTTCAGGATCCATTATAGCTACACCTTCAGTGTTTGGATATCGAACTCCTTGTCTAGCTTTAATCTCATTTTGCTTTTCTTCATTAAGCTCATCCCAAGACTCGTTCCAAGCACATTGTGTTACGTGACCGTATGTTTCTGTTAATCCATATACGTGCATAACTTCGAAACCTAAACTCTTCATTTTTTTAAAAATGATACTTGGAGGCGGCGCACCAGCTGTTAAAACATAAACTTTTTGTTTTAATTTTTTCTTGTCTTTTTCAGGAGCGCCTGTTATCATATTTAAAACTATAGGAGCGCCTCCAAAATGCGTAACATTGTATTTATCTATCAACTCAAAAATTTTTTTAACATCAATATTTCTTAAACAAATAGTTCGACCTATTAACATCGGTACAGTCCATGGATAACCCCATCCATTACAATGAAACATAGGCACAATAGTTAAAAAATTTAACCTATTGGGCATATTCCAAGCAGTTGCACTACCAGTAGACATTAAGTAAGACCCTCTATGGTGATACACTACTCCTTTTGGATTTCCTGTTGTACCAGAAGTATAACTTAGTGAAAGAGCTTGCCATTCATCCTCGGGCATTTTCCATTGAAAATTCTCGTCACCAGTTTTTAAAAATTCTTCATATTCTCTATCACCGATCTTTTCACACTTTGACTGATCTGCATACTTATCGTTTATATCAATAATGGTAATTTTTCTTTTTATAGTGCTTAAGGCTTTTTTTACTTCTACATGAAGCTGGCGATCTACAACTAATACTTTTGCTTCTCCGTGTTCCAAAATATATGAAATCGTTTTTGCATCTAAACGAATATTGATTGTATTTAGCACTGCTCCAGTCATGGGCACAGAATAATGTGCTTCAAATATTTCAGGTGTATTAAAAGCTAAAAAAGAAACAGTGTCCCCTTTTTTTATACCAATCTTTGAAAGCGCGCTGGCAAATTTTACACATCTTTTATAAACCTCTGACCATGTGTAATTTCTATCCTCATAAATTACTGCTTCATAATTTGGGTAGATTTCTTTTGCTCTAACTAAAAAAGTAAGTGGTGTTAATGGTACGAAATTAGCTTTATTTTTCTCTAAATTTTTTTCGTATACGCTCATTTTCAGTTAAATTTAGCTCTCATCAAGCTTTCACTACCAGCTATTGCTGAATGATAGTGACTGTCTATTCTAGGTAGAATTTTGTCAAAAAAGTATTTTGCAGTATTAATTTTTTCTTCATAAAAGTTTTTATTTTTACTTGAATTGTCAAAGCTTACTTTAGTCATTTTAAGCCAAGAAAAACCTAAAGAAACATAACCAAGAACTTTTAAAAAGTCATTACAGGCCGCGCTAACATCATCTTTTTGATTTTTTAACTTATCATCTAACCATTTTGAAAAGTCTAATAAAAGTTTTATCTTTTCTTTAAGAATATTGGATAGTCTTTTTAATTCAACATTATCATTATAATTCTTAATTTCATTTTGAAGCAAGGATATAAATTTTTCCAACGTTCGATTAGTAAGTACTTTTCTGAATACTAAATCAATCGCTTGTACAGAATTAGTTCCCTCATAAATTGGTGTAATTCTATTATCTCTGTATAGTTGCTCTATTCCTTGATCTCTTGTGTAGCCATAACCACCAAAAATTTGTATTGCTTCATTTGTTATCTCCATACCCATATCTGAAAAAAAAGACTTTACTACTGGAGTCATTAGAGAGACCATATCATCTGCTTCTTTTCTAACATTTTCATTTGAATGATTTAAACTTACATCCACTTGTTGAGACAACCAGAATGCCAGAGATCTTTGACCTTCAATAATTGATTTCATGTTCATTAGGCTTCTTCTGATATCTGCGTGTTTAATTATTAAATCTGTTTCACCATTTTTGTTATCATTAGATTTACCTTGTTTTCTCTCTCTAGTGTAAGCAAGTGAATTTTGATAGGCCGTTTCTGCAATCCCTAATCCTTGTATACCAACTATAATTCTCTCTAAATTCATCATTGTAAACATTGAGCTCAATCCTTTATTTTCTTTACCTATTAAAAAGCCCTTAGCATTATCAAAGTTAAGAACACAAGTTGGCGAACCTTTTATTCCCATTTTAGTTTCAATAG
The DNA here is from genome assembly GCA_902616675.1 of uncultured Pelagibacteraceae bacterium. GTDB lineage: Bacteria > Pseudomonadota > Alphaproteobacteria > Pelagibacterales > Pelagibacteraceae > Pelagilacustribacter. The sequence goes on along the minus strand of CACMTV010000006.1, from coordinate 20,440 downwards.
ATAAAGTACTAACACCATTTCTAGATCCAACTGATCCATTTTCATCAACATTATACTTTGGAACTAAAAAAAGACTTATCCCTTTAGTTCCAGCGGGCGCACCTGGTATTTTTGCTAAAACTAAATGTATGATATTTTCAGTTAAGTCATGATCACCAGATGTAATAAATATTTTTTGTCCAGTTAAAGAAAATGATCCATCTGTATTTTTAATCGCTTTTGTTTTAATTAAACCTAAATCAGTTCCACATTGAGACTCGGTTAAACACATAGTCCCACTCCATTTTCCTTCTACTATTTTTGGTAGAAACTTATCTTTAATCTTATCATCAGCGTGATGAAGAATGCAATTGTAGGCACCAATACTTAATTCGCTATATAATTTAAATGACAAACTTGCTGAAGATAACATTTCTTCAAAAAAAGTACTGACAGTCTTTGGCATTCCTTGTCCACCATATTTTGGATCACAAGATAAAGATGTCCATCCATCAGTAATAAATTTTTTATAAGCTTCTTTATAACCTGGCGGAGATCTTACGATTCCATTTTCATATACACATGGACTATCATCGCCTATTTTGGCTAGGGGATGGACAATTTCTTGATTTATTTTAGCTGCTTGATCTAAAACATCTTTTACTAAGTCAGAGCTTATTTCTTTAAATTTATCAATCTCTTTATAATTCTTATTATCTTTAAGATTATCAAAAAGAAACATCATATCTTCAACTGGAGCATTATATGTAGTCATTTAATTAATTAATGGTTTTCCTGTTTTTAACGTATGAATAATTCTTTCTTGTGTTTTTTTATTTTCTACTAATTTCATAAAGCTGTCTAATTCCAATTTATACATTTGATCTTCTGTAACTTCTTTACTTATATCTGTATTTCCACCACTTAAAACATATGCTAATTCTTTACCAACTTCCATACCGTGATCTAGAATCTTTTTATCATTATATAATGCTTCAAGTATTTTGTGCATTTTTTCTCTAGCATTTTTACCCGATAATTTAAATTTACATTCCTTAGATGGAGACATATCTACATTATTATTGAGTAATTTTCTTGCTGCAGGTAATAGTTCATTTCTATTAATTATAACATCATGATTTTTATCTAAAAATAACAAAGGTTTTGCTTCTTGAGGTGAAGAAGCAGTTTTAGCATAACCAATTATATCAAAAACTTTTAATGGTGCATAATCTGGATCTGTTTTAGACTCATTGGTTTGACACCATCTCCAGAGCAGTTCTTTACAACCACCGCCAGCAGGTACTAAACCAACAATAGTTTCTACTAAACCCATTACTATATTAGTGTGTGTAACTACATAATTACTTTGTAAAACAACTTCTTCTCCACCTCCTAGAGCCAAACCTGACGGAGCAGATATAACTGGGTATTTACAATATTTGAGGTGCTTGCAAGTTTCTTGAAAATATTTAATAAATTTTTCAACAGATTTTGTATCGTTATTCTTTATGAATTCCATTACATAATTAAGATTCACCCCTGCTGAAAATTGCATACTTTCATTTATTATAATGAGAGGTTTATCTGTAGCCTTTTTCAAAGCATCCATTGAATCATTATCTAAAGCGTTTGCTTTTGTATTAAACTCAACAATATTAAAATCTTTAAACCTAAATATTTCTGCTGAGTTATTTTTATCTAATTTAATGACTGCTTTTTTTATCTTTCCTAATGTTTGTAAATTAGTATATTTTTGTCGTTCGTCGTAGAAACTTTCCACTTTTTTTTCTTTTAAATCTTTTAAAAATTCATTGTGAGTAATATCTCCAATTTTTGAAAAGAAATTTTTTAATCCTATAGACTCTAACATTTCAAAGGGTCCCATAGACCAATTAAAACCCAGTCTTAAGGCTTCATCTATGTCATTATATTCATCAGTTATATTTGGAACCAGCGAAGATGAGTACAAGATTATTTTTGAAATTACTGACCATGCATATTTGCCATATTTGTCATTTCTGTTAATTAATTCTAAAAGGTTTATCTTATCTATTTTTAAATCTACCTTTTTAGCTGGAAAGTATTCATTTTTATTTAAATTAAGAGCTTCAAGAGTCTTTTTATTCTCAGACTTATTTATCCTATAAAAACCTCCCTTACCTTTTCTACCTGTATAACCAGTTTCAATTAGTTTTTTGATAATCGGTAAACCAGCAACAACTTTTTGAAATTCATCTTCTTTAGGTAACTCTTTTTGAAAACTTTTAAGAACGTCAGACATGAGATCAATACCAATTAAGTCATATAAAGCAAAAACTCCCGTTTTAGGAATACCCATAGGTCTACCAAATACAGCATCGGCCTCTTCTATAGAAAGATCCATATTGACCGCTTCTGTCATCGCTACTTGCATAGCATACACTCCTATTCTATTTCCTAAGAATCCAGGTGTGTCACCACAAATAATTACACCTTTGCCTAATTTTTCTTCACTAAAATCTTTTAGATAATTAATTTTATTTTGATCGTTCAGCTTATCTCTAACTATTTCCAGTAATCCCATATATCTAACCGGATTGAAAAAGTGTGTAATACAAAAATCTTTTTTGTCTTCTGCTTTTAATTTTTCTGATAAAACTTTTAAAGGAATGGTTGATGTATTCGACGAAACGATTGAGTCTTTTTTTCTTTTATCGAATATTTTTCTGTAAATATCATGCTTGATATCAATTCTTTCAACAACTGCTTCTACAATCCAGTCTGCATCAGAAACATTATCAAAGTCATCTATAATATTACCAACCTTCAAATTTTTAATTTTATCTTTTTCAAATAACAATGGTGGTCTAGATTTTAAAATCCTTTCTTTAGCTTTTTCAGAAATTTCAGTTTTTAAATCTAATAATATGACTGGTATATTTGCATTGCATAAATGAGCAGCTATTCCACTCCCCATTGTTCCTGAACCTATTACAACTACCTTTTTAATATTCATATGATTTTGGTCGGAGCGGAAGGATTTGAACCTTCGACCCTCTGGTCCCAAACCAGATGCGCTACCAGGCTGCGCTACGCTCCGAAAGTCTATTTATATAGGTTATATATGACTTTTTGGCAATTGAAAGATTTTTGTTATATTAGTAAGAAATAACTAAATGATCCAATATATTTCAAAATCTTTTAAATATTTCTTTAAACTAGAGTCAGCATCAGGTTTGGTTCTACTCTTTGCAGCGGTGATAGCTTTGTTTATTAGTAATAGTAGTTTAGGTGAAAATTATTTTAAAATATTAGAAAGTTATTTTACACTTGGAACTGAAGATTTTGGATTAAAATTAAGTGTTCTTCATTGGATTAACGATGTATTGATGGCTATCTTTTTTTTCTTAGTGTCTTTAGAAATTAAAAGAGAATTTGTTAAAGGTGAACTTTCAAATCCAAAACAGGCAATGCTGCCAATTATAGGGGCTGTTGGCGGAATGGTAGTTCCAGCTGCTATATATATAATAATTAATATTGATGACAGCACAAGACTTAACGGTTGGGCAATACCGTCAGCAACTGATATCGCCTTTTCATTAGGAGTATTATCATTGCTTGGAAAAAGAGTTCCTATTTCTTTAAAAGTTTTTCTAACTGCTTTAGCAATTATTGACGATCTTGGAGCAATAATAATAATAGCTTTCTTTTATTCGGGTAATATACAAACAACTTACTTAATACTAATGGCTGTTGCGATGTTATTACTAATAATTTTAAATAGATTAAATATAAGATCATTTACTCCTTATTTAGTAGTTGGAATATTTTTATGGGAATTTACACATCAATCAGGAATTCATGCAACAATTGCTGGAGTTTTATTAGCTTTGACTATTCCTCACGATACTAAAAAAGAGAAAAACTCTTTATTATTAAAGCTTGAACATGCCATCTCCCCTTACGTAGCATTTGGAATTATGCCAATATTTGCTTTTGCAAACGCAGGTGTGTCTTTAGAGGGGTTATCTTTTGCAACATTGTTAAATCCAGTACCTTTAGGCATAGTTTGTGGATTATTTTTTGGAAAACAAATCGGAGTATTTTTATTTTCCTATTTGTCTATCTACTTTAAGTTTGCAGATAAACCGAACAACTCAAACTGGATGTCACTTTATGCGGTCTCTATATTAACAGGTATCGGTTTTACTATGAGTTTATTCGTGGGCAATCTTGCTTTTGCAAATAACTTAGAGTTTAGCGACGGTGTAAAAATTGGTGTGCTTACAGGCTCACTATTGTCTACTTTATGTGGTTACTTTTTGCTATTATTCGCTAGTAGAAAATGATCGATAAAAGATTATTGAAAATCGCATCTAATACTAAATTTTACGGTTTAAAGAACAACTATACTTATAAAACTAATCTAAAGAACTCAATTTGTGGCGACAAAATATCCATAGAAATTTCATTAAAAAAAAATACTATTCAAGAATTAAGATATGAAACTGAAGCATGTATTTTTTGTCAAGCTTCTGCGAGCACATTGGCAAATATAGCAAAAAATACTAACTTAAGTGACTTAAAAAAGAATTTAAGCAAATATTTAAATTTTAGTAAAAAGGTGCCAAAAAAATTTAATAATTTGAATTATTTGTTGAAAGATAAATATATGAATAGAAAAGATTGTATACTTTTACCATTTAAAGCATTTTATAAGGCAATTAAATGATATGATAAAAAAAATAATAGTTACTATCATGATCTTTGGTTTTTTTTCTAATTTATCTGCTGACTATCGCAAACTAGCATATGATTTTACTTTTAAAGGATTAGATGGAAATCAAATTAATTTGAAAGATTATAATAACAAAGTAATTGTCGTAGTTAATGTTGCAAGCAGGTGTGGTTATACGCCTCAATACAATGATTTACAAAAATTATACACAGAATATAAAAATGAACTTGTAGTAATAGGTGTCCCTACAAATAATTTTAAACAAGAACCAAAAAATAATGCTGAAATTAAAAAATTTTGTGAGGCTAATTTTGGTATAACATTTCCGATGTCTGAAAAAGTAGATGTTATTGGAAATAATGCCCATGATTTCTTTAAATGGGCTAAAAAAAATCATGGTATAGGAGCAATACCAAAATGGAATTTTCATAAAATTATTGTTGGAAAAGATGGTAAAGTGTTGGATACTTTTGCATCTTTTACTAAACCTAACTCAAAAAAATTTTTAAACGTAATTAACAAAGAAATTAAAAGTTAAAAGACAAACCATCATAAGCCGGAACAATATTTTTTGGCAACTTTTTCTTTAAGGCTTTATAGTCAAGATCAACATGTAAATTAGTTAAAATTGTTTTTTTAGGAGAGAGTTCTTTTGCAATACTAACAGCCTCATCAAAATTAAAATGTGATGGATGTGGGTTTTTTCTGAGACAGTCAATTATGAGATAATTTAAACCTTTTAATTGGTAAAATGATTTTTTCGGAATTTTATTGCAATCACTTAAGTATGCAACTTTGTTGAAAACGAAGCCATTTGCTTTAATCATTCCGTGCTGTAATTCAATTGCTCTTATCTTTAATAATTTACCATTTTTTTTAATGCTAAAATGCTCATTAAATGTATTAGAGCTCATAATAGGTTTGTAGCCTGATCTCTGTGAAAAGCAGAAGGTATATTTCTGCTTCAAAAGATGAGATGTACGTTTACTTCCATAAACTGGAATTTTTTTTTTATTTTTCCAAAAAAAAGGTCTTAATTCGAATATTCCTACTGTTTGATCTGCATGTTCATGAGTATAAATAACTGCATCAATATCCTTTATTTTGTTTTTTTTAATTTGTTCTTTAATATCTGGAGATGTATCTATTAAAATAGAAATATTTTGATACTGTATATGAGCACAGCATCTGGTTCTAATATTTTTTTTATTTTTTTTATTCAATTTACCCCAATAGTTTGTAATCCAAGGTGCACCAAGTGAACTACCACAGCCAAGAATTGTAAATTTATTTTTCAATTTAGATTACCAAAGAGCTTAAAAAAATTATTTGAAGTTGTATCACAAAAGTCTTTAAAGTCAGTATCTTTTAAGTTAGACAAATACTTAGCTGTATAAACAACATTTGATGGCTCGTTTGATTTTCCTCTTAACGGTTCTGGAGATAAATAAGGAGCATCAGTCTCGATTAATATTTTACTTAATGGAATTGTTTTAAATGTTTCTTTCAATTCATTCGTTTTTTTAAATGTGATAATTCCACTAGCTGAAAAAAAGGCGTTTAATTCTAAAAGTTTTTTGGCAAATATTTTAGTTCCTGTGAAACAATGCATTAGTATTTTCAAATCTTTTTTTTTTGAATATTTTGAAAGAATTTCATAGGTTAGATCCTCTGCTTCTCTAGAATGAACTATTATTGGTAAATTGCTATCAATTGATGCATTGATATGCTCCTCGAACAATCTAATTTGATCATTTTTATCTGAATGGTTATAATAAAAATCTAAACCTGTTTCACCAATGCCAATAATCTTTTTACTCATATTAATCTTTTTTAAAATTATGTCTTTATTTATTTCTTTATGATTTTTGGCTTCATGGGGGTGTATTCCATAAGTGCCATAAACATTTTTGAATTTTTTCGTTATATTTAGAATAACATCAAATTTTTTATCTGCCACTGAAATTGTTAGCATAAATTTTACATCAGAGTCTTTTGCTCTTTTTATAACGTCATCCAAGTTTGAAAACATTGGTTCGTAATCAAGATGACAATGTGAGTCTATAATCATTATTCTACCTTTTTAAACAAAATTTCAATTTTTCCCAATTCTTTATTGTGATTTAATGTTTTACTTTTATTTATATCAGAAATTACCCTTTGATCTTTACTTACATTTATAACATCTAGTATTTTATTTGCACTATTAGGAATGATAGGTAGCAAAAGAATACTAATATTTTTAATTTGTTCGACTATTGAGTATAAAACTGAATTCATTCTATTTTCGTCAGTTTTTTTAAGGGACCATGGTTCTGAATCATTAAAATATTTATTTGAGTCAAATGAATACTCAATAACTTTTTTTATATAAATATTTAAATCCTGTTCATCTATTAATTGATTTAATTTATCAATATCATTTTTAAGTTTGCTTGTTAGTGCTTTGTCTTCATTTGTAAACGTATCAGTTTGTGGAATTTTATTTGAACAATTCTTTTTCAAAAAAGAAAATACTCTTTGACATAAATTGCCGTAATTATTGGCTAAGTCATTATTTATACAATTCTTAAGATTATTTAAAGATACGTTTCCATCATTACCAAGTGAAACTTCTTTAATTAAATAATATCTTAACTGATCAATTCCATAGTTTTCAATTATATCTATCGGATCAAGAATATTTCCTAAAGACTTAGACATTTTTTTTTCGTCTGAAAGAATCCATCCGTGACCAAATATTCTTTTAGGTAAAGGTAATTTGGCTGCCATTAAAAAGGCTGGCCAGTATATTGCATGAAATCTTAAAATATCTTTACCAATAATATGTAAGTCAGCTGGCCAAAAACTTTTGTAAAGATCTGAAGATGTATCAGGATAGTTAAGAGCACTTAAATAGTTAGTAAGGGCATCTAACCATACATATATAATATGTTTTTGATTTTTTGGTACTGGTATGCCCCATGAGAAAGATGTTCTACTAACAGATAAATCTTTTAGACCTTTTTCTACAAATTTTACTACTTCATTATTTCTTGAGGCAGGTAAAATGAAATTAGGATGAGATTTATAATGGTCAAGAAGCCTTTTTGCCCAAGATGAAAGTTTAAAAAAGTAAGATTCTTCCTCAACCCATTCAACTTTAGATCCTGATAATTTGGATATTTTTGAACCAGCTTGTTCAATGATTTCATCATCATCATAATAAGCTTCGTCTGAAACAGAGTACCAACCTTTATATTTGTCTAAATATATATCACCAGATTTTTCTAGTTTTTTCCATAAATCTTCTACAGATCTGTAATGTCTTTTTTCAGTTGTTCTAATAAAGTCATTGTTCGATAAATTTAAAATCTTTGTTAGCTCTTTAAATTTTTCAGATAATTCATTGCAAAATTTTTGCGTATCTTTCTTATTTTTTTCAGCTTCTCTTTGAATTTTTAATCCATGTTCATCAGTACCAGTTAAAAAATATACCTCATAACCTTCCAATCTTTTGTATCGAGCTATTACATCTGCAATTATACTAGAATATGCATGACCCATGTGTGGTTTTCCTGAGGGATAATAGATAGGAGTAGTTATATAATATTTTTTTTTATTCACTAAATATAATTTTCTAATTCTGTAATTAAATTAGCTTGATTTAAATTTAATTTATTAGACTCATGTAGTTTTTTTATAATGTTAATTCTACTATCATTATAATTTTCAATGTTTAGTTGGTTTTTCGACTTGTCGAGGTAATATTGATTTGTCAAATATATTGCAAAGTTAAAATAATCAATATCTTTTTTAACTTTATTCAGTTTTAACAATTTTTCTATATTTGTTATTAACCTCATATCCAAATCAATTTTTTCTTCAGTAACTATTTTGTTAAATTTTAAATACATTCCTGGTGTTAAAGTCGAATTATTTAAATTAATTTTTTTATCAATATTAAAATTTAATGCTAATTTTTCAATAATATTTATTTTTTCATTTTTATTCAAAAAAAACCTTATTTCTATAGAGCGAGATTTTAAAGTATCTAATATTTTTTGAGTTTGATTGTTTATTATAATAAAATAATTGATATCAGATGGTTCTTCAATTGTTTTAAGAAGCGCATTAACACAATTGACGTTTAAGCATTCAACATCGTCAAAAATTATAAAACGTTTAGAATTATCTATTGACGATTTTTGCAAACTTATCCTGAGCTTTCTTATATCATCAATTTTTACATTATTATTTAGGCAGTTAAAATAAATAACATTAGCATTGTAATTTTCTTTAATATCAAAAACTAATTTATTTTTTTCATTTATTGCAAATGATTTTAAATCATAATTATTTTTATCAAAAAAGTAGGTTATTAAATGATGTGTTAACGTAAACTTACCCTGTCCCTTTTTACCTGAAAGCATAATAACTTTAGGTAATTTATTCAGAGTATATAATTTAATTAAATCCAAAAAATGTTTTTCTAAACCATACAGTTTATTTGAGCTCATTTAATTCCAATTTTTTTTTTGATAATTTGAAATATTTTTTTTTGAAGAATCGTTGAATTTTCTGATGACTCTAATACTATGTGGTTTTTCTTTTTTTTAGAAATTTTTAAAAATGCATTTTGTGCTTTAATATAAAACTTTACTGGGAAATTATCGTATCTATTTCTTGATTTTCTTTTTTTTAATCTTTTTAAAAAAGATTGTTTCGTAACCTTTAAAACAAATGTTATATCGGGTTTTATTTTACCAAGAACTTGTTTGTGTATATTGTTGATAAAATTCATTGAAACTTTTTTTCCGTATACTTGATAGGCCATAGTAGAGTCTATAAATCTATCACAAATAATTATTTTTTTATTTTTAATAGCGGGTTTTATCTTATTTTTAATATGTTCGTTTCTAGCTGCTAGATATAATAAAGTGTCTGTATATTTATCAAATTTTATTTTTTTGTTTTTTTCAAAGTAATCTTTTAAAATTATTTTACGAATTATCTCTGCGCTTTTGGTGCCACCCGGTTCTCTTGTATAAATAACGTTTTTATTAATTTTTTTTAATTTACGGTATAAAATTTTTGATTGGTAGGATTTGCCACTCCCCTCTATTCCTTCAAAAACAATGAAAAAACTCTTTTTATACATCTCCCCAAATCAAATAATTTAACGACATAAATAGACTTTTGAATACATTTACTTTATCAACATTTTCGGACGCGTATATTGGAACATTTTTTACTAGTTCATCTTTAACAAAAACTTCTATTTGTCCAATTTTTTGATCTTTTTTTACTGGAGCTTTGACTGGACCGTTATATTTTATATAAACTTTTAGATTTCTAGCTTGCTTTTTTTTTAAAGTTAAAAAGATATCTTCTTTTGTTTTTCCATCAATATAGCTTTTTTTTCCTAGCCAAGATTTTATTGGAAATATAGTTTCATCTTTCTTTGAAATTTGAAATGTGTCTGTGTTTCTAAAACCCCAGCTCAGAATCTTTAACGATCCACTTGATCTTGCATTTTTAGTTTGAAATCCGCTAGCTACAGCAATTAACCTTCTTTGATCTCTTTTCATTGAACTTGCTAGAGAGTATTTTTCTACAGCCAAATAACCTGTTTTAATTCCGTCTACTCCAACTCTTTTATATAATAATGGATTACGATTTCCTTGAGTTATAGGATCTCCTCCTGTTCTATCCCAAGTGAATTCTGTTTCTTTAAACCATTCATAATAATCAGGATGATTTTTGATTAAATATTGTGACATCATAGCTATATCACGAACAGTGGAATAATTATCTGGGTCATTGATCCCAGAAGAATTTGCAAAATTTGTATTAGTCATACCAATTTCACTTGCCTTTTCATTCATTATATCAGCAAAATTTTCTTCGGTTCCTGCAATACCTTCGGCAATAGCAACGCAGGCATCATTACCAGACGCAATTATTATTCCCTTCAATAAATTTTCAACTGAAACTTCATCATTAATCATTAAGAACATTGATGAATATCCGCTTTGCGATAATCTCCAAGCTTTTTCTGAAATAATAAATTTATCATCGAGCGAAAGTTTGTTATCTTTTAATAAATCAAAAACTATTATTGAGGTCATTATTTTTGTCATTGATGCTGGATATATGCTCATGTCTGGTTCCAATTCATAAATAATTTTATTGGAGTCATAGTCTACTAATATCGCAGTCTTAATATCAACTTTAGGGTTAGAAAAAAGATTTGCAATTAATATAAAATATAAAGCAATCAATTTTATTATAATTTTAGTCATGTATTTTTATATCTACCTCATCAAAATTTATTTGTTTTAATGCAATGTAATCATTTTTAATTGTTTTTATAGTCTTATATGGGCCCAAAAAAACCTCAAAATTATGTTTATTCTTTTTTAAAATAGTGATTTTCTTATCTCTTAGTGATTGTGACTCCATTTTAACCCTTTTTTTTAAAAGATTAGCTGATTCAAACGAATAAAAATTTCCTAAAACTATTACAAATTTATGCTCCTTATTGGATGTTTTTTTTATAGTTTTACTGATATTGCTAATTTTAACTTTTTCTATCGGTGCTTTAACTTGTAATTGTTTTTCTTCTTCATAGGTTTCTGCTTTTTTTGCAATAAAACTCTTATTTTTTTTTAATTCTTCAACTTCTACAAATGGAAAATTAGCATCTAGACCTATTTGATCAGAAATAGTTTTTGTAATTAAAATTTTATAAAAATCAGGATAATTTAATTTAAATGAATTCTTTAAAATAATATTTTTTCCGTTTTTCGGATTTGTAATTTTTAATAAAACACCTCTATTCAACTGATTGTGCGCTATTACAGGTTCATAATTATTAATTTTTTTCTTTATTATTTTTTTCTCATAGTCTTCTATTGAATAAATATAAGCAAACCCTTTTGAGTTAAAAACCGGCTTCTCATATTTGTTAACACTTACGGATGAACAGGAAGCTAATATAATGAGTATGAAGAACAATCTATATTTCATTTTTGATTTTGTCCTTTAATGTACATACTGCTAAAGCAAATCTTAAAGACCTATTCCACTTTAAAATTAATTCATAATTATTAAAAACTAAATAAGCAGGTTTAAGTGTACTAGAACCTGGTATAATGTCTTTATCAGGAGTAATTATTGCTGCTACCATATCATCATAAGACGTATAATTATCAGAGTTTTTTAAAAATTTTTTTAAATGTTTAACTTTTCTTTTGTTTTTTAATTTTCTTGCTGATGTATTTAAGTATTTTTTTGGAACACTCTCATTTAACTCAATGCTTATAAAACATGGAGAATTTGTTTTCCAGCCGATTTTATTAATATAATTAGCTGCAGAGGCAAACGAGTCGTCAATTTTTTTTAGTTCAATATTTGAATTATTATTATAATCAATGGCATAATTTTTTATAGTTGACGGCATGAATTGAAAATTACCAAAAGCTCCAGCCCAAGAACCAAATAAAATATTTTTATCAATCACTTTTTTATCTATTAGTTTTAATAAAGTTAATAACTCATTAGTAAAAAAAGCACTCCTTCTCTTATCAAAGCTTAATGTTGCTAATGAAGAAATAATATCCATTTTTCCAAGATATTTTCCAAAATTTGTTTCTATTCCCATTAAAGCTAAAAGTAATTCTTTTTCTACTAAAAATTTGTTTTCAATTTTATTAATTAATTTTTTTTCTTTTGAATATAATATTAAACCTTTTTTGACTTTATTATTACTTGTTCTTTTACTTATATAGGTGTGGGTATCTTCATAAAACTCAGGTTGATATCTATCATACTCAATTACCTTAGGTAAAAATCTGACATTAGTAAGTACCTCATTAATTGTATTTTTCGATACTCCTTCACTTTGAGCAAGGTTTTTAAAATTATCTAACCAGTTATTAAAGCTTTCATCTGAAGCTTTAAGTTGACTGGCAAATAACAAGAGCTGAGATAATAAAATTAATTTAATAAAGAATTTAGCCATTTTGTTAATTATCATAAATAATTTATTTTAACTAGTATTTGTAAAACAAATAAGATTATTGTTATTTTTTCTTAATAATAGTATTAGTTTGTTACGTTTCACATTAAGGAGAGGTGGCTGAGCGGTTGAAAGCACTGGTCTTGAAAACCAGCAACGGGGCAACTCGTTCGTGGGTTCGAATCCCACCCTCTCCGCCATTAAATTTTAAATTTTACAAAAAGTTCGAAAATTTTATTTTTTTTAAATTTTTTGTCCAGTTTTTTATAATTATAAAAATTATATATTATTTCATCCTCTAAATTTAAAAATTCAAAAAGTTCTCCAAGCTCGTTTTTTGAAAAAGTATTAATATATTTATCAACAAATTTACTAAGCAATAGGTCCATCTCTTTTGTACCGCGATAATTTGCTCTGTAAATTATTTTTTTTTTTAAAGTTTCTAATTCATTCATTTAATTTATGTATTATATATTATCTATGACAATATTTAAAAACAAAGATGATCTTTTCAAGAATATATCTTTTTTAAAAGGAGTTGGACCAAAACTAAGTAAATATTTAAAAAATAAACGGATAGAAAAAATTAATGACTTACTTTGGCATTTGCCGTACTCCTCCACTGATCGATCTGATATGGTTACTCTTGATAAACTGGAGCCTGGAAAAATACAAACAATAAAGGTAAGGGTTAAAAGGCATAATTTTCCTAGAATAAGAAATTTACCAAATAAAGTCATCTGTGAAGATGACTTTGGTAAAATTGATATAGTTTTTTTTAATAGTCGAGAAAATTATATTAAAGCAGTGTTGCCATTAAATAAATGGGTATTGTTAAGTGGTAAGGTTAATTATTATAAAAATAGTTATCAAATTACTAATCCTGATTATATCACATCAATTAATAAAATTGACTATGTAAAAAAAAAAATTCCAAAATATTCTTTAACTGAGGGTTTAAATGAAAAATCTTACAGAAAAATAATTGAAAAAGTTATTATGAATCTTCCTGATTTAGATGAATGGTATGACAATGATACATTAAAGAAATTTAATTTTAAGTCTTGGAAAGAGTCCATTTTAAAACTTCATAGTTATGAAATTGATAATGATTTAAATAATAAGTATCGACGGCGGTTAGCCTTAGATGAAATTATGTCTAATTTAATGGTTTTGTCTAAAAATAGAAAAAGATTTAAAGAAACAAATAAAAAAAATAAGATCTTTGATAACTTAATTGCCAAACATATAGTAGAAAATTTAAACTATAAATTAACCAAAGGTCAAGAAGAAGCCATCAACGAAATAAATAAAGATTTAAAGTCAGATAAAAAAATGTTTAGAATATTACAAGGGGATGTTGGCTCAGGTAAAACTATAGTTTCATTGATTACCTCAGCTAATGTGCTTGAAACTGGTTTTCAAACTTCTTTAATGGCACCAACAGCAATCTTAGCTAAGCAACATTATAATTTAGCAAAAAAAATATTTGAAAAAACTAAAATTAAAATTGAACTTTTAACAGGAAAAACTGATTACAAAACTAGAAAAAAAATACTTGCAGAGTTAAAGAAGGGAAAAATTGATTTGCTGATTGGAACTCATGCATTATTTCAAAAAAAAATTGAATTTAAAAACTTGGGTTACATTATAATTGATGAACAACACAAATTTGGAGTTAAACAAAGAATGTCACTTGCGGAAAAAGGAGGAAAAAATTGTGATGTTTTATTAATGTCAGCTACACCAATACCACGAACTATGATGTTAACAATTTATGGAGACATGGATGTATCAAGACTATTAGAAAAGCCAAAAAACAGATTACCAATATTAACTTATTCAAAACCAGAAAAGAAAATTGACGAATTGGTAAAGATTATTAAAAAAGATTTATCAGATAACAATCAAGTATTTTGGGTTTGTCCATTAATAAATGATTCACAAATTTTGGATTACTCTTCAGTTACAAAAAGATATGAATGGCTTAAAAAAAAATTCCCCTCTCAAACGAGTATTTTACATGGAGAACTTAAGCAAGATGAAAAAGATCTGATACTTGAAAAATTTTTACAAAAAAAAACAAAAATATTAGTTTCAACTACAGTCATAGAGGTAGGAATCGATTTTCCCGATGCAAATTTAATAATTATTGAAAACGCGAATAAATTTGGTCTAGCTCAGTTACATCAGTTACGTGGTAGAGTTGGTAGAGGATCTAGACAAGGTAAATGTATTTTACTATTTAAAGATAATCTTTCAAAAAATAGTATTCAAAGAATTAAAATTTTAAAAAAATCGAGTGATGGTTTCTTAATAGCTGAAGAAGATATGAAAATGAGAGGTTTTGGTGATATAATAGGTTTTCAACAAAGTGGAGATAAATTTTTTAAAATAGCAGATCCTATTAATCATGCTGATCTTTTTGTTTATGCTGAAAACTATCTTGAAAAAATAGAAAATGATAATCTAGAAAAATTTGATTTTCTTATTAAATTATATGATAAAGCTGAAATTATTTATTCTAAAAATGATTAATCAATATCAGAGGTTCCAGCAGACACAATAAATTTCGATGCCTGTTCAAAACTTATATCTAAAAAAATTAGATTTTTTTTTGGGACCATTAATAGGAATCCACTAGTCGGGTTTGGAGTTGTAGGAACAAAAACATTAACAAGTTCGTTTCCAATTTTATCATTAATAATACCTTTATTTTCTTTTGTCGCGAACCCTACAGCCCAAACATCTTTTTTAGGATACTCAAGTAAAACTACACTTTTTTGTTTATTATCACTTTTGGTTAAACTTTCAGTCATTTGATTTATTGCTGAATAAATAGTCCTTAGGATAGGTATTCTTTTTAAAATTCTATTAATAAGTTCAAATATTTTCTTCCCTAAAAAAGATAAGGATAACCACCCTATAAAAGTAATTAAAAAAATAGCTATTATGATTTCAATTCCAGGTATTTCAAAATTTAGATAACTATTTGGATTTAACTCTTTTGGAAGTAGTTTTGTGGAAACTTTGATAATAAACAGAGACAAATATAAAGTTATGCCAATAGGTATGAGCACTACTGCCCCTGCAAAGAAATAATTTCTAAGCCTTGATAAAATTGAACCTTTTTTTCGTTTTTCAGTCATTAACTATAACTTGAATATACAATGAAAATTAATATTAATATAAAAATTGCAATTAATAATTTATTATTTAAAATCATGAATCTAATGAAATATAACATAAATAGAAGAAAATTTCTTGGCTTATTTGGATGTGGTTGTTGTTCTTTATTAATGCCGTCTTGTTCTACTGTTCCAATTACTGAAAGAAAACAACTTAGCCTAATTCCTGAATCAACTATTAATCGTCAGGCTGCACAAGCATATGCTCAATTTAAGACTAAAGCAAAATTAATTACAAAAGGGAACCAGCTAAATGAAATAAAAAAAATTGGAAAAAAAATAGAGAAATCTGTGACGGCTTTTTTTACTAAAAAAGGTAAAAAAGATCCAACTTCAACATTTGGTTGGGACTATGTTCTTGTTGATAACGATAAAGTTGTTAATGCTTGGTGTATGCCAGGTGGTAAAATTGCAGTTTACACTGGTTTATTAAAAGTGACCAAAAACACTGATGCTCTTTCGATAGTAATGGGCCATGAAATAGCACATGCTGTAGCAAGGCATTCTGTTGAGCGGGCTAGTCAAGCTATGACTATAAACATAGGAACGCAGGTCGCTGATGTTTTTTTGGGTGGAGCGATTAATAGAACTCGTAATACAGTTGGTCAAAATACAGGTTTAGACATTTTTCAGTTAGGAATAATGAATCCTTTCGGTAGAAAACAAGAAACAGAAGCGGATTATTTGGGATTAATTTTTTCTTCATTAGCTGGTTATGATATTAGGGAGTCTGTTAAATTGTGGGAAAGAATGGCAAAAAAAAATAAAGGTAAAGAACCTCCTGTTTTTTTAAGTACTCATCCATCGAGTAAAAAAAGAATTGAAAATTTAGAAAATTGGGTTAAAGAAGTAATGATTGAGTATCCACCAATATCAACGTAAAGTTGATTTGGTGAGCCCTGATGGACTCGAACCATCGACACCCTCCTTAAAAGGGAGGTGCTCTACCAACTGAGCTAAGGGCCCAAAGAAATTTCTTTTACATATAAATTGTTCAAAATTCAACGTAATTAATTAATTAAATAATTTGATATATTTGTTATAAAATTTATTGAAAGTGCGACTCTTAATACTTTTTCTTATTTCATGCATAAATTGTTGATAAAAATAAACATTGTGCAAGGAAATTAGCATTGAAGCTAATAATTCGTTTGTTTTAATTAGATGGTTTAAATAACTTTTAGAGTATAAATTTAAGTTTCTTAAAAAGCACTTTTCATCCAGAGGGGATTTATCATTTTTATAAATGGAGTTTTTAAGGTTTATTTTGCCTTGCCATGTAAAAGCTAGACCTGTTCTTCCAGATCTGGTAGGCATTACACAATCAAACATATCTACACCTTCATTTACAGCTCCTAGTATATCTGCAGGCGTTCCAACACCCATTAAATACCTAGGTTTATTTTCAGGCATATCGTGAGCTATATTTTTAACCGTTTCAAACATTTCGGCTTGACTTTCACCCACAGCCAAACCTCCGATAGCATAACCATTAAAATTAATTTCGATAAGTCTTTGTAAACTCTCTTTTCGCAAATCTTTATGTAATCCACCTTGTATAATGCCAAACAATGCCTTTTTTTTGTTATTCCCAAATTCTACTTTTGATCTTTTTGCCCAATTTGTTGATATATCAATCGCTCTTTTTAATTTATCTCGATCTCTAGTTAATTTAGGACACTCATCTAAAACCATCAATATATCGGAATTTATTGATTTTTGTATTTTTATACTTTTTTCAGGACTTAATATTATTTTTTTTCCGTCAATATGTGATCTAAAAGTAGCACCGATATCTTTATCGATTTTGTTAAGCTTCGATAATGACATTATTTGAAAACCACCTGAATCTGTTAGAATTGGTTTGTCCCAATTCATAAAATTATGCAAACCACCAAAATTTTCTAATACATTAGGTCCGGGTCTTAACATCAAGTGATAAGTATTACCTAAAATAATTTGTGCACCTGTTTTTTTAACATCTTCTACAAATAAACCTTTAACTGTACCAAGCGTTCCTACAGGCATAAATGCAGGTGTATCTATATTTCCTCTAGGAGTTTTTATTTTTCCTAGCCTAGCATTTTTAAATTTCGTAATTAAACTAAAAGAAAACTCTTTTTTTTTCATCTAAAGTTATTTTAACTTTAAACTAATGATTTTGTCTGGGCTCTTAACAGAGCCATTCGGCCCCTCTCCTTTTTTAATTTTATCTATAAATTCCATTCCTTTTATAACTTTTCCAAAAACAGTGTACTGTCTGTCTAAATGTGGAGCTGGTTGAAAACAAATAAAGAATTGGCTATTAGCACTATTAGGGTCAGAAGATCTTGCGGCAGATAAAACACCTCTGTCATGTGGTATGTCGGAAAATTCCGATTTTAAATCAGGCATATCCGAACCACCAGTCCCAGCTAAAGATAAATTAAAATCTTTAGAGTTAGAATTTCCAAATTTTACATCTCCGCTTTGAGCCATAAACCCTTCTATTACTCTATGGAAAACAACACCATCATAAAGACCTTTTTTAGCAAGATCTTTGAATCTATTTACATGATTTGGAGCTACGTCTGAATAAAGCTCTAATTCTACTTCTCCATCTTTAAGTTTCATTATCATAATATCCTCCGAGTATAATTTGTTAAAAATAAAATAAAAGATAAATAAAATTATATATAATTTTTTCATTATAATTTATTTTTCAATCTTTTTACTACAGACTTTGTTAAAAATTTATCTATTTTTCCACCCAATTTAGCTATTTCTTTAACAAATTTAGAAGATATTATTTGTTTTTCAACATCTGACATCATAAAAATAGTTTCTATTTTTTCATTTAGTTTTTTGTTCATTCCTGCTAATTGGAATTCATATTCAAAATCTGACACGGCTCTTAACCCTCTTATTATTACATTTGCTTTATATTGTTTACAAAGTTTTATCGTTAAAGTGTTAAAAGGAACAACTAAAATTTTATTTTTATTTAGTTTCAAATCTTTAAATAGTGAGTGTTTAATTATTTCAACTCTTTCATCAATAGAAAAAAGATAATCTTTATTAATATTTTCAGCCGCAGCAACTACAACTCTATCGAAGATTGTAAGGGATTTTTTTATTACATCTATGTGACCAACGGTAATTGGATCAAAAGTTCCAGGGTAAATCGCAGTAGTCCTCATTATTGTATATTATCATCTATTTTAATAACTGAGACAACCTTTTCTTCACCCTTTAACTTTTTAATTCTTACGCCTTGCGTGTTTCTTCCAGCCACTCTGATCTCCTTAACAGCACATCTCATTATGCCACCTTTATCCGTTGATAATATAATTTCATCTTCTTCTCCAACGACTAAACTACAAGCAATATTACCGTTTCTTGATGAATTTATAATACCAATAATTCCTTTTCCTCCTCGATTTGTTACTCGGTAATCGAAATAAGAAGATCTTTTTCCATAACCATTTTCTGATACTGACAAAATATATTTTTCTAAACCTTTTTTTATTTTTGAGTCATTGTTGATTTTTTTACTATCAATTTTGCTATTATCTAATATGGATAATGAAATTATTTCATCTCCATCAGCCAACTGCATTCCTCTTATACCTTTTGAAGATCTTCCCTTAAATAATCTTAATTTTTTTGACATAAATCGAATGCATTTGCCATATTTAGTGCTTAGCAATATATCTTGATCTTCTTTACAAATTTTCACACCAATTATTTTATCATCATCAGATAATTTCATTGCTATTTTACCTGAAGCATTGATATTTATAAAATCTTCTAAAGAGTTTTTTCTAATATTCCCTTTAGATGTAACAAAAATTATTTTAAGATTTTTCCACTCATTTTCATCTTCAGGTAAAGGCATAATAGAACTTATGGAATGATGGTTTTTTAATGGTAAAATATTAAAGATAGACTTTCCTTTTGATGCTGAAGTACCTTCTGGAATTTTATAAGCTTTGATTTTATAAACTAGTCCTTGTGTTGAAAAAAAAAGCATCGGTGTGTGAGTATTGGCTGTAAAAATTTGAACAACAAAATCTTCTTCTCTAGTTGTTATTCCGGTTTTTCCTTTTCCACCTCTTTTTTGTGCCTTTAATGATGTAAGAGGACTACGTTTAATGTAACCTTTGTTTGTTATATTTATTACAACTGACTCTTTTTGAATAGTTTCTTCTATATTATAATTTAAACTATAAATTAACCAAAGGTCAAGAAGAAGCCATCAACGAAATAAATAAAGATTTAAAGTCAGATAAAAAAATGTTTAGAATATTACAAGGGGATGTTGGCTCAGGTAAAACTATAGTTTCATTGATTACCTCAGCTAATGTGCTTGAAACTGGTTTTCAAACTTCTTTAATGGCACCAACAGCAATCTTAGCTAAGCAACATTATAATTTAGCAAAAAAAATCTACTTGGTAAAAAATGGAAAATCAAAAAAAGTTCGAGGTTAATTTCAATTATTGAAAAGAAAAAAAATATACAGTCTTATTCGTTATCAAAAGAACAAGTAATAGCAATATTAGAATTAAGAT
>CACMTV010000005.1 GCA_902616675.1 uncultured Pelagibacteraceae bacterium | reverse complement strand
ATAGCATCTCTAACTTCTTTGTTGTTTATATCTTTTTGATTTTTAAAAACTTTTGTCATTTCAACTAAATAATACTTTTTATCTAAATTAATAAACTCAGATGTATTTTCTTCTTTAAGCACAAACATTGCTTGAGCAAGATTTTTACTTATTTTAGAATTACCTTTGTTGTTTATTAATCCAGTAGTATTAGATTCTAAATTGTAATTTGTGGTAATCTCATCAAACCTTATGCCATCTAAAATTTTATTTTCAATTTGATTAATTTTATTAAAAAAGTTTTCGCTATATTCTTTTTCACCTACTATGTTTGTTGGGGTTAATTCAGTATATTTAAAATCTTTTAATATTTCGGTATAAAAACTTTTGTTTTTTTCATAAATATCTTTAATTTTTTTTTCAGGAATAGGTTTATCGTAAAATTTTTTTAAATTAATAAATTCTATTTTTTTTGTTTGATTTTCTTTATTGTATTCGTATTGGACAAGAAAATTAGGAATTTCAACTCCACCAGATAAATAACTTAATAACTGTCTTTTTTTTTCTTGTTCTGCAACATTTGTCTCGAAAAGAGGTGCGCTTAAACTATTTGAAATCAAAAATTTTTCATATTCTGTTCTAGAAAATTTATTATCTTTAAAAAATGTTTTATCATTAATAATTATTTCTTTTAAAGATCTATCTTCAAGAATAACATTTAAACCTTCTAGTTCCTGTATAAGAACTTTTTTACCAATATAATCAGACAAAATTCTATTTATTAAATCTGTTTTTGGAAGATCTTTACGTTCTTGGTCGTTTAAATTTAAAACATTTAAATAATTTACAAAATCCCTAGTACTTACCTTTTCAGAGTCAATTTTTGCAACTACATTTTGGCTTCCTCCGCTAAATACATCCCCCATTCCCCAAAATAAAAATGGGAGTATTATTATTCCTACTAGAACTTTAAAAAGGAAGGTCTTAGAATATTTTTTTATTGAATTTATCATATAATTATTTTAAACAATTAATAAATTATTAATTCGAATAGATCAAACTCAATATAAAAATATCATGAAATATTTTATTGGAAATTGGAAAATGTTTGGAATTCCTAAGTCTATTAATATTTTAAATAGAATAAACTCATTCTATTCAAAGGATAAAAATAAAAATAAATATAAGGTTGTTATTACACCTCCATATACACTAATCGAGACGTACTCTAGACACTTTAGAAATAAAAAAATAAATATAGGTTCACAAAACTGTTATCAATTAGATCAATATTCTTCTAATACAGCTGCAGTTAGTTCCTATATGTTAAAGAGTGTTGGTGCTAAATATACCCTAGTAGGACATTCAGATAATAGAAATGAAGGTGACACAGATATTATTCTTAACAATAAAGTAAAATTTGCTTTAAAAAATAATTTAAAAGTTGTTTTTTGTATTGGGGAAAATAAAATTCAAAAAAATAACAAAAAAACATTCAGTGTTTTAACAAGACAATTGACTAAAGTATTAGAAAAAAAATTTAACAAAAATAATATTGTTGTTGCTTATGAACCAATTTGGGCTATAGGAACTGGTAAAATTCCTACATTTAAAGAATTAAGTAAAACAATCGAACACATTAAGAAAGTATTAAAAAAAATTTTTAAAAGCAAAAGCCCTGAAGTTTTGTATGGCGGATCGGTTGATGGAAGCAACATAGGAATGTTTAGAGAAATCAAGCAAATTGACGGTTTTCTTATAGGAGGAGCATCAAAATCTTCAAAAAAATTTATTGATATAATAAAGAATTACTATAGATAAGCATCATGGAAAACATACTTGTTGTAATAAATATTATTCTAGCAATTATTTTAGTTGTTGTAGTTTTATTACAAAGATCTGAAGGTGGAGCCCTTGGACTTGGTGTTTCACAGGATAATTTCACGTCTTCAAGATCAGTTGGCACTTTTTTAACAAAACTAACAACTATAATCGCTTCATTGTTTATAATTTGTAGTATTGCACTAGTAGCTATTAATAGAGATGAAATTCGTAAGACCCAATCAGTTTTAGAGCTCGAGGAAAACAAAGATTCAGATCTACCTCAAATACCAGAGTCTAATAAATAAAAACTTTTTTTTAACACAATTATCAAGTATAACATACTTCCATGGCGCGATATATTTTCGTTACTGGCGGCGTGGTCTCATCTCTGGGAAAAGGCTTATCATCTGCTTCATTAGCTTATTTACTTCAGTCTAGAGGATACAAAGTTAGAATAAGAAAACTAGATCCCTATTTAAACGTTGACCCGGGAACAATGAGTCCATTTCAACATGGTGAAGTATATGTAACTGATGATGGAGCAGAAACAGATCTAGATCTAGGCCACTACGAAAGATTTTCAGGAATATCAGCCAAAAAATCAGATAACATTACAACAGGAAAAATATACAATGATGTTCTCAAAAGAGAACGTCAAGGTAAATATTTAGGTAAAACTGTTCAGGTAATTCCACACATTACTAATAGGATAAAAGAATTTATTAAAAATGATGTTGCAAAAGAGGATTTTGTAATATGTGAAATCGGAGGAACAGTCGGCGACATTGAAAGCCTTCCTTTTTTAGAAGCTATAAGACAGTTTTCAAATGAAATAGGAAGAAAAAATACTTTATTTATTCATCTGACTTTAGTTCCATATATGAAAGCTTCAGATGAAATTAAAACTAAACCAACTCAACATTCTGTTAAAGAGTTAAGAAGTATTGGTATTCAACCTGATATAATAATTTGTAGATCTGAGATGTCGATCCCATTAGATCAAAGAAAAAAGATTTCACTTTTTTGCAATGTATCTATTGAAGACGTTATAGAAACTGTTGATGTAAAAACTATTTATGAAGCGCCGATTAGTTTTAATAAAGAAAAATTAGATGAAAGGGTTCTTAAGTTTTTCAAGATTAAATCAAAAAAGAAAGTAAATTTGAACCCTTGGAAAAAAATTACTAAATTGGTTCTTAATACTAAGAATACTGTAAATATAGCAATTATTGGTAAGTACGTTGAGCTAAAAGATGCTTATAAATCTTTGGATGAAGCCTTAACACATGGAGGTATTGATAATAATTTAAAAGTTAATTTGATAAGAATAGAATCCGACAAACTTAAATCAGGTGAAATTAAAGATAAATTAAAAGATGTATCAGGAATTCTCATACCGGGTGGTTTTGGTAAAAGGGGTACTGAAGGAAAAATAGCAGCAATTTATTTTGCAAGAAAAAATAATATTCCATTTTTAGGCATATGTTTTGGAATGCAAATGGCAGTAATTGAATTTGCAAGAAATAAGTTAAATATTAAAGATGCAACCTCTAGTGAATTTGGTCCTTCCAAAGCTTCTGTTGTTGGCTTGATGAGTGAGTGGACAAAAGATGGAAAATTAATGAAAGGTACTGACAAAAATTTGGGTGGGACTATGCGTTTAGGTAGTTATGAAGCTAGACTTAAAAAAGACACAAAGGTTAGCAAAATATATAATTCTTTGAAAATAAATGAAAGACATCGTCACAGATATGAAGTTAATATTAATTATAAAGGTAAATTTGAGGATAAAGGTATGATTTTTTCAGGTCTATCTCCGGACAATAAATTACCAGAAATAATTGAATTAAATGATCACCCATGGTTCATTGGAGTTCAGTTTCATCCTGAATTTAAATCTAGACCTTTAACTCCGCATCCATTATTCTCGTCCTTTATAAAGGCAGCGAAAACTTATTCAAGAAGATGAAAAATCATAAAGTAAAATGTAATAATTTTGAAATTGGAAATGATAAACCTTTCACTTTGATAGCCGGCCCATGTCAGCTTGAAAGCGAGACACATGCAATGAAAATTTCTACTGAATTAAAAAAAATTACAAGTGGCTTGGGTATTAATCTTATTTATAAGACATCTTTTGATAAAGCCAATAGAACAAGTTTAAAAGGAAAAAGAGGTTTAGGATTAGATAAATCTTTACCTATTTTCGACAAACTAAGAAAAGAAGTAGGTGTGCCAGTTTTAACTGATATCCACACAACTGAGCAATGTTCAGTTGTAGCAAATCATGTAGATGTTTTACAAATTCCTGCATTTTTATGTAGACAAACTGATCTGTTAATAGCTGCAGCAAAAACGGGAAAAATAATTAATGTTAAAAAGGGACAATTCTTAGCCCCCTGGGATATGGCAAATGTTATAAAAAAGATAGAAGATTCAGGAAATAAAAATATTCTCATAACAGAGAGAGGAGCAAGTTTTGGATATAACACACTTGTTTCAGATATGAGAGCCTTACCCATAATGTCGAAATTTGGTTTTCCAATTATTTTTGATGCAACGCATTCAGTTCAACAACCGGGGGGGATGGGTGAAAAAAGTGGAGGTCAAAGAGAATTTGTTCCTCATTTAGCCAGAGCTGCAATTGCAGTTGGAGTTGGTGCAATATTTATAGAAACTCATGACGATCCAGATAATGCTCCATCAGATGGACCTAATATGGTCCCACTTAATGAATTAAAAGGTTTGTTAAAAAAATTAACTGAAATCGATAAATTAGTTAAATAAAATGTCAAAAATTAAAAGTGTAAAAGGCAGACAAGTCTTTGATAGCAGAGGCAACCCAACAGTTGAGGCCGAGATTATTTTGCAAGATGAGACAATTGAAACTTCAATAGTGCCATCGGGGGCTTCAACAGGTCGTTATGAAGCTCATGAACTTAGAGACAAAAACAATGATTATTTAAATAAAAGTGTCTTTGATGCTGTAAATAACATTAATAATAAAATTTCTAAAGCGCTTCAAAATAAAGAGTCAACAAATCAAAGTGAAATAGATAAGATATTATTAAGTTTAGATGGCACGGAAAATAAATCAAACTTAGGTGCAAATTCTATTTTAGCAGTTTCAATTGCAAATTTAAAAGCTGCCGCAAAATTCTCAAAAAAAGAGATATATGAGTACATTAAAAGTGAAAATAAAACTTTATGTATGCCTTATCCTTTAATGAATATCATTAATGGTGGCGCTCATGCTAATAATTCATTAGAAATTCAAGAGTTTATGATTAGACCGGATGGAGCAAAAAATTTTAAAGAATGTATGCAAATGTCCTTTCTAGTTATACAAAATTTAAAAAAATATTTAGAAAGTAAAAAGATTTCTACAAGCGTAGGTGACGAGGGTGGATTTGCGCCATCTCTAGGATCCGATGAGGAGGCTATAGAAATTATTATAAATTCAATATCAACATCAGGATTTAAGCCAGGTAAGGACGTATCAATTTGTTTAGATGTAGCAGCAAATGAACTTAAAGTTCCGAAAAATGTTCAATACTTTCTAGATCTAGAAAAAAAATATCCGATAAAATCGATTGAAGATCCGTTCCCAGAAGATGATTGGCATAATTGGAAAAATTTAACTCAAAAAACAAAAACTCAAATTGTTGGGGATGATTTATTTGTTACAAATAAAAAAAGATTAGAAAAAGGAATTAAAGAAAAATGTGCTAACACTATTCTAATCAAACCAAATCAGATAGGCACTGTAAGTGAAACACTTGAAACAATAAAACTTGCTAAAGATAACAATTTTAAAACCATAATCTCCCATAGATCTGGCGACTCAGAAGACACTTTTATAGCTGATTTGGCAGTTGCGACTAATTCTTCTCAAATTAAAACAGGATCTTTAGCTAGATCAGAGAGGGTTGCTAAATATAATAGGCTTTTGAGAATCGAAGAGAAGCTTGGAAATCAATCAAAAATGGCTAAAATTTAAACATGAGACTTTTTAACTTTTTTATTAAAAAGAAATTCTTGCTATTAAACATTTTCTTAACCTTATATATTGCTACAAATATGATTGGTGGTGAAAGAGGATTAATCTCGTATTATGAGAAAGAAAAAAAACAAAAAAATTTAATCGAAAAAGAAAAGATATTAACTGAAAAATTAAATGAATTTGAAAAAAAAAATAAACTTTTATCAACTAACCTAAACTTTGATTACGTAGAAACATTATTTAGAGAAAAATTAAAATTTGGAAAAAAAGAAGAAATAATTATAAAACTAAAATGATAGATAGAGATAAAAGACATCCAGAAAAAGTTAACAAACCTTCTAATCCTATTAAAAGAAAGCCAGAATGGATCAGATCAAAAATTTTTAACTCTCAGATTTTCTTTCAAACAAAACAAATTGTTAACCAAAACAATTTAGTAACTGTTTGTCAGGAGGCCAATTGCCCAAATATTACTGAATGCTGGAGTAAAAAACATGCCACTTTTATGATTATGGGAGATACTTGTACTAGAGCTTGTGCTTTTTGTGACGTGAAAACTGGAAAGCCAAAAGCTCTTGATATTTTTGAACCTTTAAAAATTGCTAATGCAGTCAAAAGTTTAAATTTGAAACATGTAGTAATCACATCTGTTGATAGAGATGATTTAAAAGATGGAGGATCAGAGCACTTTTTTAAAGTTGTCGAGGCTACTAGAAATAAAAATCCTAAAACGTCTATTGAAGTTTTAACACCAGACTTTTTAAGGAAAGGAGATTCATATAAGAAAATTTTGGAGGCTGATTTAGATGTTTTTAATCATAATATTGAAACTGTTCCAAGACTTTATACTACTGTAAGGCCTGGTGCTCGCTATTTTGCATCTTTAGAATTATTAAAAAACGCAAAAAGATTTAATAATAAAATTTTCACTAAATCCGGAATAATGGTTGGTTTAGGGGAAAATAAAAATGAGGTTATTCAAGTTATGGATGATTTAAGATCCGCCGAAGTAGATTTTATTACTATCGGTCAATATTTACAACCTTCACCGAAACACCATCCACTACATCGATATTATACACCAGAGGAATTTAAAGAACTTGAGATGATTGCAAAGACAAAAGGTTTTTTACTAGTGTCTTCGACACCTTTAACAAGATCTTCTTATCATGCTGATGAAGATTTTAAAAAACTACAGGACGCAAGAAATAAACAGCTTGAATGTCATCCGCATCAATAAAAAAAATTATTCCCTGTAAAAAAAAACAACTAATTGAAATGGTTCTTGATATTGAAAAATATCCAGAGTTTGTTCCCTGGTGTTTAAATGGTAAAGTTTATACAAGAAAAGAAAGCAGTGATTTGATTGAGATAAAAGCTGATTTAAAAGTTGGTAAAAGTATTATTAATGAAACTTATACAAGCTTAGTTCATTATTATAAAGAAAAAGATAAAATTTTAGTCACAAATATTGAAGGACCTCTCACTCATTTGAAAAATGAATGGAAATTTAAAGAAATTAATAATTCTACACAACTTGAATTTGATATTGATTTTGAATTAAAAAATAATTTGTTAAATGCGATAATGAAAAGATCCTTTAATTTTGGTTTGAACAAAATTGCAAATGCTTTTGAAAAAAGGGCTTTAGAATTATACAAGTAATGTTCGGCACTATATCTCTAATAATAATTTTTTTGGTTTTTTGGTGGTACTTAGTAGAGTATATTAAATATTTCAATACGGGAGATCCGAACGAAACAGATACAAATTATTGGAAATTTTCTTACGATTTCAAACCAAATAAGAAAGAGGATTTTAATCCTGATAAACCAAAAATTCTTAGAAGAAGAAGATTTAGAAATAGATTAGTTTTTTTACTTTATATTGACGTGATAGTAATATTCTTTTTAGTAAATATTTTAGCAGCTCAAGTATTAGAGAAAATTATGAATTAATTTTAAAGCTTTATTTACCGTTGCTTTTTGAATGTAATTTCTTCCTCGATTTTTAAAGACATATCTATTTACTTTAACAATTTTATCTTTCTTAAAACCAATATATACTAACCCAACTGGTTTTTGCTTTGACCCACCATTAGGACCAGCTATACCAGTTACAGAAATACAAAGCTTACTTTTACTAATTTTGCTCAAATTATTAACCATAAACAAGCAGCATTGGACACTAACTGCACCATGCTTTTGAATAATTTTTTTTGGTACTTTTAAGATATTTATTTTAGCTTGATTAGAGTAAGTAACAAAACCCATTGAAAATACTTTTGAAGCACCACTTACGGAGGCAATTGAACTTGAAAGCAGTCCTCCAGTGCAAGACTCAGCTATTGCTAACTTAAATTTTTTCTTTCTAAGAATTGAAACTACTTTTTTATTTAAACTCATACAAAGAACCTCGACTTGATAATCATGAAAACAATAAGGGTTAAAACAACGTATAATCCTGCAATAACATCATCAATAATTACACCAAAACTATTTTTATAATTTTTATCAAAAATATTGACTGGAAATGGTTTTTTAATGTCAAAAAACCTAAACAATACAAAAATATAAATGTAAAAAAGTATTGATTCCTGAAAGTTTTTTTCTGTACCATGTGCTATCTCAAATAAATAAATTGGAACAGACTGGCCTATAACTTCATCTATAACAACTTCCTTGGGATCCTTATTTTCATTTTCTTTTATATACTCAGCTACAGCGTAAAAAGAATATAAAAAAACTAAAATTAGAAATAATAAAATTACATTATTAGAAAAATTTAATACATGAAATAAACTGAAAAGGAGAACAGTTGTAATTAAAGAAGTAATTGTTCCAGGAGCAAATCTTATTGTTCCTATCCCAAAAAAAGTAACAAATAAATAATTAAAAGTTTTAATCATATTTTACTACTGACGCTATGACTTCACATGCTATAGCTTTTTCTTTTCCGATAACACCTAATTTTTCAGTGGTTTTACCTTTAATGTTTATTTTGTCTTTTGAAATTTCACACAGCTCAGCAATATTTTCAATCATTTTATTTTTAAGATTTTTAATTTTAGGTGTTTGAGTAATTATATTTATATCTATATTATTAAGCAAATAACCTTTAAATTTTATTTGATCTAAAACTTTTTTTAACAAGATATTTGATCTTATATTTTTGAATTTTTTATTTTTATCTGAAAACATACTCCCAATATCACCCATTTGACATGCACCTAATATAGCGTCAGTTATTGCATGAAGAACAGGATCTCCATCTGAATGACCAAGCGTCCCTAGTTTTGATTTAATTTTAAGTCCCGCTAAGTAAAGTTTTCTTTTAGGTGCTAGCCTGTGAACATCAAAACCAATACCAACACTTTGTTTTGATCTATAGATATTTTTTAAATTTTCAAAATCTGACAAGTCTGTAATTTTAAAGTTATTTTTTTCACCTTCAATAAATTTAACCTTATTCAAATCCATATAAAGAGAGATATCATCATCTTTGTACTTAGCACCGTTTGTTCTGTGCAAGTGATAGATTTCCTTAAGATTAAACGCTTGTGGTGTTTGAGTTAAAAATAAACTATCTCTTTTTTTTCCTAAAATATATTCACTTAAACTCGAGTCAATTTTCTGCTTTACTGCATCGTTTATATTTATTTTTGGGATAACAGCTCTTGCACTTTTCATTTTTTTAACAATTGAATTAAGTAATTTAAGTGTAAAATTTGGTCGTGCCACGTCGTGTATCAATACTTTTGTAGCGCCTTTATTTTTAATTAAATATTTCAATGCATTAAAAGCAGATTGTTGTCTATTTTTCCCGCCTATAATTAGTTTAATATTTTTTAATTTCAGTGATTTGACTCTTTTAAAGTCTTTTCTATTATAAACAAGAACCACCTTTTTAATTGCTTTAATTTTTCTTGCTTTATCTACGTTTATTTCAATTAATGATTTGCCAGCAATTTTTTGATATGGTTTGCCTATATTAGACCTAAATCTATGGCTATTACCTCCAGCAAGAATGATTAAACTGAAACTCATGGTATAAACTTATATTATATTTATATAAATTATTAACTATATGTTTAAGATAATTAAAAATTTTAATTGGATTATTTTATCCTCTTTTACCTGCATTTTTCTAGGTATATTAACATTTCTAACATTTATCAATGAAGGGTTTGTACCTCTTACTGAGCAAAATATATTAGTTTTGCTTTCTCTAGATATATTTTTGTTATTAATTTTTTTTTATTTAATATTTAGAAATTTTTTTAGATTCTACAGTGCAGGTAAAAATAACAAATCTGGTTCACAAACAAATTTAAAATATGTATCACTTTTTTCAATATTTACATTAATACCTTCATTAATAGTAGCAGTTTTCTCTCTTGTGATATTTAATTTCGGTTTACAAAAATATTTTGATGATCAAATTACTCAAGCGGTAAATAATTCAAATGATGTTGCTAGAAACTATTTAGAAGAGAGTAAAAAAAATGTTAAATCTGATGTAATTTTAATGAGCGTTGGTTTAAATAGGGCTTCAAATTTTTATTATTCTAATCCTAAACAATTTTTAAGAGTTGTAGGAGCTGAAAAAATTTTAAGAAAAATCGACGATATTTATTTAATTGATAGCGCAGGTAATATTTTATTATCTGAAACTGGTATAACATCAAGTGATTTTTTTTTTCCAGGTGAGGAAACTTTCGATGAAGCATTAAAAGGGGCACCAGTTATTATTCCAAATAATTTTGAAAACAAAACTTCCGCAATGATAAAATTAAACTCATTTATTGATACATATCTTTATATCTCGAGGGATATCGATCCAGATATACTAAAATATTTAAATGAAACTGAAAAAGCAGTTGATTTTTATTATTCAGTGGAAAATAGTCAAACAGGTATTAAACTTACATTTGCTATCATTTACATAATTGTAGTCACATTATTACTTTTTCTATCCACTGCGGTCGCAATAACATTTGCAAGAAGATTAACAAAACCAATTATAAATTTGATCAGTGCATCTGAAAACATTAGTAAAGGTGAATTAGATGCAAAAGTACCTAACATAGAAGCTGATGAAGAGTTCAAAAAATTAAATTTAAATTTTAATAACATGATAACAAGATTAAAAAGACAGCAAGACAAACTTCTAGTCACTGAAAGATATGAAGCCTGGGAAACTGTTGCTAGAAAACTTGCTCATGAGATTAAGAATCCTTTAACGCCAATACAATTATCTATAGACAGGCTTAAAGAAAAATACTCTTCAAAAGTTGGTGAAGACAGTTCTCAATTTAACGATTATTTATTAACTATAAATAGACAAATAAAAGATATTGAAAAACTTGTTAATGAATTTTCTAATTTTGCTAGAATGCCAAGACCTGTACTAAAAAAAATTAATTTAAATGATGTAATTTTACGTTCGATTAATTTTTTAAAAATATCTTTGAAGAGCAAGATATTTTTCAAGGAAAATAAAAAAAAGAACTTCATTATGGGTGATGAAGATCAGTTGTATAGGGTATTTATCAATATTATTAAAAATGCTGAAGAATCAATAATTGAAATTTTGAATAAAAAGCCTAAATATGAAGGTAAAATTGACATAGATATTCATAATAATATTGATTATATAGTCATTGTTATAAGAGATAATGGTGAAGGAATTTCAGATACAAAAAAAGTGATGACACCTTATTTTACAACCAAAAAAAATGGAACAGGTTTAGGTCTTCCAATAGTTAATAAGATAATAAATGAACATTCTGGAGAATTTGTAATTAAAAAAGAAAATGGAACTAAAATTGAAATTTGGCTACCGAAAATATAATTTATGAATAAAGAAGTCCTAGTAATAGACGATAATCCTGACATTAGGTATTTAATCTGTAACATTCTAAAGGAAAAAAGTTTTAGCGTAAGATCTGCAGCTAATTACAACCAAGCTTTATTAGAAATTAATAAAAAATTACCTGATTTAGCGATAATAGATATTAAACTTGATAGAGCAGATAAAGATGGAACAGATTTATTAAAACTTATCATGAAAAAAAATAATGCTATTCCTGTAATAATGATCTCAGGTCACGCAACTGTAACTGTGGCACTAGAATCAATTAGACTAGGGGCATATGAATTTATAGAAAAAGGAGCTTCCTTTTCAATAGATAAGCTATTAAATTATGTAAATAGAGCTTTAGAAGCTGCTAGCTTAAAAGAGGAAAAGGAAATTATAGAGAGTAAATTATTTCACTCGTTTGAGCTTATAGGTAAAAGTCCATCAATTTTAAAAGTTAAAAAAATCATTGAAAAATTATCAAATACTGAAAGTAGAGTTTTAATTTCTGGGCCTACTGGTTCAGGCAAAGAACTTGTAGCGAGAAAAATTCATAAACTTTCATCTAGAAATAAAAACCCCTTTGTTGTTATCAATGCTGCTTCATTAAATGAAAAAACTTATGAAAAAGAATTGTTTGGACAAGAATTTGAAGACGGCACTATTTCTTTTGGTGCTTTTGATAGAGCAAATAAAGGAACTTTATTGATAGATGAAGTAACCGAGATACCAATAGAAACTCAAGCAATTATTTTAAGAGTACTCATAGATCAAAAATTTAAAAGAATTAATGGCAAAAAAGATGTTAATGTTAATGTGAGAATAATTTCATCTACTTCAAGAAATTTACTCGAGGAGGTAGCTACAGGAAAATTTAGAGAGGATTTATTTCATAGATTAAATGTTGTACCCATTGAATTAAGCTCACTGACATCAAGAACAGAGGATATTCCAGAATTAATAAATTACTTCAAAAAAAAGATTTCAGAGATAAATGGTGTACAAGAAATTGATATTAATACTAAAAATGATCAATTATATACTTATAATTGGCCAGGCAACATTAGGGAATTAAGAAATTTAATTGAAAGATTATCAATTGTTTCAGCTAATGAAAGCAAAGAGAAAATTGATAAGTCCATAAGCGATATACTGAATAATAAAAAACCACTAAATAAAAATTTTATTGATAATGATACTTTTGCACCTCCATTAAAGGAGGCAAGAGAAAGATTTGAAAAAGAATATCTAACAATACAATTAAAAAAAAATCACGGAAACATCTCAAAAACAGCTGACTTTATTGGAATGGAGCGTTCAGCCCTACATAGAAAGTTAAAACAACTCGGTATAAAAGGTATTAATTAAAAATGAATATAATTATATGTGGTGCCGGTAAAGTAGGCTTTTCAATTAGTAAACAATTATCTTCTCAAGGTCACTCTGTTACAGTAATAGATCAATCATCTGAAGATATAAAGAAAATTAACGATACTCAAGATGCAAAAGGGATAGTAGGTCGAGCCTCACTACCCTCAGTTTTAGAAAACGCTGGTGCGGAAAATACTGATATGATTATCGCAGTTACTCGAAATGATGAAACTAATATGGTAGTTTGCCAATTAGCTAGCTCTTTGTTTAATATTCAAAAAAAAATTGCGAGAATTAGAACAAAAGACTTTTTAGAGGGAAAATGGAGTAAACTTTATAATAAATCTAATATCCCGATTG
The DNA here is from genome assembly GCA_902616675.1 of uncultured Pelagibacteraceae bacterium. GTDB lineage: Bacteria > Pseudomonadota > Alphaproteobacteria > Pelagibacterales > Pelagibacteraceae > Pelagilacustribacter. The sequence continues at coordinate 46,635 of CACMTV010000005.1, read as the reverse complement.
ATGTAATAATCTCTCCTGAAAAAGAAGTTGCAAAATCCTTATTTAGAAGATTAGAGGCTCCAGGTGCTTTGGACAATGTTCCATTCGCGGGCAATAAAGTAAAAATGTTAGAAATTGCAATTGAAAAATCTTGTCCCATTATAAATACATCTTTGAGTAAGTTGACTGAAAAATTTCCAAATTTTAAAGCAAACATTGTTGGTTTAGTAAGAGAAGAAAAATTCCAATTTTTAAAAAAAGAAGACAAGCTTAAGGAGGGTGATAACGTATATGTAGTAGTTAGCAGCGATCAACTCAACGAGATCCTTAAAGCGTTTGGACATGACGAGAAAACCTCAAAAAAAATTCTTATTATTGGAGGTGGAAATATTGGCTTTCATTTAGCTAAGATGGTCGAAGAAAATTTTGAGGGCGCTAGAATAAAAATTATTGAAAAAGACAAAAGCAGAGCAGAGGAAATTGCAACTGAACTCACTTCGTCCATAGTGATTAACGGAGATGCTTTAGATGAGGAAATTCTAAAAGAAGCTAACCTAGAAGAGTCCGAGACTGTGCTTGCTCTGACAAATGATGATGAAAATAATATCATGGCATGTGTGCTTGCAGAAAAAACAGGTAAAACAAAAAGAACCATAGCTATTGTGAATAAGTCAAACTACAGTTTATTACAAAGCTCTCTAAACATTGACGACTTAGTAGATCCAAGAATGACAACTGTATCAAGAATAATGGAACATGTTCATAGAGGAACTATTGCAACAGTATATTCTTTACTAGATGGAGAATTTGAGTTTATAGAAGCCAAAGTTTTAGAAAAGTCTGATTTATTAAATAAAAAAATTAAAGATTGTGACCTACCAGAAAATGTCAGAATTGGAGCTGTAGTCAGGGGCAAACAGGTTATAATACCAAGAGGAGATTTTGTATTTGAAAAAGACGATTTGGTTGTATTATTAGCCAGCAGAGATCAACTTAAAGAAATCGAAAATATTTTTAGTATCATTTAATTTTTTTTTCCCAATCAATAGCTGTCTTAAGAATGAATTTAATATCGTTAAATTTTGGTTTCCAATTAAAAAATTTATTAAATTTATCTGAATTAGCAACTACCATTTCACTATCTCCGTCTCTTCTAGGACCTATTTCAAAATTAATTTTTTTACCTAGAACTTTGCTGAAACTTTCTAAGACTTCTTTTACGGAATAACCTTTTCCATAACCACAATTGAAAATTTCAGATTTTCCGTTTTCCATTAAATGCTTAGCTGAAATATAATGGATATCAGCTAAATCAGTAATATGAATATAGTCTCTTACAGGTGTTCCATCTAAAGTATTATAATCATTTCCATTAATAATTAGTTTTTCTCTTTTTCCAACCGCAACCTCACAAGCTCTTTTTATTAAATGTGAAGAGAACTTTGAAATTAAACCACTCCGCAACCTTTCGTCAGCACCTGCAACGTTAAAATATCTTAAAATAATATAACTAATTTTAAGTTCTTTAGATTTTGAAATTATAAAATTTTCTAGTTTAAGTTTAGAAATCGCATAAGGATTTAAAGGATCGAGAGGGTCAGTTTCTAATACTTTCTGTTTTTTTGAATTCCCGTAAACAGATGCTGTGGATGAAAAAATAATCTTAAATAACTTATTCTTAAAACAAATATTTAAAAATTTTTTTGCTTTTTCAAAATTAAATTCATTGTATTTCTCAGGCTCTTTAACAGACTCATCAACCCTTATTAGGCCAGCAAAGTGCATTACTAAATCAAATTTTTCATTAGTTATTACATATTCAATTTTTTTTTCATCTGCTATATCAGCAATAATTAACTTTGCCTTTTTAGGAACCAATTCTTTATTTCCAGTAACTAAGTTATCAATTACAGTTACTTTAAAACCTTTATCTAAAAGTAAATTACAGACATGACTTCCTATATACCCTGCTCCACCAGTGATAAGTATTCTCATTTAATTTTTTTCTTTATCTGCTCAAATTTTTTTAAAGCTGCTGAAATAGTCATGTCCATATCATAGTAAGCATAATCAGCTAGTCTTCCACCGAATTCAAATTTTTTAATTTTACTTACTTCAGATTTGTATTTTCTGTGTTTAATTCTGTTTTTTTCATCGTTGATTGGGTAATAAGGTTCATTGTCATTTTTAATTGAATATTCTTTAATAATTAATGTTTGTTTAGACTCAAAAGGTTTTCTTTCTGGGTGTAAGTGTTTAGGCTCATGAATTCTAGTAAATTTGTTTTTAATATCAGGATAATTAATAACCGATGTACCTTGAAAGTCTTTAACATTTTTAATTTCTTTTTTAAACAAAAGAGATCTCCATTCAAGCTTTCCAAATTTGTATCTCATCAATGAGTCAAGTGGCCCAGTATAAATTGTTAAATATTTAGGTTTGATTTTGTAGTTTAAATTATATTTTTGTTTAAATAATACTTTAATTTTTTGATTTTTTAATAGATTTATAAAAATATTTTTATATCCATTTTTAGGAATACCTTGATATTGGGTTTGTTGATAATAATCCTCGTTATAACTATATCTTATTGGTAGTCTATTAAATATGCTTTCAGGTAAATATTTAGGACTTTTACCCCATTGTTTTTGAGTATAACCTTTGATGAAGGCATTATATAATTCTTTTCCTATTTGTGAAATAGCCTTATCTTCAAAATTTTTAAATTTATATTTTTTAAATTTTTTTGTTTTATCATTAATATACTTTTCGGCTTCTTGAGGTTGAAAATTCTTTTTAAAAAAAGAATTAATTGTTTCAAGATTTATAGGCATTTGGTAAATTTTATTTTTATAATTTGTCAAAACCTGATGCCTATAATTATTAAATTCGGTAAATCGATTTATATAGTCCCAAACTTTCTGATTAGAAGTATGGAAAATATGAGTGCCATACTTATGATATTCTATCTTAGTTTTTTTATCAACTTCACTGTAACAATTTCCACCAATATGATTTCTTTTTTCAATGATTAAAACTTTTTTTCCTAAAACATTTGCTATACGTTCTGCCAAGACAGCGCCATAGAAACCTGACCCAACTATTAAAACATCCGGTTTATTCATTTTAGTCATTTTTATTTTTTTTTATTGCTGATAAAATTATACCATTTCTTGTTATTTGATGCACATTCTCAAAATTATATTCATCAAAACAATTTGAAATTTTATTCTTTTTTTTTGAAAATAATGTTCTATTAGTCATTATAATATAAGAAGCATCCGCTATGCTTGTAAATTCCGATCTTTTATATCTCTGTTTCATATAAATTTTTGTAATTCCGGGGCTCACACCACATGAGGAAAATTTAATATTATCACCAACTAAATTTGAGCTATAGATAAGTTCTTTTAAACTAGTAGACCAGTAATCATTTTCAAATTTTTGATATCTTAAATCTTTTTTTCCCGAGAAATAATTTAAGAAAGTATAATGATATGGTGTAATTGTTAAAAAATTAAAAATATGAAAAAGAAACAAAATTGATACTAATACTTTTGCTAAACTATAAAAAAAATTCTTATTAATATAAATTAAATAAATTACAACCGCGGGTATGACTGTTAAATATGGTGAGCTCCATAAAAAAAGTCTCAAACCATCATAAACAGGATAAGGTATAATAATCAAAACAAGACTTGGAAAAATTAGAAGTAATATTGCCAAAATTATTTTAATTTTAAAATATTTAAATTTTTTACTTAAAATTTCTCTATTTAAAAGCAAAACTGGAATAGCAATTATATATAAAAATATAAAAAACTCAGGTAGTTTGTAAAAATAATTTATTAACAAATAATTAAAAGGTATATTATTTGTCTTAAGATAGACCCCATTTAATAAATTAAATGGCCATCCTGGATTAATAGAAAAAGATTTGACTATAAAATCGTAAGGTAAAGTTATAATATTATTATGGGTATCAACCCAAAACAAAATTAAAATTGAATAAAATAACAAGAAAAAAATTATTGTATCTAAAAAAATAATTTTTATAGTTTTCTCTCTTTTAATGAATATAATTGTTAAAAAAATAATTATTATAGGAATTAAAGAGCCAAGAAATAATAATTGAATTCCAGTTCCTAACGCTGATAATAAAGAAATCTTAAAAATTAAAAGTATTTTTTTTTTCAACTCATAATTAGTGAAAGTATACTTGTACACATAATAAATAATCCATACATGAGCAAAAGCCAAAATTATATCTTTGTTATTAACTGCAAGATGTCCAAAAAAAAATGGTACAAAAAAAAGTAAATAAGACGAAACTTTTGCAATAAATTTATTAAATAAGATTTTATTAATTTTATATAATCCAACTAAAGTCATCAAACCTATAAAGGCATTTATTATGTGATAAATTTCTAAATTAAATTTTTTTGGAAGAATTTGACTTATTAAACTTGATATAGACCAATATAAGGTAGAAAAACGCCATTTATAATGGAAAGGTTCATCTATAATCCCAAAAGATAAAAGATAGTTTAAATTAATTTTTCCTATTTCGTGATAATAACTTTCATCCCATGATGTACCAATTATATATGCACAATAAATTGTATAAATGATTAAAATAAATTTAATTTTTTTATCATTCTCTAACAATAGTGTAAAAAAATTTTTCAATTTTAATCTTATTTTAATTCTGAAGTAATTTTTTTAATGAACTTTTTAATCAAGATGGCATCTTCATTCGATAAAATTCGGTCTTTCTCTAACCCACTTTTGATTTCAGATCTTATTTTATCTTTTACCATATCAGCAGTATTATTATCCAAAGCAGACAATTTATTTAAAATCTCTAACTTGTCTGCAAGAAATACATTATAAAATACATTTATTATAACTATGATTGCGAAAGTAATAGCGACTAATTTGATAAAAAAGATTTTTAAATTGCTTTCTAACTTTATCATAAATACATTATCTTTTTATAAACTTTTAACTGTTTATGGTCAAACAACCAGATATTGATATTATAATTCCAAACTATAATAAAGCTAAATATCTTAATCAATGTTTAGACTCCATTTTATCTCAAACTTACAAAAATTGGAAAATTTATCTAGTTGATGATAACTCTCATGATGATTCTGCTAAAATTTTCAAAAAATATGAAAATATTGACAATATTAATTTTTTTCTTTTGAAAGAAAACAAAGGACCTGCTTTTTGTAGAAATTATGCTATTGATAAATCATCTTCAGAATTTGTAGCATTTATGGACTCTGATGACTTTTGGCCAAAAGATAAATTAAAAAAACAAATTAATGAAATGTTAAAAAATGATTATAATTTTACTTTTACGGATTACAATTTTTTTTTAAATGATAATGAAGGAAAAGTTAAAACTGTAAAAATGCCTCTTTTTTTAGATTACAAAAATTTTATTTTAAAATCATCAATGAGCACTTCCTCTATAATTATTTCAAGAAATTCTCTAGGAAATGTTAGATTTAAAGATGTAGATCAAGAAGACTATCTTTTCAAATGTGATTTATTAAAGAAAGGTGAAACAGCTTTCAATTCAAAAGATACATTTGTTTATTATAGAATAAATAAAAATAATAGATCCGCAAACAAGTTAAAAAATTTGGTTAGTTTATGGCAAATAAATAAAATACATAATCAGCTTAATTTTTTTACAAATTTAAAATCTCTATTTTTTATAAGTATAAATTCTTTAAAAAAATATGGGTGGAAATGAATAAGATTTATTTAAGAAAAAATACAAAAGTTTACATAATGGCCCCATCAAACCTTTTTACTGGAGGTCCCGAACTTTTACATCAAATTGGTTTATCAATTAAAAAAAATTTCAAGGTAGATACTTTTATGTTTTATCTTCCTGAACACAAGCATCCAATACACAAAAATTTTAAAAAATATAATCTTAAATACAAAACAAATATTGAGGATAAAAAAGAAAATATACTAATTATACCAGAATATTATAGCTTTATGAAATATGCCTTAAAATATAAAAATTTAAAAAAAATTCTGTGGTGGTTAAGTATTGATAATTATTATGGATACAAATTTCGTGTCGATTACAACAAATATTTAAGATCAATTATTAAAATTCCTTTTAATATTATAAATAATTTTAACAAATTTACTAATTATTTTTTTGGTTTATTAACTTTACAGGATTACTTAAAATTTAAATATAGTTTTATTGATTTAAATAAACTCAGTGAATTTAAAGGTATTAATCTTCATTTATGCCAATCTTATTACGCATATACCTTTTTAAAAAAAAAATTTATAAACGTTGCTTATTTATCAGATTATCAGAGAGAGGAAATTCTACAAAATTTTAGAAAAAAAAAAATTAATAAATCAAATATCATTTGTTATTCAAATAAAAGCAATGATTTTGTAAAAAAAATTTCAAATTACACAAATTATAAGATGATTGAGCTTAAAAATTTGAATAGTGCAAAAATTATTAATATTTTTCAAAAGACGAAAATTTATTTGGATTTTGGTTATCACCCGGGAAAAGATAGAATGCCTCGGGAAGCGGTATTGTTTAATAACTGCATATTAACTAACAAAAGAGGAAGCGCAGGAAATAAGTATGATATACCCATTAAAAAACAGTATAAATTTGAGGAAAGGAAATATAATTTAAAAAAAATTAAAAATATTATTGATAAAATATTTAATGATTATGAAAAAGAATTCAAAAATTTTTTGAAGTATAAAAATTTGATATTAGAAGAAAAAAAAAAATTTAACAGAGATATAAAAAAAATATTCATAAAGAAATAAAATGCAAAACAAAGTTTCAATTATTCTATGTTCTTACAATGAGGCGAAATACATAGAAAATACTATAAATCAGTTGGAAAAAAATATACCAAATTTAGAATTGGTTATAGTTGATGATTCATCAAATGATGGAACTATAGAAATTTTAAAAAAACTAAACATCAATAATAGATTTAAATTGATATTTAGAAAAAAAAGTAAAGGTTTGGCTTCAGCTTTTTCTAGGGGTTTAATTGAAACCACTGGAGATTATATAGGGTGGATTGATACTAATATGGGTGAAGTATCAGAGAAATTTACTCAAATGATAAATGAGTTAAAAAATGATTCAGATGTAGTAATTTTATCTAGATATATTGAAGGAGGAGGGGATGAAAGGATTTTGCTAAGATCATTAGGTAGCAAAATTTTTAACACTTTTTGTAGGTTTTTATTTAGAATACCAATTAAAGACTTAACAAGTTCAATTTTTTTAATGAAAAGAGATATTTTAGATGAAGTAACTTTTTTATGCTATGGACATGGAGAGTTTTTTTTAGAATTTCTTTACAATACACACAGAAAAGGTTTCAAAATTACTGAAATACCCTATATCCAAAAAAAAGATGAGGATGATAGTGATAGCAAATCAGCACCAAATTTAGTAAAGTTTTTTTTTCATGGTATAATGTATGTTTTAAGAACTTTCGTTACAATTTTTAGGAGAAAAAATTAATTTATGATAGAGCAAATTACTCATAAAAAAAGAATGTTGGCATTAATTGTTCGTGGCAGATATAGGAATAAAAAAGGGATTCATTTTTTCACACCAAATAGTGCTACCCAACAATTTGGCTATATGAAACATAAAAAAAAACATATTATAAAACCACATCTTCATCAAAAGCGATTAACAAAAATTTTATCTACAACAGAAGTGATTCTTATTTTAAAAGGTGAATTAAGGGTGGATTTTTATACACAGAACAGAAAATATTTATTTAGTAAAGTTTTAAAAAAAAATGACATTATTATGCTTGTAAATGGGGGTCACGGTTTTAAAGTTTTAAAAAATATTGAAATGTTGGAGATCAAACAAGGTCCTTACAGTCTTTCAAAGGATAAAGTAAAATTTGAAAATATTGATGAGAATAAAATTAGAATAAAAAAATAAACTTATGGTGCCCTCACACGGACTCGAACCGCGAACCTATTGATTACAAATCAATTGCTCTACCAATTGAGCTATGAGGGCTTAAATCAGAATAAATATACCAAAAAAGTGACACAATCAATTTTTTTTATTAGAAATAACCTTGTTAATATGATGGCAAACTATTGCAACAGAATTCGCTATATTCAAACTTTCCATTTGTTTATTTATAGAAATTCTGAAAACAAAATCAGAGTTTGCTACTGTATTTTTGTTCAAGCCAAATCCTTCAGAGCCAAATAATAAAACATTTTTACCATCCCATTTATTTTCAGTGAAGTCTTTACCACCCTCACTATCAAAAGCACTTACCCAAAAATCTTTACTTTTTAAAAATCTTAACGTGGTATTAATATTTGATACTTGAAAAATATTTAAATGTTCCATTCCGCCACTGGCACTTTTAAATAACAGTTTACTTTTAAATGGAAACGACCGCTCTTTAACAATTAAACCATCCAAATTAAAACTAGTTGCACATCTTATAATTGATCCTATATTTCTTGGATCTGTTACCTCTTCAAGCGCCAAAAAATTGATATTTTTTTTCTCGGTATTTTTTAAATATTCCTTGATAGTTGTATTTTCTATACTCTCTACTTCAGCAACTATATTTTGGTGTGAAATATCCTCTTTGCCACATAAATTATCAATTTCTCTTTTTGTTTTATAAAAAACATGAACCTTTTTAACTAAATTTTCACTTTGATTATCTCTATTTAATTTTTTAAGAGCGTCTTCAGTAATAAATAGACGATGCACCTTTCTTTTAGGGTTTCTAAGAGCTTCGGTTACAGCATGTCTACCAACGATCAAAAATGTAGTTTTTTTCATAAAAATCTTGGTTTTTTTTCAAATAATTAGCATATTTTAACGTAAAATGATTTATTGCATTTATTGTACAAATGCTTATAAAACCCTTGTTGTTGAATGCTTTTTAAGTTAGTGGGTATCCCTAAAGAAAATATGGAGGGGTACCAAAGCGGTCAAATGGGGCGGGCTGTAAACCCGTTGACTTCGGTCTTCGAAAGTTCGAATCTTTCCCCCTCCACCATGCTTAAAAACGTTTAATAATAAAGAGCGTGTTAAGTTTGGATTTTGCGGGTGTAGTTCAATGGTAGAACGCTAGCCTTCCAAGCTGGATGTAAGGGTTCGATTCCCTTTACCCGCTCCAAAAAACAAAATTAAAAGAAAAAAAAGGAAAAAAAAATGTCGAAGGAAAAGTTTAATAGAAATAAACCGCATTGTAACATCGGTACAATCGGACACGTAGACCACGGTAAAACTACTTTAACCGCAGCAATTACAAAAGTTCTTGCAGAAGCTGGTGGAGCAAAATTTGTTGCTTATGATCAAATTGATAAAGCCCCAGAGGAAAAAGAAAGAGGGATAACTATATCAACTGCACACGTAGAGTATGAAACGGCTAAGAGACACTATGCTCACGTAGATTGTCCTGGTCACGCTGACTATGTAAAAAATATGATCACAGGTGCAGCTCAAATGGATGGAGCTATATTAGTAGTTAACGCCGCTGACGGTCCAATGCCACAAACAAGAGAACACATTCTATTAGCTCGTCAAGTTGGAGTTCCTGCGATAGTAGTTTTTCTTAATAAAATTGATACTGTTAAAGATAAAGAGTTAGTTGATCTAGTTGAAGAAGAAATTAGAGAATTGTTAACTTCTTATAAATTTCCCGGAGATAAAATTCCGATAATAAAAGGTTCGGCACTTAATGCAGTTGAAGGTAAGGATGAAGCAACTGGAAAAAATGCTATCATGGAATTAATGAAGGCAGTTGACGAAACTATACCTCAACCCGACAGACCAAAAGACAAGCCATTCTTGATGCCAGTTGAAGATGTTTTCTCAATCTCAGGAAGAGGAACAGTAGTAACTGGAAGAGTTGAGCAAGGTGTAATTAAAGTTGGAGAAGAAATTGAAATTATTGGTATTACAGATACAAAAAAATCTGTTTGTACTGGTGTAGAAATGTTTAGAAAACTTTTAGACAGCGGTGAAGCAGGCGATAACATTGGTGCATTACTAAGAGGTGTTGAGAGAGATGATGTACAGAGAGGACAAGTTCTTGCTAAACCAGGTTCTGTTACACCACACACAGAATTTGAATGCCAAGCATACATTCTTAAAAAAGAGGAAGGTGGTAGACACACTCCTTTTTTCACTAAATATAGACCACAATTTTATTTCAGAACAACTGATGTAACTGGAGAAGTTACACTTCCGTCTGGAACGGAAATGGTAATGCCTGGAGACGACGGAAAATTTAGTGTTAAATTAATTACTCCAATTGCTATGAGTCAAAACTTAAATTTTGCTATTAGAGAAGGTGGTAAAACTGTAGGAGCTGGCGTAGTAACGAAGATAATTAAATAGGAGCGTAGCTCAATTGGTAGAGCGCCGGTCTCCAAAACCGGAGGCTGTGGGTTCGAGTCCCTCCGCTCCTGCCAATTAAACGAAGCATTATGAGAAATCCATTAAAATTTTTTCAAGAGGTCAAACAAGAGTCTTTTAGAATATCTTGGCCTACAAAAAAAGATACCATGACTGGTGCGCTTATGGTATTTGGTCTTGCTTCAATAGCTGCAATTTTCTTTTTGCTATTAGATCAAATTTTAAGATTTTTACTAAATATAATCCTGAATCTTAGTTTTTAAATGAATTGGTATATAGTACAGGCATATTCTGGCTTTGAGAAAAAAGTTGTAGAAAGCATTAAGGAGGAGCTTAAGAGACACAAGCTAGAAAGTAGCTTAGACCAAATTTTGATTCCCACGCACCAAGTAACAGAGGTTAAAAAAGGCAAAAGAACAAAGAAAGAAAAAAAATACTTTCCAGGATATGTTTTAATTAAAATTGAATTAACAAAACAAATTTATCATTTAATAAAGAATTTACAAAAGGTCAGTGGTTTTCTAGGCTCTTCTGATAAACCAACACCAATATCTGATAATGAAATAAAAAGAATTTTAGGACAAGTATCAGAGAGTGCAATCAATCAAAAATCAGGTATAAGCTTTGAAATTGGTGAAAAGGTAAAAGTTTGTGATGGACCATTTGCATCTTTTACTGGTTTGATTGAACAAATAGATGAAGAAAAGTCTAGACTAAAGGTGTCAGTTTCGATATTTGGTAGAGCAACTCCTGTGGATTTAGAATTTAATCAGGTAGAAAAGAATTAATTATGGCGAAAGAAATAACAGGATACGTAAAGTTGCAAATTAAGGGAGGTCAGGCAAATCCAGCTCCTCCTGTGGGTCCAGCACTTGGTCAGAGAGGTATAAATATAATGGAATTTTGCAAAGCGTTTAATGAAAAAACAAAATCTTTTATGGGTAAGCCTGTACCTGTAGTAATAACTGTTTATAAAGATAAAAAATTTGATTTTGTTATAAAGTCTCCTCCAGCTTCACATTTTATTAGAGAAGCAGCAAAATTGAAAAGTGGATCAAAAGAACCAGGAAGAGTAATTGCAGGATCAATAACTATGAAACAAGCAGAAGCTATAGCTAAAGAGAAAATGAAAGATTTAAATGCATTTGATATAAAAGAAGCAACAAAGATAATTTGCGGATCAGCAAGATCTATGGGTATTGAGGTTAAAGAATGAAAAAAAAATCTAAAAGATACAAATTAATAGAGAAGAAAAAAATTAAAGATAAAATCTCTTTAGAAAAATCTTTAGATTTGGTTAAAGAAAATTGTACTTCAAAAATGGAGGAGTCAGTTGATTTATCAATTACAATAAACACTAAGCAATCAAAGGGTGGAGATTTTAATTTAAGAACAGTGGTAAAATTACCAAACGGAAATGGAAAAAAGTTTAAAGTGGCGGTTTTATGTGAACAAGAAAAAGTAGATGAAGCTAAAAAAGTTGGTGCAGATATCGCAGGCTCTCAAGATTTATTAGACAACATATCAAATGGTAAATTAAATTTTGATAAATTAATTTGTACGCCAGGAATGATGAGCAAAATTGGTAAACTTGGAAAAATTCTTGGACCTAAAGGTCTTATGCCAAATCCAAAACTAGGAACAGTTTCAAATGATTTAAAAAAGTCAATAACAGATATTAAAACAGGCCTAGTGGAAGTCAAAAATGACAAAGATGGAAATTTAGCTTTATCAATCGGTAGAAAAAATTTTTCAAGAGAGAAATTAATTGAAAATTATAAATATTTTATTGAGTTTTTAAAAAAAGAAAAACCTGAAAATATTAAAGGAGAATTTATAAAAAATGTATTTTTAACATCAACTATGGGTATTTCTTATAAGTTAGGGGGTAAAAATTAGTTATGATGAACAAAGAAAATAAAAAAGTTTATATTGAAGAAATGAAAAAAAATTTTTCTTCAAATAATTCAGTAATGATTGCTCAATACCAAGGTTTAAACGTAAATGAGCTTGATGAATTAAGAAAACAATTAAGAGAAAAAGGTATACTTTTTAAAATTACAAAAAATCGAATTACAAAAATTGCGATTAAAGAAACACCTGTTAAAGATTTAGAAAAATATTTTACCGGTCCAACAGCAGCCGCTCTGTCATCAGATCCAATAACAACAGCAAAAATTTTAACTAAATTTGCAAAATCACACGATAAATTAAAAATTATAGCAGGTTTTATGGATGGTAAGGTTTTGGATCAAAAAGAGGTGGCTATTATCGCCACATTACCTTCTTTAGAGGAAGCGAGGGCTAAAATTGTAGGTATTTTATCATCTCCTGCCCAAAAATTAATTAGTATTTTACTTGCACCTGGCTCAAAAATTGCTAATTTAGCGCGCGCAAAGAGTTTAAAAAATTAATTACAAGGACCAATTATGTCAGACTTAAATAAAATTATCGAAGATTTATCAAAATTAACAGTTGTAGAAGCAGCCGAGCTTTCTAAACAATTAGAGGAAAAATGGGGAGTTACAGCAGCAGCTCCAGTAGCAGCAGCGGCAGCACCTGGCGCAGCACCAGCGGGAGAAGAAAAATCAGAATTCTCATTATTCTTAGCAGCTGCAGGTGATAAAAAAATTAATGTTATTAAAGAAGTTAGAGCCATTACAGGCTTAGGTTTGAAAGAAGCAAAAGATTTAGTTGAAGGTGCACCTAAAGAAATAAAAGCAGGCGTTCCTAAAAAAGAAGCCGACGAATTTAAGAAAAAACTTGAAGCAGCCGGCGCTAAAGTAGAATTAAAGTAAATTAAAATTAAAGACTTAATTATTGCGGATTAAATTTCGTAGTAAAACTATTTAATGGAATTATCTTTTACTCAAAAAAAAAGTATTAGGAAAAGTTTTGGTAAGCTAAAAGAGGGCTTATCTATACCTAATTTAATTGAGGTTCAAAAAAACTCATATCAAGAGTTTTTGTCATCTAAAGCTCTTAACGAGCAAATGGATGTTCTTTCCAAAGGTATTGACAAAGTTTTTAAAAGTATATTTCCTATAGATGATAATTCAGACAAATCTACGCTAGAATATATTTCATATAAGTTAGAGAAACCAAAATTTGATGTTCTTGAGTGCAAACAAAGAAGTTTAACTTATTCTGCATCCTTAAAAGCTAATCTAAGATTAGTCGTTTACGATATTGATGCAGAAAATAATACTAAACAGATTTTATCAGCAAAAGAACAAGAAGTTTTTATTGGAGAACTTCCATTAATGACACCAAGTGGTACTTTTGTCGTCAACGGAGTTGAAAGAGTTGTAGTTAATCAAATGCATAGAAGCCCAGGTGTTTTTTTCGACCATGATAAAGGCAAAACTCACTCGAGCGGTAAACTATTGTTTAATTGTAGAATTATTCCCGGCAGAGGATCATGGCTCGATTTTGAATTTGATCCAAAAGACATTTTATATTTTAGAATCGATAGAAAAAAGAAATTACCTATTACAACCATATTGTTTGCACTTGGTTTAACAAAAGAAAAAATTATCAAAAGTTTTTACTCAACTAGCCAATTTAACTTTGATGAAAAAAATAAAAAATGGATTACTAACTTTGATGTCAATAATTTTAAAAGGCCAGTAAAGTTAGCTTTTGATTTAATTGACGCAAAAACTAACAAAAAAATACTATCTAAAGGAGAAAAGTTAAATTTTGTAATTGCCAAAAAACTTCAAGAAAAAAATTTAAAGGAAATTTTTATATCAAATGAAGAACTTATTGGAAAATATACCTCTAAAGATTTAATTGATAAAAGCAATAGCATTTTTCTTCCCTCTGGTTCAGATTTAAATGATGAAACGATCGAGAAAATAAAAAATGAAGGTTTAAAAAATTTAGAACTAGTAAACATTGACCCTATCAATAAAGGACCTTATTTACTCGAAACACTTAAAGTAGATAAAAATTCTAATAAAACTGACGCTTTGAATGATATTTATAAAGTATTAAGACCTGGTGAGGCACCGACTATAGAAATTGCAGAAGATGTTTTCAAAAATTTGTATTTTAATAAAGACAGGTATGACCTTTCCGAAGTTGGAAGAGTCAAGTTAAATTCAAAATTAAATTTAAATAGAGATGTAAAAGACAACACTTTAAATTTAACAGATATCATTGCAATAATAAAGTTCATGCTTGATTTAAGAGATGGCAAAGGAGAAGTAGATGACATTGACCATTTAGGAAACAGAAGAGTTCGATCAGTTGGAGAACTAGTTGAAAATCAGTTTAGGATTGGTCTTTTAAGAATGGAGAGGACCGTTAAAGAAAAAATGTCCACTTTTCTTGAAATAGAGTCCGCTATGCCACAAGACTTAATTAATGCTAAACCAATTACAACTTCTTTAAAAGATTTCTTTGCAACTTCACAACTATCACAATTTATGGATCAAACTAATCCACTTTCTGAAATTACTCATAAAAGAAGAGTGTCCGCACTTGGCCCTGGTGGTTTAACTAGAGAAAGAGCTGGTTTTGAAGTAAGAGACGTGCATCCAACACACTACGGAAGAATCTGCCCTATAGAAACCCCTGAAGGACCGAATATAGGTTTAATTAACAGTTTAGCTACTTACTGCAGAGTTAACAAATTTGGTTATATTGAGAGTCCTTATAAAAAGGTTATTAAAGGTAAAGTAACAAATGAGATTAAATATCTTTCTGCTATAGAAGAAGAAAAATATACTATAGCCCAAGCCAATTCATCATTAAAACAAGATGGATCTTTTGAAGAAGAATTGGTTGCATGTAGAAAAAACCTAAATTTTCAGTTATCTAATAAAGATAATATAGACTTCATTGATGTATCTCCTAAACAACTTGTTTCAGTGGCAGCTGCTTTAATTCCTTTTTTAGAAAATGATGACGCTAACAGAGCTTTAATGGGCTCAAATATGATGAGACAGGCTGTGCCTTTATTAAAGCCTGAGTCCCCATTAGTTGGCACAGGAATAGAGTCAGATGTTGCTTTAGATTCTGGTGTAACAATTGTCGCTAAAAGAAGCGGTGTGGTAGACAAAATCGATGGAAAAAGAATTGTAGTTAAAGCTACAGAGGTAAAAGATTTATCACAATCTGCCGTTGATATTTATAATCTTTCAAAATTTAAAAGATCAAATCAAAACACATGCATTAATCAAAAGCCTTTAGTGAAAGTAGGCGATGAAATAAAAAAAGGTGATATTATAGCTGATGGGCCAGCTACAAAACTTGGCGAACTAGCCTTAGGAAAAAATGTGACTGTAGCATTTATGCCTTGGCAAGGTTACAATTTTGAGGATTCAATCTTAATATCAGAAAGATGTGTAACAGATGATGTTTTTACATCAATCCATATAGAAGAATATGAGTCCATGGCAAGAGACACAAAACTTGGTGCTGAAGAGATTACAAGAGATATTCCAAATGTAAGCGAGGAAAGTTTACGTAACTTAGATGAATCTGGAATAGTTTATGTGGGTGCAGAGGTAAAACCAAGTGATATTTTAGTTGGAAAGGTTACGCCAAAAAGTGAAACTTCGTCTAGCCCTGAAGAAAAACTTTTAAGATCAATTTTTGGTGAAAAAGCCACTGATGTAAGAGACTCATCGCTAAAATTGCCATCTGGTAGCGCTGGCGTAGTCATAGATGTAAGAGTTTTTAACAGACACGGTATTGAGAAAGATGAGAGATCAATAGCCATTGAAAGATCAGAAATTGAATTAGTACAAGAAGACAGAAAAGTTGAAGAAGAAATCCTTAATAGAAATATTAAGTCAAGAGCTACAGACTTATTAAAAAATCAGTCAATAAATAAAAGCTACAAGGAATTAAAAGCAGGTCTAACTTTAAACGACAATGACTTAAAAGATTTAGGATTAAAAGATTTATGGAAAATTTCTTTCAAAGATGAAAAAATCAATGAAAATATTTTAAAATTAAAAAATCAATATGATAATGCCTTAGAAGATATTAATATTAGATTTGATGATAAGGTAAATAAAATTCAACAAGGTGATGATTTACTCCCAACAGTCATGAAAGTAGTAAAAGTTTTCGTTGCTGTAAAAAGAAGACTTATGCCCGGGGATAAAATGGCTGGGAGACACGGGAATAAAGGTGTGGTTAGTAAGATCGTTCCTGTTGAAGATATGCCTTATATGGAAAATGGGAAACCAGTTGATATTGTTTTAAATCCATTGGGAGTTCCAAGCAGGATGAATGTAGGCCAAATTCTTGAAACTCATTTAGGCTGGTCTTGTTCAGAACTAGGGGAACAAATAAAAACACACTTAAAAAATTTTGAGGAAGGTTTTGAAAAATTAAAAAATAAATTAAAGGATATTTATGGTAAAAATTATTTTGAAAACGTTATTTCAAAATTATCAAAAAAAGAAATATTTGAGTTAGTACAAAATATTTCAAATGGAATTCCGATCGGCACACCTGTTTTTGATGGAGCTTCAACAAAAGATATTACCAACATGTTAGATTTAGCCAAACTTCCCACAAGCGGTCAAACCAATTTATGGGATGGAAGAACTGGAGAGAGATTTGACAGACCAGTTACCGTTGGAACGATTTATATGTTGAAGTTAAACCACTTAGTAGAAGATAAAATACATGCTAGATCGACAGGACCTTATAGTTTAGTTACTCAACAACCTTTAGGGGGTAAAGCTCAATTAGGAGGACAAAGATTTGGAGAAATGGAAGTATGGGCATTGGAAGCTTATGGCGCGTCCTACTCTTTACAAGAAATATTGACTGTAAAATCTGATGATGTTGCTGGAAGAACAAAAGTTTATGAAACAATAGTAAAAGGAAATAACAATTTTGAGTCAGGTGTCCCAGAGTCATTTAATGTGCTTATTAAAGAAATAAGGGCTTTAGGATTAAATATTGAACTAAATTAAAATATGGAAAAAAATTTAACAAAAAATCTTGATAACAGAAATATATCCTCAGAAAATAACTTTGGAAGCATTAAGATTACTCTAGCAAGTCCTGATAAAATAAAATCTTGGTCATTTGGAGAAATTAAAAAACCAGAGACTATAAACTATAGAACTTTTAGACCAGAAAAGGACGGCCTTTTTTGTTCAAGAATTTTTGGACCAGTTAAAGATTATGAGTGTCTTTGTGGTAAGTACAAAAGAATGAAATTCAGAGGAATAATTTGTGAAAAATGCGGAGTAGAAGTTACAAAATCAAATGTGAGACGAGAAAGAATGGGTCATATTGATTTAGCTTGTCCGGTTGCTCACATATGGTTTTTAAAGTCACTGCCAAGCAGAATATCTTTGGCGATAGATATGAAGTTAAAAGAAGTAGAAAAAGTTTTATATTTTGAGAGTTTCATTGTAATTGAACCAGGTCTAACCAAACTAAAACCAAGACAGCTTTTAAATGAGGAAGAGCTTATAAAAGCTCAAGATGAGTTCGGAGAGGATGCATTTACTGCTGGTATTGGAGCTGAAGCCGTAAGAGAAATTCTAATTAATTTAGATCTTCAATCAGAGCAAAAAAAATTGAGAGAGTCATTAAAAGAGGTAAAATCAAAAGTTACTGAAGAAAGAACTATCAAAAGACTTAAATTAATAGAGTCTTTCATAAATTCTGGGAACAAACCTGAGTGGATGATTCTAACTACTGTGCCAGTTATTCCGCCAGAATTAAGACCTTTAGTACCACTTGATGGTGGAAGATTCGCGACATCAGATTTAAACGATCTTTATAGAAGAGTAATAAATAGAAATAATAGACTCAAAAGACTTTTGGATCTAAAAGCTCCAGACATTATAGTAAGAAATGAAAAAAGAATGTTGCAAGAGTCAGTCGACGCCCTTTTTGATAATGGAAGACGTGGTAGAGTTATAACAGGCACAGGTAAAAGACCATTAAAGTCTTTAGCTGAAATGCTAAAAGGAAAACAGGGAAGATTTAGACAAAATTTATTAGGAAAAAGAGTTGATTATTCAGGTAGATCTGTAATCGTTGTAGGGCCAGAACTTAAATTGCATCAATGTGGTCTTCCAAAAAAAATGGCTTTAGAACTTTTCAAACCATTTCTTTATGCAAGACTAGATAAACTAGGTTTAGCCACGACCATCAAGCAGGCAAAAAGATTAGTAGAAAAGGAAAAAAGTGAAGTATGGGATGCGTTAGAATATATAATTAGAGAGCACCCGGTCATTTTAAATAGGGCGCCAACACTGCATAGATTAGGTGTCCAAGCTTTTGAAGCCAAGCTTATTGAAGGTAACGCAATAGAGCTACATCCACTTGTATGTGCAGCTTTTAACGCTGACTTTGATGGTGATCAAATGGCTGTGCACATCCCATTAAGTCTTGAGGCACAATTAGAAGCAAGAGTTCTTATGATGTCTACGAATAACATATTAAGTCCATCAAATGGTAAACCAATTATAGTACCGAGCCAAGACATAGTACTAGGTATTTATTATTTATCGCAAGCATCCAAATCAGAAAAACAAAAAGGAATATTTTCTAACATTGATGAAATTGAACAAGCTTTAGAAAACAAATCAATAAGTCTTCACACTAAAATAATTTCAATATTTGAAACCGTTGATCAGAACAATAAAATAATAAAGGAAAAATATACTAGTACAGCTGGAAGATTTTTGTTGGCTAATTTATTGCCAAAAAATCCTAACATAAAATTTACTTTAGTTGATAGATTATTAACAAAAAAAAATGTATCTGAAGTAATTGATACTATCTTTAGATTTTGTGGGCAAAAAGAAACAGTTATTTTTTGCGATAGAATAAAAACATTAGGTTTTAAACACGCTTTCAAAGCTGGAATTTCTTTTGGAAAAGATGATTTAATAATACCTAAAACTAAAGAAAATTTGATTAATGAAACAAAAAAACAAATTGAAGATTATGAGAAACAATATTCTGATGGATTAATTACAAGAGGCGAAAAATACAATAAAGTAGTAGATATTTGGTCTAAATGCACTGACACAGTGGCCAATGAAATGATGAAAGAAATTTCTTCTGCTGAAAAAGTATATGAAAACGACAGAATAGAAACAAATTCAGTTTATATGATGGCAGATTCTGGAGCTCGGGGATCTCAAGCACAAATGAAGCAGCTTGCTGGCATGAGAGGACTGATAGCAAAACCTTCCGGCGAAATAATAGAAACACCAATAATCTCAAATTTTAAAGAAGGGTTATCTGTTTTGGAATATTTTAACTCAACTCACGGTGCAAGAAAAGGATTGGCAGATACAGCTTTAAAAACTGCTAATTCTGGTTATCTAACTAGAAGATTGTGTGACGTTGCACAAGACGTACAAGTAACAAAAGCAGAATGTGATCCAAAAAAAAGATCCTCAGTAACAATTTCTGAAATAATAGAAGGTGGAAATATTTTAGTAAGTTTATCTGAGCGAATTTTAGGTAGAGTTATTGCAGAAGATATTAAGAATCCTGTTACTGGAGAAGTTATCATAAAAAAAAGCAAATTAATTGATGAGTTTGATTGCGAAAAAATAGATGCGGCTGGTGTTAAATCAGTTAATGTGTATTCTGTAATAACTTGCGCTTCCACAAAGGGAGTTTGCCAAGTTTGTTATGGTAGAGACTTAGCTAGAGGAAAGTTAGTAAGCATCGGTGAAGCAATAGGTATGATAGCTGCCCAATCAATTGGTGAACCAGGCACCCAGCTTACTATGAGAACTTTCCACGTTGGGGGCACAGCTCAAATTAAAGAAGAGTCTCAAATTGTGTCTCAAACAAAAGGTAAGCTTAAAATAATTAATAAAAATCTTATAGAAGACTCAAAAAAGAATATGATTGTTATGGGAAGGAATACACAATTAAGTATTGAGGATGAAAACAATAGGCAACTCGCAATCTACAAAGTTAATTATGGATCTAAACTTTTCTTTAAGGATGGAGATAATATAGAAAAAGGTAAAAAAATTGCTGAGTGGGATCCGTATACTCTACCAGTTATAGCTGAAACTTCAGGTATTGTTAATTATATGGATTTAGTAGAAGGCACATCTATTACAGAAACTTTAGATGATGCCACAGGTATATCATCAAAATCAGTAACTGACTGGAAATCTGTAAGCAAAAATTCTGAATTAAAACCTAGACTTACTCTAAGATCAGACAAAGGAGAAATAATTAAAAAAGCAGACGGAAATGAAGCGAGATATTATCTAGTTCCAGATACAATATTATCAGTTAAAGATGGACAAAAAATCTCTGCCGGGGATGTTTTAGCAAGACTTCCAAAAGAAACCTCTAAAACAAAAGATATTACCGGTGGTTTGCCGCGTGTAGCAGAACTTTTTGAGGCAAGGAGACCAAAGGACAGTGCAATCATTGCGGAGAATGATGGAGTTATTGAATTTGGAAAAGAGGTAAGAGGTAAACAAAAAATATCTATAGTTTCTTCAAAGGGAGAAACTTCCAATTATCTAATACCTAAAGGTAAACATGTTAACTTTAACCAAGGTGAAAAAATTAAAAAAGGTGAATACTTATTGGATGGAAGTCCTGCACCACATGATATTTTAAGAATATTAGGTGTTGAAAAATTAACAGAGTATTTTGTGAGTGAAGTTCAAGAGGTATACAGACTACAAGGAGTAGTTATTAATGATAAACATATAGAAACTATTGTTAGACAAATGCTTAAAAAAGTTGAGGTAAAAGATCCAGGCGACTCCGAATTATTACTTGGTGAAATAATAGATTTAAATGATATTAAGGAAATTAATGAAAAATTATCGAAAGATAAGAAAAAGGTAGTTTCCTTTGAAAGAGTTCTTTTAGGTATAACAAAAGCATCTTTGCAAACAAATTCATTTATTTCAGCAGCTTCTTTCCAAGAAACAACGAGAGTATTAACTGATGCCTCTATTAAAGGAAAAGTTGATAATTTAGAGGGTTTGAAAGAAAATGTTATAGTAGGAAGATTGGTTCCAGCTGGCACAGGATTAACTAAAATGGGTTGGGATAAAGAGGCTCAAAAAGAGGATAAGCTAAGATTAGAGGAATTAAAAAAAGAAGAGCAAGAAACCGCACCTGCAGCCGAATAAAGCTATATTTACAGCCTATAAAACATCCAAAAATCGTTGACTTTTCTAACTTCGGTGCTAGTTTAGCGCAATTTTGAATGTTAGAAGTAAGGATGAATTTAGCCTTAAACACTAACCACGACATTTCCGGGTAACCTTTTCTTTTACTTCAAAATAAAATTATGCCGACTATCAACCAGTTAATTAAAAAAGGTCGAGTTAAACCTTTAATGAGGAACAAAGTTCCTGCATTACAAAAACAACCTTTAAAACGGGGAGTTTGTGTAAAGGTTTATACAACCACTCCAAAAAAACCAAACTCAGCTCTTAGAAAAGTTGCAAGAGTAAGATTATCAAATGGTTTTGAAGTTACAGCCTACATACCTGGCGAAGGACATAATTTACAAGAGCACTCTGTAGTAATGATAAGAGGTGGAAGAGTTAAAGATCTACCAGGGGTTAGATATCATATTTTAAGAGGTAATCTTGATACTCAAGGAGTAGCGAATAGAAAGAAAAGACGTTCGTTATACGGAACAAAAAAACCTAAATAAAATCATGTCAAGAAAACGAAAAGCTCCTGTTAGAAAAATATATCCTGATCCAAGGTATAGATCGGTGGTAATTTCAAAATTTATTAACTCAATTATGTATGACGGTAAAAGATCAACAGCAGAGAAGATTTTATATGATGCTTTAGATAGAATTAAACAAAAAGGAAATGATGATCCACTAAAAGTTTTTAATAACGCAATTAGCAATGTTAAACCAAACTTAGAAGTAAGATCAAGAAGAGTGGGAGGAGCTACCTATCAAGTTCCTGTGGAGGTAAAATCAAATAGAGGACAAGCATTGGCCTTAAGGTGGATAATTGATGCTACAAGAAAAAGAAAAAATAAAACGATGTCAGAAAAATTATATTTTGAAATACTAGACGCATCCCAGAACAAAGGATCAGCAATTAAAAAAAGAGAGGATACTCACAAGATGGCAGAGTCAAATAAGGCCTTTGCTCACTTTAGATGGTAATTTATGTCAAAAAAATATTCATTAGATAAATATCGTAATATAGGAATCATGGCACACATTGATGCTGGTAAAACTACTACAACAGAAAGAATTTTATACTATACCGGTAAAAGTCATAAAATAGGAGAGGTACATGATGGAGCTGCCACGATGGACTGGATGGAACAAGAGCAAGAAAGAGGTATCACAATTACTTCGGCAGCAACTACTTGTTTTTGGAGGGACAACCGAATTAATATTATTGATACTCCCGGTCACGTAGATTTCACTATTGAAGTAGAAAGATCTTTAAAAGTATTAGATGGCGCCGTTGCAGTTTTTGATGGAGTAGCTGGAGTTGAACCACAATCTGAAACAGTGTGGAGACAGGCAGACAAATATAAAGTTCCTAGAATATGTTTTATTAATAAACTTGATAGGACTGGTGCAGATTTCTTTAGGTGCGTAGATATGATAAAAGAGAGATTAGGATCTAAACCTTTAGTTCTACAAATTCCTGTAGGGATGGAGGCTGATTTAAAAGGAATAGTTGATCTAGTAAAAATGAAAGCTGTTATTTGGCAAAATGAAGATTTAGGAGCTAAATTCGACTTAGTTGATATTCCAGAGGATCTCAAAGAAAAAGCATCTCAATACAGAAAAGAATTAGTTGAAACAGCCGTGGAAGAAGATGAAAAATTAATGGAAGATTATTTAAATGGAAAAGAGCCATCTGAGGCATCTTTAATAAGATGTATAAGAAAAGGGACTTTAGCTTTTAATTTTGTGCCAATTACTACTGGATCAGCATTTAAAAATAAGGGAGTTCAACCATTATTAGACGCAGTAATTGATTTTTTACCAAGTCCAGAAGACTTAAAATCAATAGAAGGAACTAAGCTTGGATCTGATGAAAAAGTTCAAATGAAATTTGCTGATAATGAACCTTTTTCAGGATTAGCTTTTAAAGTTGCTAACGATCCTTTTGTTGGATCTTTAACTTTTGTAAGAATTTATTCAGGCACACTAAAATCTGGTACATCAGTTTATAACTCATCTAAAGAAAAGTCAGAACGTGTTGGAAGAATGTTGCTAATGCATGCTAACAGCAGAGAGGATATTAAAGAGGCTACAGCAGGCGATATAGTAGCTTTAGCAGGTCTAAAATATACTATAACAGGCCATACTTTGTGTGAGGAAGATAACCCAGTTCTTCTTGAACCTATGGAATTTCCTGATCCTGTTATAGAAATTGCAGTAGAACCAAAAACTAAAGCAGACCAAGAAAAAATGGGAGAAGCTTTAGGTAGATTAGCTAAAGAAGACCCTTCATTCAGAGTTACGTCAGACGAAGAGTCGGGTCAAACAATTATAAAAGGTATGGGAGAATTACATCTAGATATAATTGTTGATAGAATGAAAAGAGAATTTAAAGTCGAAGCAAATATTGGTGCGCCTCAGGTTGCTTACAGAGAAACTATACTTGGATCATCTGAAGTTACGTATATTCATAAAAAACAGAGCGGGGGAGCAGGGCAATTTGCTAAAGTAACTTTGCTTGTAGAACCGTTAGAGCCAGGCAAAGGCAGAGAGGTTGAAAATAAAATTAAAGGTGGAGCAATTCCTAAAGAATTTATCCCAGGTGTAGAAAAAGGAGTTGAAAGCGTCGCTGATAGCGGGATACTCGCAGGTTTCCCTATGATAGACTATAAAGTGACCATTCTTGATGGATTACATCACGATGTGGACTCAAGCGTACTTGCTTTTGAGATTGCTAGCAGAATGTGCTTCAGAGATGCATGCACAAAAGCACAACTTAAATTATTAGAACCTATTATGAAAGTTGAAGTTGTAACTCCAGAGGATTTTATGGGTGATGTAATTGGAGACCTCAATAGTAGAAGGGGTCAAGTTGGATCTACAGAACCAAGAGGTAACGCAACTGCTATACAAGCTACAGTGCCGTTAGCGAATATGTTTGGATATATAAATAATCTTAGATCTTCAACGCAAGGAAGAGCACAATATACAATGCAATTTAGCCATTATGATAAAGTGCCACAAAACGTTCAAGATGAGGTAACAAAAAAATTAGCATAATATGGAAAATCAAAATATCAGAATTCATTTGAAAGCCTACGATAATAAAATTTTAGATCTTTCTACCGAAGAGATCGTTAATACTGCAAAACGAACAGGCGCACAAGTAAAAGGACCTATACCTTTACCAACGAGAATAGAAAGATATACTGTTTTAAGGTCTCCTCATATAGATAAAAAGAGCCGAGAACAATTTGAGTCAAGAACACATAAAAGATTAATAGATATAATTGAACCTACACCTCAAACTGTAGAAGCACTAATGAAATTAGATTTGGCTTCGGGTGTAGATATAGAAATAAAAATTTAATTATGAGTATTGGATTAATAGGAACGAAACTAGGAATGACCAGAGAGTTTATTCAGTCTGGTCAATCAGTACCTGTTACCGTAATAAAAATAGAAACAGGAAGAGTTATTGATGTTATTGAAAAAGATAAAAGGGGTTACTCAGCAGTAAAAATTGGATACTTCAAAATAAAAAATTCAAAATTAACCAAACAAATGAAAGGATATTTTACAAAAAAAAATACTGAACCAAAAAAAATATTAAAAGAATATAGGGTTAATACTACTGAAAATTATAAAACTGGGAATGAACTAGGTTTAGAATTATTAAAAGATAAAAAATTTGTTGACGTAAAATCAAAAACTATTGGTAAAGGATTTGCTGGTGCAATGAAAAGATGGAATTTTGCTGGTTTAAGGGCTTCACACGGTGTTTCAGTTTCACATAGAGCTCATGGATCAACTGGACAAAATCAGGATCCAGGTAAAGTATTTAAGGGAAAAAAGATGGCAGGCCATATGGGTGATAAATATCGGACAATGCTCAATCTAGAAATTATAAAATCAGATCCAGAAAATAACTTACTTTATGTAAAAGGGTCAATTCCAGGTGGTAAAAACTCTACTATTTACTTAAGAGAGTCGGTTAAAGATGTGAAGAGAAAAACTACTTTGGAAAAATATAACGAAATGATTAAAAAATCTGAAGCAGCGAAAGGTAAAAAGAAATAAATGAAGGTTAAATTATTAAATTTAGAAAATTCTAAATCAGAAACCATTGAAGTTTCAGATAAAATTCTGAAACACAAGATAAACTACAAGTTGATTAAATCTGTAATTGACTGGCAGTTAAATCATCTAAAGCCTAGAACAGCAAAAACTAAACAAAAAAATGAAATTAAAGGATCAACAAAAAAAATTGTACCTCAAAAAGGTAGTGGTGGCGCTAGACACGCAAGTAGAAAAGCTCCAATATTTGTTGGCGGAGGAGTCGCGCACGGTCCAAAAGGGGCAGTGTACAAAATTAAAAAGATTAACAAAAAAGTAAGAAAACTAGCTTTGGCTCATACTTTGTCCAAAAAAAACTCAGATAATAATTTATTTGTTTTATCTGATGTAAAAAAAGAAATTAAGAAAACTAAAGAATTTAACAGTTTTTTAATAAAAAATAACCTTACGAATGTAATAATAATTTCTGATTTAGAAACATTAAAAAATATAAATAAATCAGCGAGAAATATAAAAAATTTAAAAATCATAAATGAAGCAGGAGCTAATATTTTTGACATGATGAAATATAAAAATGTCTTATTAACTCAAAGCTCAGTTAAAAATTTAGAAAAAAGGATTTTAAATGAAAAAAATTAATTACTTAGACTCTATTCTAAGGCCTATAATTACTGAGAAAGCAACGATACTTTCTGAACAAAATAAAACTGTATTTAAAGTGCACAAGAGTGCAAACAAAAAAAATATTAAAAAAAATATTGAAAAGTTATTTAAAGTAAATGTAATAAAAGTAAATATTATAAATTTAAAAACTAAAATTAAATTAAAACAAGGAAGACTTTCAAAGAAAAGTGGTTACAAAAAAGCAATTGTAACTCTAAAAAAAGGTCAAAGCATTGATTTAACAACAGGGATTTAATTATGAGCTTAAAAACTTTTAAACCATATACAAAATCAACAAGAGGAACCGTGATAGTTAACAAAAGTGGGCTGTGGAAAGGTTCTCCTTATAAGCCTTTAACAAAAGGTCAAAAATCCTCTGGTGGACGAAACAATTATGGAAGAATTACCTCAAGACATAGAGGTGGCGGTGTTAAGCATAAATATAGAATAATAGATTTTTTAAGAAACAAAATTAACATCTCAGCTAAAATTGAGCGTATTGAGTATGATCCTAACAGAACTTCTTATATTGCTTTAGTAAAATACGATGATGAAGTGAAAAATTATATTTTATGTCCACAAGGTCTTAAGGTGGGAGATAAAATTACTTCTGGGGACAATGTAGATATAAAAATTGGAAACAATCTAAAGCTTAAGGATATCCCTCCTGGAACAACTATACATAATGTAGAGCTAATTCCAGGAAATGGAGGAAAGTTAGCTAGATCAGCTGGATCATCCGTAACTTTATCAGGAATAGACGATGACTATGCAATCATTAAACTTTCATCAGGTGAAACAAGAAAAGTAAGCGTTAATTGTAAAGCAACTATTGGATCTGTATCAAATCCAGATCAAAAAAATATTAAAATTGGAAAAGCAGGAAGAAATAGATGGAGAGGCAAACGACCGCAATCAAGAGGTGTTGCGATGAATCCAGTAGACCATCCACACGGAGGTGGTGAAGGTAAAACTTCTGGAGGAAGAAGTCCAGTTTCACCATGGGGTCAATCAGCAAAAGGATTAAAAACTAGAAGACCCAAAAGAAGTGACAAATTAATAATATCAAGAAGGAAGAAAAGAAAGTAATTATGACAAGAGCGATTTGGAAAGGTCCATTTGTACATCCAAGTTTATTAAAAAAAATTGATAAACTAAAAAACAACCCTGGAAAAAAACCAATAAAAACTTGGTCTAGAAATTCAACAATAATACCAGATTTTGTTGGACACAGTTTTATGATACACAACGGTAAATCATTCATACCCATTACAATTTCTGAAGAAATGGTAGGTCACAAATTAGGGGAATTTGCACCAACTAGAACTTTTAAAGGACATACGCCAGCAGATAAAAAAGCTGCAGCAGAAAAAGCAGCAGCAACGCCGGCATCATCAGGAGCAGCAAAAGATGCAAAAAAATAATAACATTGTAAAAGCAGTAAACAAAAATGTAAGATCAAGTCCGAGGAAAATTTCTTTGGTTTTAGATCACATTAGAGGAAAAAAAGTTGATGCTGTTTTAAGAGATTTAGATTTTATAAGAAAAAAAATATCATTAGATGTAAGCAAAACCGTTAAATCAGCAATTGCTAATGCAGAAAATAATAATCAATTTGATATCGATAATTTATATGTAAAAGAAGCATATGTTGGAAAGTCCTTAGTAATGAAAAGATTTAGGCCAAGAGCAAAAGGGAGAGCCAGCCCGATAAAAAAACCTTTTAGCAGAATTACAATTGTTTTAAGTGAGAGAAAGGAGACAAAAGATGGGTCAAAAAATTAACCCAATAGGACTTAGACTTGGAATAAATCGAGGTTGGGACTCAACTTGGTTTGCTAAGAAGAAAGATTTTGGAAAATATTTAATTGAAGATTTTAAAATGAGAGAGTTTATAAAAAAAAATATTACAAACTCTGGTGTATCTGAAATTATAATAGAGCGTTCATCAAAAAAATGTACTGTCTCTATTCATACATCTAGGCCAGGTTTTGTTATAGGAAAAAAAGGTTCTGATATTGAAAAAATTAAAAAAAATTTAATGAAAATTACTGACAGCGAAGTTAATGTCAATATTAAAGAAATTAAAAAGCCAGAGTTAAATGCAAATCTAGTTGCTGAAAATATTGCTCAGCAATTGGTTAAAAGAATTGCATACAGACGTGCTATGAAAAGAGCAATGCAATCTGCGATGAGACTAAATGCAAAAGGTATAAAAGTAATGGTCAGTGGTCGTCTCGCAGGAAATGAAATTGCTAGAACAGAATGGTTAAGAGAGGGAAGTATACCTTCACACACTTTGAGAGCAAATATAGATTATGGATTTGCGGAAGCTTTAACTACTTATGGAATCATAGGTATTAAAGTTTGGATTTTTAAAGGAGCTTTATTTGATAAGGATATTGAAAAACAAAAAATAGAAAGAGTTAAAAATGTTACAACCAACAAGAACTAAGTACAGAAAAGCATTTAAAGGGCGAATAAAAGGTAAAGCTAGCAGGGCTGTAACTTTAAATTACGGGCAATTTGGTCTAAAGGCCATGCAGCCTGAGAGAGTTATAGGAAAACAAATAGAAGCTGCAAGAGTTGCGCTAACTAGATACATGAAAAGAACAGGTAAAGTTTGGACGAGGGTTTTTCCAAACATACCGGTATCAAAAAAACCTACTGAAGTAAGAATGGGTAAAGGAAAAGGTTCTCCTGAGTATTATGCATGTAGAGTCAAACCAGGAAGAATTATATTTGAAATAGATGGTGTTACTGAAGAAGTAGCGAGAGAAGCTTTATACAAAGCATCAGCTAAACTACCAATTAAAACAAAATTTATAAGCAGGTAATATGGCAACTAAAAAAAAAGAAGATAAAAGATTAACAAAAGATCAAGCTTTAAAAAAACTTGAGACTTTAAAAAAAGATTTATTAAACATAAGATTTAAAAGAATAAACAACCAAGTTGAGAATCCTGCTCAATATGGTGAAATCAAAAAAAGTATAGCTAGACTGTACACAACTTTAAAGAGCTCAAAATGACAAAAAAAATCTTAAAGGGTGTAATTACTAGCGCTAAAAATAACAAGACAGTGGTTGTTGAAGTAACAAGAAAATTTGCCCATCCGTTTTATGGCAAAGTAATTAAAAGATCAAAAAAATATCACGCCCATGATGAAAAAAATAAATTTAAAGAGGGAGAGATTATTCAAATAATCGAATGTAACCCAATATCTAAAAAAAAAAGATGGAAGGTTGTTGAAAAATGATACAGGTGCAAACAGAGCTTAATGTAGCTGATAATACTGGAGCAAAAAGAGTGGAATGCATAAAAGTACTCGGTGGATCCAAAAGAAGATACGCCTCTGTAGGAGATATTATTGTAATCAGCGTTAAAGACGCTATCCCTAAGGGAAAGGTTAAAAAAGGCGCTGTTCATAAAGCTGTAGTAGTTAGAACAAAAAAAGAAATATTTAGAAACGATGGATCAAAAATACAATTCGATACTAATGCTGTTGTTCTGACAGATGAAAAAGGTGAGCCAATCGGAACTAGAATATTTGGACCAGTTACTAGAGAACTCAGGGTAAGAGGACATACAAAAATTATATCATTAGCACCGGAGGTTTTATAAATGTTAAATCTAAAAAAAGGAACTCAAGTAAAAATTATATCTGGAAAAGATAAAGGAAAAACTGGTGAAATATTAGAAATAAATAGAAGTGAAAATAGAGTTAAAATTAAAGCAATTAATTTTATTAAAAAACATCTTAAACCAACTAAAGAAAATAAAGGTGGAATTATTACTAAAGAAAATTTTATACATATTTCAAATGTTAAAAATATAGATAAACAAAAAGATAAAAATAAAACAAAAAAAGTGAGTAAAAAATGAGGCCTAGGCTAAAAACATTATATGAAAAAGATATTATTAAGAACTTGATGAACAAGCTTAATTACAAAAATAAACATGAGGCACCCAAATTAGTAAAAGTAGTGTTAAATATGGGGTTAGGAGAAGATGCGTCAGATGGGAAAAAAATTAAAACAAGTTTAGATGATTTAGGTTTAATAACTGGTCAAAAGCCAATTGTTACAAAATTTAAAAAATCTATTGCAAACTTTAAAACTAGAAAAGGTCAAAGCGCTGGAGCTAAGGTTACCCTTAGAGCAAATAAAATGTATGAGTTTATAGATAGATTAGTAAATATTGCTTTACCAAGGATAAAAGATTTTAGAGGTTTAAAATCTGATGGTATTGATAACTCAGGAAATTATAGCTTTGGTATTAAAGAACATATTATATTTCCTGAAGTGAACTTCGACAAAGTTGATAAGATTAGAGGTTTAGATATTACAATTGTAACATCAAACACTTCAAAAAAAGGAACTCTTGAGCTCTTAAAAGAATTCAATTTTCCGATAACAGAAAAAAAAAAGAGGTAAAATGGCAAAAACAAGCGCAATACAAAAAAATTTAAAAAGAATTAAAATGGTAAAAAGATTTGAAAAGAAAAGAAAAGCATTAAAAAAAATAATAATGAATAAAAAATTAGAATTAGCTGAAAGATTTGCTGCTCAATTAAAATTAGATAAGTTACCAAAAAATTCTTCACATGTAAGAATAAGAAATAGATGTGGCGTATCAGGTAGACCACACGGATATTATAGAAAATTAAAAATTTCTAGGATCGCCTTGAGAGACATGGCATCTGCTGGAAAAATTCCTGGAATAATTAAATCAAGTTGGTAGGAGGAATATGACTTTAGTTGATCCAATTGGAGATATGTTTACAAGAATAAGGAACGGTCAAATGAGAAGCTTACGATCTGTGAATATACCCGCGTCTAAATTTAGATCTAAAATATTAGAAATCTTAGAAGCTGAGGGATATATAAATAGCTTTTTTTTAGAAAGTAATGATAATAACAAAAAAATTATCAAGGTAAATCTTAAATATTATGAAGGAACACCAGTGATAAAAGAAATTAAACGTATATCAAAACCAGGAAGAAGGGTTTATTCAAGAGCCACAAGCATACCTAAGATACAAAATGGATTAGGTATGGCCATTATATCAACATCACAAGGAGTAATGTCTGATATTCAAGCTAGGAAAAATAATATAGGTGGAGAAATAATTTGTAAGGTATTTTAATGTCAAAAATAGGGAAAAAAAATATCGTTTTACCAAAAGACACATCAATTAAGGTTGAAGGTGAAAAATTAACTGTGACCGGTCCAAAAGGTAATAAAATTTTATTTATAAATGAAAAAATATTTTCATCAAAAATTAATGATAAAAATGAATTTCAAATTCTTCCTGTAAATAAGAAAATTGACCACAAAACTCAATTATTATGGGGCACATATAGAAGTTTAATTAATAATGCTGTTATCGGTGTTTCTAAAGGTCATGAAAAAATATTAGAACTTAATGGAGTAGGTTTTAGAGCTAGTTTAAAAGGGGAAAGCTTAAATTTACAGATAGGATTTAGTCATGATGTAAACTTTAAATTTCCTAAGGATGTAAAAATTCAAGTAGAAAAACAAACTGTAATTAAAATAAATGGCGTAGATAAAGAACTGGTATCAAAAATAGCATCAGACATAAAGGCCTTAAAACCAGTAGAGCCTTACAAAGGAAAAGGTATAAAAGAAAGAAATCAGTATGTTCTTAGAAAAGAAGGAAAGAAAAAATAGATGAAAAAATTAAATTCTAAAATAAAAAGAAAAATTAGAAATAGAAAAAAATTGAAGGATGTTAATTCAGATAAATTAAGAATTACTGTTTTTAAATCAACAAAAAACATCTCAGCTCAAATTATAGATGATAAAATTAGAAAAACTTTAGTTTCAGCCTCAACAACAGAAAAAGAACTAAAAAAAACCAAAACAAAAAAAATGGATCTTTCTAATATTTTAGGTGAATTACTAGCTAAAAGAGCGAAAGAAAAAAAAATAAGCAGTGTTTATTTTGATAGAGGGGGATATAAGTATCATGGGCGAATTAAGGCTCTAGCAGACTCTCTAAGAAAGAACGGATTAAAAATATAAATGAGTGAAATAGAATTTAAAGAAAAACTGGTAGCCATTAACAGAATAACCAAAGTTGTTAAAGGGGGTAGAAGATTTGGTTTTGCTGCTTTAGTAGTAGTAGGCAATCAAAAAGGATCAATAGGTATTGGTCAAGGTAAATCAAAACAAGTTCCAGATGCAATAAAAAAAGCCACAGAAGTAGCAAAAAGAAATCAAGTGAAAATACCTTTAAAAGATGGAAGAACTTTACATCACGATGTTAAAGGTAAAAATGGTTCGGGAAAAGTATTCATGAGATCTGCTCCAGCCGGCACAGGTATTATTGCGGGTGGGGCAATTCGATCTGTTTGCGAAGTATTAGGCATACAAGATGTTGTTGCTAAATCATTAGGCTCAGCTAACCCTCATAACGTTTTAAAAGCATGTGTAAATGGACTAAGATCTCAGGTCTCACCAAAATTATTATCAACTATAAGAGGGAAAAAAATATCAGAAATTGTTTTAAAAAGAGAGAACAAATAATGAAGTTAAATAATTTAATAAAATCAAATAAAAAAAAAATTAGACCAGGAAGAGGTATCGGTTCTGGTAAAGGAAAAACATCTGGAAGAGGTCACAAAGGTCAAAAAGCAAGGTCAGGGGTTGCTATCAAAAGTTTTGAAGGTGGGCAAATGCCATTGTTTAGAAGGTTGCCTAAGCGTGGTTTTAAGTCATTTAAAAAAAGAAATACCGCAATTTTAAACTTATCAAATCTTCAAAGTTTTTTAGATCAAAAAAAGATAAATCTAGAAGGTAATTTAGATTTAAAATTACTTCAAAATAAAAAAATTATTTCAAAAAAATATGAAAAATTGAAAATTTTAGGAAATGGGGAGATTAAAAATAAATTAAACTTATCCGTAAATTTTGTCTCAAAACAAGCTAAAGAAAAAATTGAAAAAGTTGGTGGCAAATTAACACTAATTAAAAACTAAAAATTTATGTCTAGTGAAAATTTAAATCCTGGTGCTTTTAGTCATGCAACAGATTTAAAAAATCGAATATTTTTTACTATTTTTCTACTTATAGTTTATAGATTAGGCACGTATGTACCTTTAGCCGGAATAGATCCTGATGCACTCAAAGAAATAATGTCATCTAGTCAAAAAGGACTTTTAGGTATGTTTAATATGTTTTCAGGAGGTGCAGTTACTAGAATGGCAATTTTTGCTCTTGGGATTATGCCATATATATCTTCATCAATTATAGTTCAATTATTAACTGGAACATCAGATTATTTTAAAAATTTAAAAGAACAAGGTGAAATTGGAAGAAAAAAGATTACTCAGATAACAAGATACGGAACTGTTTTGATAGCTGGATTACAAGGTTATGGTGTGGCAGTTGGTATTGAAAATGCAGGAAACTTAGTTTTAGAACCTGGAATGTATTTTAGAGTGACAACAACTATTTCACTCGTAGCTGGGACCACTTTTTTGATGTGGCTAGGAGAACAAATTACCTTAAGAGGTATTGGTAATGGTATATCTTTAATAATTTTTTCTGGAATTGTAGCAGAGATACCAAGAGCCTTAGCTTCGACATTTGAGCTAGGAAGAACAGGAGCGCTATCTGCGGTAATGATTGTAGGTATATTTATTTTAGTTATTATAACAGTTTTGTTTATCGTATTTTTTGAGAGAGCTGTAAGAAAAATATTAATAAATTATCCAAAAAGACAGATGGGGAATAAAATTTATGGAGGCGAGTCGTCCCATTTGCCACTTAAAATAAACACAGCTGGTGTTATTCCTGCTATTTTCGCGTCAGCATTACTTTTACTGCCAATTACAGTAAGTAATTTTGGTTTTGCTGAGTCAGATTTCTTTATTAATTTTTCATCCCTATTTACTCAAGGACAACCTTTGTATATGGCTTTATATGCATTTGGAATTATTTTCTTCTCTTTTTTTTATACATCGATTGTATTCAACCCAAAAGAAACCGCTGAAAATTTAAGAAAATATGGAGGTTATATACCTGGAATAAGACCAGGAGAAAGAACAGCAGAGTATATAGAAACAATTTTAACTAGACTTACAACTATTGGCGCTATGTATTTAACTATTGTGTGTTTAATGCCAGAGTTTTTAATAGCAAAATATCCAATTCCTTTTTATCTTGGCGGTACTTCTATTTTAATTGTTGTTGTTGTAGCAATGGATACGGTAACGCAAGTTCAGACTAGATTAATGAGCTCTCAATATGAGTCTTTAATTAAAAAAGCTAAATTTGGGAAATAATTAAATGAACCTAGTTATTTTTGGACCACCTGGTGCTGGGAAAGGAACTCAGTCAAAATTCATTGCAGAAAAATTTAATTTGTTTCAGCTATCTACTGGTGAGTTTTTAAGAAAAGAAATATCAAAAAATACCCCGATCGGAAAGAAAATATCCTCGATAATAAATGAGGGCAATCTTGTTTCAGATCAAATTGTTTCTGATTTAATTGAAAAAATAATATCTAACAAAGAATATAAAAATAGAATTATTTTTGACGGCTATCCTAGAAATTTAAATCAAGCAAAAAATTTAGATAATTTATTAAAAAAGTATAAACAAAAAATTGATATTGTTTTAAAATTATCAGTAAGTTTACAAACAATAAAAAAAAGAATTTCAGAGAGAAGATCTCAAGAAAAAAGACCAGATGACAACGAGGAAATAGCAGCAAAAAGATACGAAACTTATGAAAAATCGACAGAACCTATCATTGAGTATTATAAAAAATTGAATTTATTAAAGGTAGTTGATGGAGAAAGACCCATTCATCAAATAAACACTGAAATTAGTGATATTATTTCCCTTATATAGGGTTGACATTAATCTATAACGCCATTAAATACGCATTTAGAAATTAAACCCTTTAGAATATGGCTCGTATAGCAGGAATAAATATTCCACAAAATAAAGTTGTCAGTATTGCACTAACATATATACACGGTATAGGTTTATACTCATCAAAAAAGATTTGTAAAAAACTCAATATCTCTGAGAGCACTAGAGTTAACCAACTTTCCGAAGAACAAGTTCTTAAAATTAGAGAATATATTGACAGCAATCATAAAGTTGAGGGTGATCTAAGAAGAGACATATCTGTTAATATCAAAAGATTGGTTGATTTAGCAACATATAGAGGAAGTAGACACAAAAAAAAATTGCCTGTTAGAGGCCAACGAACTCATTGTAATGCAAGAACTAGAAAAGGTAAGGCTATCGCTATCGCAGGAAAAAAACTAACGCCACTTAAAAAATAAATATGAATAAAAAAGTTGATGAAAAAAAAGAATTAGAAAACAAAGATATAAAAAAAAAAGATGTTCAATTCAAAAAAAAGAAAAAGGTAAAAAGAAATATTACCTCGGGAATTGCATTTGTTAACTCTACATTTAATAATACAATTATTTCTATAGCAGATGAAACCGGAAACGTTATTTCATGGTCTTCCGCAGGCTCAAAGGGATTTAAAGGTTCTAGGAAATCTACACCATACGCAGCTCAAGTTGCAGCTGACGATGCTGGTGCTAAAGCTTATGAGATGGGATTGAGAACATTAACAGTTCAAGTAAAAGGTCCAGGTTCAGGTCGAGAAACAGCTTTAAGATCATTACAGTCTAGAGGATTTAAAATTATTTCTATAAAAGATACAACGCCAATGCCGCATAACGGCACAAGGCCACCAAAAAAAAGGAGAGTTTAATGCAGTCCACTACTAATATAATAGATAAAAATTGGAAAGAATTAATAAAACCAAATAAATTAAATATAACTAGCAGCGAAGATAAATCATTTGCAAAAGTCGTAGCAGAACCATTAGAAAAAGGTTTTGGCCAAACTATAGGAAATTCATTGAGAAGAATTTTATTATCTTCTATTCAAGGAGCAGCTGTAACTGCAATACAAATCGACGGTGTTTTACATGAATTTTCATCAATCAAAGGTGTTAGAGAAGATGTAACTGATATTGTTTTAAATGTGAAAAATTTAGCAATAAAATCTAACTCTACAGGCTCTAAAAAAATTATTTTAGATATTAAAGGACCTAAAGAAGTAAAAGCTAAGGATATAACTCTTGGATCCGACATAGAAATATTAAATCCAGAGCAAACTATTTGTAACGTTGATGAAAAAACAAATTTCCATATGGAGTTATTTGTCAATTCTGGAAAAGGATATGTGCCTGCCCCTAAGAATAGATCCGAAGACAGTCCTCTTGGATTAATTTCTATAGACTCTTTATTTAGTCCAGTAAAAAAAGTTTCTTTTTCAATAGAAAATACTAGAGCTGGAAGTGCATTAGATTACGATAAATTAGTCATGAATGTAGAAACTAATGGAACAGTTGCTGCTGAAGATGCTATTGCTTACTCAGCAAGAATTTTTCAAGATCAACTTTCAATGTTTGTGAATTTTGAAGATCCAAAAGAAATAGTAAAAGAGGTAAAATCTTCTGAGCCTGAGTTTAATAAAAATTTATTAAAAAGAGTTGAAGAGCTTGAGCTTTCAGTAAGGTCAATGAATTGTTTAAAAAATGATAACATAATTTATATTGGAGATTTAGTTCAAAAAACAGAGCCTGAAATGTTAAGAACTCCTAACTTTGGGAGAAAATCCCTTAATGAGATAAAAGAGGTATTAAGTACAATGTCATTATATTTAGGAATGGAAATACCTAATTGGCCTCCTGACAATATAGCAGAGATGTCGAAAAAACTTGAGGAAAACAGTTACTAATGAGACATAATTTAGGTTATAGAAAATTAAATAAAACTTCAGAACATAGAAAAGCTCTGTTCAAAAACATGCTAAATTCTCTAATTAAGTACGAACAAATAATAACAACTTTACCAAAAGCAAAAGAGTTAAAACCTCAAATAGACAAAGTAATCACTATAGGAAAAAAAAATGATCTGAATAATAAAAAAAAGCTGTTTTCAAAATTACAAAATCAATTTTCAGTCAAAAAAGTATTTAATGATTTATCAAAAAGATATAGCAAAAGAAATGGTGGTTATTCTAGAGTATTAAAAGCAGGGTTTAGAACCGGAGATGATGCCCCTATGGCAGTAATAGAATTAGTCGATCGAAATATTGAAGCTAAAAAAATAGATAAGCCAAAAAAAGTTGAAACTAAAGATAAGAAAATTTCAGAGACAGCAAAAGCAGCAACTAAATAGAGCATATTTTATATGCCAGATAAGTTTATAATCAATAAAAGTTATAATAAATCTCGTTTTGATAAATGGTTTAAAGAAGAAGTAATAAATCTCCCCAATTCATTAATTCAAAAATTACTAAGAAAAAATCAAATTAAAGTAAATAATAAAAGAATTAAATCCTCATTTAGACTTACTGAAGGTGACAATATTTCTGTATTTAATTTATCAAAGTATAAACCTACAGATTTAAAAAAAAAGATTCAGTATTTACCAACTACTAGAGAAAAAAAAGGAATAGATAACTTTGTAATCTATAATGACAACGATTATATTGTAATAAATAAACCTAAAGGAATAGCAGTTCAATCTGGTACTAATAACCTTAAAAACATAGTTGATACTTTAAAAAAAACAAAATATTTTCAATATACAAAACCATATATCGTTCACAGACTTGACAAAGAAACTTCAGGTGTTTTTTTGATTGCAAAAAATAGAGAGTCGGCACAATTTTTTACTTCGTTATTTAGAATAAGAAAAATTCATAAAACTTATTTAGCAATTGTTAAAGGTGAGGTTCCTAAAAGTCTAAAAAAAATGGAAGATTTTCTTGAATACTTTGAGAAAAATAAAAAAACAAAATTAAAAGCTATTACTTTCTTAAAGGTTTTAAAATCAAATCATAGGTATTCTTTATTAGAATTAAATCCCAAGACAGGAAGAAAACATCAATTAAGAAAGCAATTATACATGAGAGGTTATCCTATAATCGGTGACCAAAAATATAATTTAAAACAAAGTAAAAATTTTAAAAATCAATCGATGCTTTTACATGCCTCTAAATTAAAATTCATTAAAGATGATAAGAAGATAAATCTTAAAGCTGAACTTGATCATGATTTTAAAAAAAAAATAAAACTATATTTTAGTTAAATTTTTAACAAAGATTTCTTTTATATTATTATTCAAATTTAAAATATTTTTAACACCCAAATCATCAAATGAGGTTATTCTATCATTACTCAAACCACACGGGATAATTTTTTTATACTTGGACAAGTCATTATTAATATTAATCGAACATCCATGATAAGCTATCCATCTTTTAACTTTAATACCTATAGCTGAAATCTTTTTAT
Source organism: uncultured Pelagibacteraceae bacterium (assembly GCA_902616675.1). Taxonomy (GTDB): domain Bacteria; phylum Pseudomonadota; class Alphaproteobacteria; order Pelagibacterales; family Pelagibacteraceae; genus Pelagilacustribacter. The sequence continues at coordinate 7,954 of CACMTV010000005.1, read as the reverse complement.
TTTTAACCCATATACCAATATTTTTTTTATCTGAACTACCATTAATGTTATAAATTTTTAAAATTTCAATAATACTTGTTTCTATTACCTTTAATAATAATCTAATGTCTTTTTTTCTTTTATTTAAATCTATAACGAAATAAATAATTTTTTGTCCAGGATTGTGTAAAGTAATTTTTCCACCTCTATTAGTTTTGATAATCTTAATTTTTTTATCTAAAATTTCATTTTTGCTTGATCTAATACCACCAGTATATGTTGTGGGATGCTCTAATATCCAAATTAATTCTTTTTTTAAGCCTTTTTTTACGTCTTCAACTCTTTTTTCAAGATCATATATTGCCTTTTTATATGGTATTCTGAGCTTGCTAATTTTGACTTCAATGTTCATTTAATTTGAATTTTATCATTTTATGAACTATTAGTCTCAAAAAAAGAAATCAAGGATTTTTATGAGTTTAGTTAAATCAATAGGTGGTAAAAACGTTAATTTTGATTTTAATAAAGAATTTTTAAGTATTTTTAGTGATAAAATCAAAGCTTCTGATATTAAATTTATCAATCAAACACTAGCAGATTTACATCCCTCAGATGTCGCGAATTTAATTGAGAATTTGTCATCTGAAACAAGAGCTAAATTACTTGAAATAGAAGAATTCGGAATTGATCCTGAAATTTTTGTTGAAATTAATGAGTCAATTCAAACAGAAATATTACAGTTATTATCCTCAGAAGCTATAGCAAAAATTATAAAAAGATTAGAATCAGATAATGCAATTTCTATTATTGAAAATTTAAATAAAGAAAAAAAAAACTCTGTATTAGATAAACTTCCACCAAAAGATAGGTTTTTATTAGAAGAGGGCCTAAGTTATCCTGAAGACTCAGCAGCTAGGATTATGCAAAGAGAGTTTACAGCTGTTCCTAGTGATTGGTCTGTTGGTCAAACAATTGACTACTTAAGAGAAAGTAAGGAATTGCCAGAAGAATTTTTGGAAATATTTGTAGTAGATAACGAATTTAAGCCGATTGGTATTGTACCATCTTCCAGAGTATTAAGGACTCCTAGAGAAAAAAAAATGAATTCTATAATGAGAGAGATGCCAGTCTTAATTTCGGTTAATATGGATAAAGAGGAAGTAGGACACACATTTGAAAATTATAACCTTCTCTCTGCAGGAGTGGTAAACAAAAACAACAAATTAGTTGGAATGATAACTGCAGATGACATTGTTACAGTTGTACAAGAGGAGGCGGAAGAAGATGTATTAAGATTAGCCGGTGTAGGTGACGAAGAAATTACTGATAGTGTTTTAGTCAAAACAAAAAGAAGATTTAATTGGTTGTTGTTGAATCTATTTACAGCTTTACTGGCTACTTGGGTAATAAGTTTATTCGGTGCATCAATAGAGCAAATGGTTGCTCTAGCATTTTTGATGCCTATTGTAGCATCAATGGGTGGAAATGCAGGAATGCAAACATTAGCAGTAACAATAAGAGCTATAGCTACTAAAGAACTATCATCTGGAAATTTTAATAAAATTGTAGGCAAAGAATTTTTGATTGGTATATTAAATGGAATTATTTTTGCAATAATCACAGCAATAATTGTTCAGCTTTGGTTTCAAGAATTAAGACTCTCATTATTAATTGGTATATCAATGGTTTTAAACATGATAGTGGCAGGTTTATTTGGAATTCTAGTTCCAGTATCTTTAAAGAAAGTCAATATCGATCCTGCACTAGCATCTAGTGTTTTCGTTACTACTATAACAGATGTAATAGGTTTTTTGTCTTTTTTAGGAATTGGTTCATACTTCTTTTTAAATTAAAAATTATCAATCAATCTTACTTTTCCAACATAAAAAGCTGAAAAAATATTAAATTTTTCACTATATTTCTTTACTTTGTTTAAATTATTTAAATTAATTAAATCAATATACCTATATTAAAAACTTTTTTCTTTACATTTAATAAATTAATTTTTTTCGGCTTTTGTCTTTTAATTTTATTTTTCTCTTTTTTTAAAAGCATAAAAACTTTCGATGCTAATTTTCTTTCTTCTTTATTTAAATTAAAGTTTCTAGATGAATATGGTAAAGAATATTGATCACGTATAGTATTACAAGAAATTACTAAAGTTTTAATCTTATTTTTTTGAATATGTTTTTTAATTAATATCAATTGTTGAAAATCTTTTTTTCCGAGGTATAGGTATTTTGGATTTAATAACTCTAAAAATCTGTTTACAACGTTTAAAACACCTTTAAAATGTTCAGGTCTATATTTTCCACATAGTTTTTTTGCAAACGTATGAAGATATATCTTATTCTTTGTTTTAAATGAAAAAATGTCTCTATATTTGGGATAATATAAGTATTTCACACCTAATTTTTTTAAAATTTTTACGTCTTTTTTAAAATTTCTTGGATATGTATCAAAATCATTTTTTGAATTAAATTGTTTTGGATTTACAAATATACTGACTACAACATTTCTATTTTTTTTCAGAGCCTCTTTAATCAGAGACTCATGACCCTTATGCAGCCCTCCCATAGTAGGAACAAAAGAAATTGAATTTATCTTATTTTTAAACTTTTTAAGGTCTTTATTTTGCCTAATTATTTTCATTAATAATCCGTAGTGATATTATTCAATAAAAGAATCATATGATAAAACAAGCTATTATTCCACTAGCAGGTTTAGGCACAAGAATGTTGCCATTAACAAGTGTTATCCCTAAAGAACTTTTGCCAATAAATGGCAAACCAAATTTAGAATATATTTTAGATGAATGCTTAGAGGCAGGAATTAAACAATTTATATTTATCATATCTAACAAAAAAAAAAACATAAAAAAATATTTTTACAATGATAAATTTTACTTAAAAGCTATTAAAAAAAAGAAAGATAAAAGATTGGAAAATGAGTTTCGAAAAATTAAAAAATATAGAAAAATGATTAAATTTGTATTCCAAAATAAGCCCAAAGGAACTGGTGATGCAGTTTTAAAATGTAAAAATCTTATTAAAGGAGATTACTTTTTAATGCTTTTGCCCGATGACTTAATAATAAAAAAAAATTGCACTAAAGAAATGGTAAAACTTTATAAAAAAACAAATGGTTCTATTATAGCAACAAAAAAAGTTCCAAAAAAAACAGTCTCAAGATGGGGCATATTATCTTTAAAAAATAAAAAAAAAAATTATTTTCAAATTACAGATGTTGTTGAAAAACCTAAAATTAAAGATGCCAATTCAAATTACGCTATTATTGGAAGGTATATTTTACCTAAAAAAATAATGAAAGAAATTAAAATGTTAAAACCTGGACAAGGAAATGAAATACATATTACGGATGCAATCAAAAATTTAATTTATAAAAATGAAAATTTTTATGGAAATATTTTTAAAGGTAAGTATTTAGACTGTGGGACACTAAGCGGATATATCAACTCAAGTATAGAAATATCAAAGGATTGAAATGAATTTGTGTATGATAGGAACAGGGTATGTTGGTTTAGTAAGTGGAACATGTTTTGCTGACTTAGGAAATAAAGTTATTTGCATTGATAAAGATAAATCAAAAATTGAAAAATTAAACTTAGGAATTTCTCCTATATACGAGCCCGGTTTAGATGAATTAATTAAAAAAAATTTTGCTGCTGGAAGATTAATATTTACAAATGATTTTAAGAGGGCAATATCAAAGTCCGAATTAATTTTTATTTGTGTTGGCACACCTAATAAACAGAATTCCCATGATGTTGATTTGTCATTTGTATTTAAAGCAGTGAAGGAAATTGCAAAATCGACTAAAAATAAAAAAATAATAATTACTAAATCAACTGTTCCTGTTGGCACCGGCGATAGGATTGAAAAAATATTAAAAAAATTGAAAAGAAAAAATCTTGATATTATTTCAAATCCAGAGTTTTTAAGGGAAGGCGAAGCGATAAGAGATTTTAGATTTCCAGACAGGATCGTTATCGGTTCAAATGAGAAGAAACATTTTAAAATATTGAAAAAGTTATACCAACCACTAATAAATAAGGGAGCAAATTTTTTTACAACCTCTCGCAGAGGAGCCGAACTAATTAAATATGCCTCAAACGCATTTCTAGCGACAAAAATTACATTTATAAATGAATTGGCAAACTTGTGTGAAAAAGCAAATGTAAATATTGAGGATATCTCTTTAGGAATGGGTAGCGACAGTCGTATTGGTAGTAGATTTTTAAGAGCTGGACCTGCATATGGGGGATCCTGCTTTCCAAAAGACACAAAAGGTCTAGTTTCGACTGGAGATAAATTTAAAATAAACTTATCAATCGTAAAATCTGTGATTAAGTCCAATGATAATAGAAAAAAATTTCATACAGAAAAAATTAAGAAAATATTAGGATCATTAAAAGGGAAAAAAATTGCATTTTTAGGTGTTACTTTTAAACCTAATACTGATGATATGAGAGACTCTGTTAGTCTCAAAATGATTCCTTATTTATGTAAAAATGGATCAAAAGTCACATACTATGATCCAACAGGTGAAAAAAAAGAATTTAAAAAAATAAATAATTGTAAATTTAAAAAAAATATAAAAGAAAATTGCATAAATGCAGATTTAATAGTTTTACACACAGAGTGGGATGAGTTTAAATCCATTGATTTTAAAAGAATAAATAAAAATAAAAAACTTAAAATATTTGATTTGAGAAACCTTTATAGCATCAACGAGATGAGCAATAAGAAACTAGATTATTACTCTGTTGGTAGACCCAAAATTAATTAATTTCAAATATAGCATCAACTTCCACAGATACATTTAATGGTAAGCTGTTAGAACTGACCGCTGCTCTTGTATGCAAACCCTTTTCATCGAAAATTTTTGCAATAATTTCAGATGCACCATTTATAACCTTAGGCTGATCTGCAAAATCATCTGTGGAGTTGACATAACCAGTTAATTTTACACATGTCTTTATTTTAGATAAATCTCCATTACAGGCTTTTTTAACTTGAGAGACAATAGCTAGTCCACACCTTTTAGCAGCTTCGTATCCTTGATTAACATCTAAATCTTTTCCTATTTTTCCTTTTATAAGATTACCTTTTTCATCTATTGATATTTGTCCTGATATAAAAAGTAACTTTCCAATAATTTTACTTGCAACATAAGATCCCACAGGATCTTTTGGCTCTGGTAAACTAATCTTTAACTCTTTTAATTTTTTTTCCACAGACACTATTTTCGTTGTTTTAAATGTTTATTTTTTTGTTTTAAATTTTCAGGAATTTCTTTTAATTGAGAAACTCCTTCACCCGCCTTTTTTTTTTGAAATTCTATTGTTTTATTAACAGAATTTTTAGTTTTACAAACTATATCAAATGTTCTACATTTTTTTTCCTCTGCAGATACTAAGTTATTAAAGCTAAATATCAGAACGACAATCAATAATATTTTATTCATTTTTTTCTCCTTTTTTTTGATTTATCATATTCTCTTCTTTTTTCTATTAATATCAATGCTTCTTCCATAGTAATTTCTGTAGGGTCTTTATCTTCTGGAATTGTTGCATTAAGAGACTTATACTTGATATAAGGTCCATATTGTCCTTTCATTACTCTTACTGGTTTTTTATCTTCAGGATGTTCGCCAATATTTTTAATTTCAGAAGAGGAGACTCTACCCGGTTTAGCCTCAGAAATTAATGTTATAGCTCGATTTAGTCCTATAGAAAAAAGATCCTCAATAGTTTCTAATCTTGCAGATTTATTAGAGCATTTTAAATAAGGACCAAATCTTCCAATATTAATAGTTATATCTTCATTAAGATCTGGATGTTTTCCAATATTTTTTGGAAGAGAACACAAATACTTTGCTTTTTCTAGATCTATATCTTCTAAAGCAAGACCTTTAGGTATTGACACATTTTTAAAATTATTATCTTTTTCTTTTTTTAACTTTCTTTTTTTCTTTGGTTTTTCGATTTCTTCATTATTTAATTCGTATTGTAAATAGGGACCAAATCTTCCATTTTTTAAAAATATTTCTTTTTCATCATCATTTTTACCTATTAATTTAGGTTCAGCTAAAAATGATTGTTGAGATGCTTTAGCTTTAGATAATGGTCTTGTAAACTTACATTCTGGATAATTTGAACAACCAATAAAAGCACCACCTCTAAAGCTATTTTTGAGACTTAATACTCCGTTATCACAAATTTTACATTTTCTATCAATTTGATTATTCTCGTTTTTATCAAATATTAAATCACCCAAGCTGTCATTTAGTAAATCTAATACTTCTCTGGTTCTAATATCTTTGACAGATCCCACATCATTATAAAAGCCTTTCCAAAAGCTTTCTAAGACATTCAGATAATTAGTTTTACCACTGGTTATTTCATCAAGTTGATTTTCTAAATCTGCTGTAAAATTATAGTCAACATATTTAGAAAATAATTTCTCCAAAAATGCTGACAATAATTTACCTCTATCCGTAGGATGAAATCTTTTATTTAATAATTCTGTGTAATTCCTAGTTGATAAAACTGATATTATGCTAGCATAGGTAGATGGTCTGCCAATACCTAATTCTTCCATTTTTTTTACCAAACTTGCTTCTGAGTATCTTGGAGGAGGTGATGTAAAATGCTGTTCATCAATTAATTCACCTAGAGTTAATTTTTCTCCAACTTTAACTTCTGGTAATATATTTTTTTCTTCATCATCGTTTTGAAAAGAATAAATTTTTAAAAAGCCATCAAATTTAATTACAGATCCGCTAGAAGTAAACTGAACACTATTATCTTTTGAATGAATTTGAATAGTGTTTCTATCAAATTCTGCGGCTTTCATTTGCGATGCTAGGGCTCTTGACCATATTAAATCATATAATTTAAATTGATCTGTGCTTAAATATTTTTTCATCTCATCAGGTTTTTTTTTAATATCTGTTGGTCTAATTGCTTCATGTGCCTCTTGAGCGTTTTTAGCTTTTTTCCCTTTATAACTATTTGGATTATCTGGTAAGTAATTTTTACCAAGGTCATTCTCAACAAAAGATCTAAATTCTTTGACTGCTTCATTAGATATATTTGTTCCATCGGTTCTCATATAAGTGATAAGACCAATTGTTTCTCCATCAATTTCAATTCCTTGATATAATCGTTGTGCTATTTGCATTGTTCTAGATGCCCCAAATCCAAATTTTCCAGAAGAAGTTTGTTGAAGCGTTGATGTTGTGAAAGGTGCGGAAGGATTTCTTTTAATTATTTTTGAATTTACATCTTTAACAAAATATTCATGTTTATTAATATTTTCAGTTGCCTTATTAATATCATTTTTATTTTTAAAACTAAATCTCTCAACTTTTTTTTCATCAATAAGGTTTAATTTTGAAAATATATTTTTATCTTTTGAGTTTTGAAAACTTGCATCGATAGTCCAATACTCTTCAGGTTTAAAAGATTCGATTTCGTGTTCTCTCTCAGTTATTAATTTTAGAGCAACTGATTGAACTCTTCCAGCAGATTTTGATCCAGGAAGTTTAGTCCATAAAATAGGTGAGATATTAAAACCAACTAGATAATCCAAAGCTCTTCTCGCTAGATAAGCTTTTACTAAAGTATCTTCAATTTCTCTTGGATTGTTTATACCATTTAACACTGCATTTTTAGTAATCTCATTAAACACAACTCTTTCAAGTTTTTTTCCTTTTAATAATTTTTTATCGTCTAAAACTTGTTTTACATGCCAAGCAATTGCTTCACCCTCTCGATCCGGGTCAGTTGCTAAGATTATTTTATCACTTTCTTTTGCAGCATCAGTAATTTCTTTTAAATATTTTTTTGAAAATGAATCCAGTTCCCACTGCATCTCAAAATTTTTATCAGGATCAACAGAACCATTCTTAGATGGTAAATCTCTGATATGACCGTAACTGGCTAAAACTT
>CACMTV010000004.1 GCA_902616675.1 uncultured Pelagibacteraceae bacterium | reverse complement strand
AAACTCAAAATTTATGAATAAATTTGATTTTCTGATTTTACTATTACCATTTTTGACTACATTAATTTATGTTTTAACTTTTTTTATATCTCAGTTTTTAAAAAGAAATAGTTATTTATCGAATTTACTTTATTCTTTTGTTTTAATCTTAGTCATTAAAATTATTTTGGTTTTTATTTTTAAAGACTTAATTGAAATTAAAGAATTTATTTATATCTTTTTTGCATATTTATGTATGAGCTTTGTCTTTATGAATTTAATACAAGTTCCTATCAGCAGCCTTCAAGTAAAAATACTGAGAATAATCAAAAAGAATAATGGTTTAAAAGAGTCAAAAATTTACAATATTTACAATGCAAATCATATCTTTGAAGAGAGATTTAATACTCTATTAAAAAATAAAACAATAAAAAAAGATAAGGCATTAATAAGAATTAATAATAAAAAAATATTACTTTTTTACTATTTGATAAAATATATAAAAATTATTCACAATATTAAGTTGTAACATAGAACAAAACTCTGTCTTTTATTGGATTAAGTATTTTAATTAAGATAAAAACTTTTAATGACTTTAAAAAAATCTTTTGAAAAATTTTTATCAACAGACACAAAAATTTTATCTAAATTCTTAAGTATATTTATTATTTCTTCAATAATAATTTATTTAGCCCCATACGTTTTTTTAGGTTCAAAAAATTATTTTACAGTTACGGATAATTTGGACAGTATCTATGCTGATTTCAAAGTTTTGTTAGAAAGTGGCAAACTATTTTCATCAAACATTTCTTTAATTGAACAACCTCTTGGCGGATTACCCAGATCATCAATGAGTTCTCAATTTAATTTTATGTTTCTACTTTATTATTTATTTGGCCCTGAAACTACTTACATTATTGTACGAGTTTTAATGACTCTAGTTGGGTTTTTTGGAATGAAGCTTTTTTTAGACAATCATATTCTAAAAAAAAAAGATGAAAAAATAATTTCACTTTCTATTTCATTATGTTTTTCAATTCTTCCATTCACTTTTTATAGTTTTCTTTCAGTAGCAGCAATGCCACTTGTTTTGTATGCGTTACTAGAAATAAGGAAAGGAAAATATTATACGAAAAATTGGATGATAATTTTTATGTATCCTTTTTTTTCTAGCTTTGTTGTTTATGGTTTTTTCTTTTTATTTATACCTTTCTTTATTTTATTAAAAGATCTGATTAATAAAAAAAAATCAGCTCACTTTTTATTATCTATAATATTATTGTTATTAATTTTTATATTTGTTGAATATCGATTATTTGATCAATTTTTACTCAGCAATCAATTTGTTTCACACCGAATAGAAAAATTTTCTTTTGAAAATTTTAATTTGTATAATTCAATTAAAGTATTTGTAAAATTTATTTTTAATGGTGGTTCAGATGCTAATTCCTTACAAGGACCAATTATTGTTCCATTTATCTTGATAAGCACTTTATTTATGATTCCTAAAACTAAAAAAGATTGGAACAAAATTTTATTTTTATATGTCATAACATCAATAATATTAATAACAGTCATAAAAGCTGGCTTCCCTCCTTTTTCTAATATCATAAATTTTCTTAATGATTACATACCTTTTAATTTTAAAAGGTTTGTTTCACTTTATCCATTATTGTGGATGCTGGCTCTAGCCTTGGTCTTGTCCCATTTACAAAGTATTCATTCTTCACTTAAATTAATAACTATATCAATACTTATCTTACAAACATTAAATTCTTTTAAAAATCACGAATTAATTAAGAACATAAATTTTTATGATAACCCAAACGTAGAAAGTTTTTTTGCAAAAAAACAATTTTCTGAAATTAAAAACTATATCAATAAGCCAATAAATAGTTATCGTGTTGCATCAATAGGATTGCATCCAAGTATTTCACTATATAATGGATTTTATACAGCTGACGGATATTTTGTAAATTATCCATTAGAATATAAAAAAAAATTTAGAAAAATAATTGAAAAAGAATTAAACAAAGATAAAAATTTAAAATCGTATTATGATAATTGGGGGAATCGTGTGTATTTATTTTCATCTGAGCTTGGTCGTAAACACTTTATATATAAATCTGGAAATAAAATTTTATTAAAAAATCTAGATTATAACTGGAAAGCTTTATATGATCTCAACGTGCGATTTATTTTTTCGTCAGTAAAAATAGATATATCAAACATTGATAAATTAAAGTTTAAAAAGAAATTTGTTAATGAATTATCAGCATGGGATATTTATCTTTATCAATTAATTGAAAAATAATAAAAGTTGTGAATTAATAAGTGTTAACGCCAACACGCAGGGGCGTTCTGTTGCCAGGTGCCCCAAACCCCGTTCACTTAATTAACAAGTTAATTAAGCAGCAAGTGCAAATTTATTATTTGCATTTATAATTAGCCCGTTACGTCGGAACTATCTCGGACGAAAGAAAAACTTTTAGACACCCGTCGAGCCTAATTCACCCCCTCAAGTTGTAATTGGTGGAGGTGGTGGGTACTGCCCCCACGTCCGCAATGTTTATTACGAGATTCGTTTATCGTCGTAGTTGGAAAACCAACATTAATAATATAAAACTCTTTTTTAGAGATTCAATAACTTTATTCAAAATGAAACTAACAAAAGAGCAAAAACAAGAAATAGCTGATCAACAATCTCAAAAAAATGAGACTAAACGAGTAACTTCACCAGAATTAGAAAAAATTTTGTACGAGGCTTTACCTGTCCTAGATCATGGCTTTGTAAGAGTGGTAGATTACATGGGTGATGATACTTCTATTGTTCAATCAGCAAGAGTTTCATACGGAAAAGGAACTAAAAAAGTTTCAACTGACGAAGGTTTAATAAAATACTTAATGAGACATTGGCATTCAACTCCATTCGAAATGTGTGAAATTAAATATCATGTAAAACTTCCAATCTTTATCGCAAGACAATGGATAAGACACAGAACTGCTAACGTAAATGAATATTCAGCAAGATATTCCATATTAGATAAAGAATTTTACATTCCTGCTAAAGAACAATTATCAGCCCAATCCACTTCAAACAGACAAGGTAGAGGGGATTTAATAACCGGAGATCAAGCTAATGAAGTTTTAAAAATATTAAAAGATGACGCTACCAGAACTTATGACAACTATGAGAAAATGCTAAATGAAAGATTTGACGGAACAACAATTGATGAGGGTAAAGCAGGTTTGGCAAGAGAACTCGCAAGAATGAATTTAACTTTAAACTCATACACTCAATGGTATTGGAAAACAGATTTATTAAATTTATTAAACTTTTTATTTTTAAGGGCTGATGGTCATGCTCAGTATGAAATAAGAGTTTATGCTGAAACTATGCTTGAGACTGTTAAAAAATGGGTGCCTATAACTCATTCAGCATTTTTAGACTACAGAGTGGGTGCAGTTCACGTTTCTGCAAAAGGTAAAAAGGTTATTCAAAAAATGGCTAAAGGTGAAAAAATTACCTATGAGGACTCTGGTCTTTCCAAAAGAGAATGGAATGAGCTTATGAGTTCTTTTGAATTTAAAGAAAAGATAGTTTAATTTTTTCAGCTACACTTTTAAATATCTTAGAAACTTCGTGATCTGGCTGAGAATGTGTTAGAGGTTCACCAATGTCTGCTGAATTTCTTAAATCTTGATTTAAAGGAATATGACCTAAAAATTCTTTATTAAACTCTTTTGCTGTTTTCTCTACTCCGCCTTCCCCAAATATTTTATACTCTTTTCCATCATCTCCTTTAAAAAAACTCATATTATCAATTAACCCTAAAATTTTAACACCCGTCTTATCAAACATTTGTATTCCCCTTTTAACATCAAGTAATGCTAAATCTTGTGGAGTTGAAACTATAATAGCCCCATCAACTTTTACTTCCTGAGCAAATGTTAATTGAGTATCACCAGTTCCTGGCGGCATATCTATAATTATAATATCTCTTTCTTTCCACAATACTTTTTGTGTCATAGTTTTAATTGCACTAATAACCATAGGTCCACGCCATATCATTGGTGTTTGTTCATCAACCAAAAAGCCCATGGACATACATTGAGCATTAAACTTTTCGACAGGCATCATTGCTTTACCATCTTCAGTTTTTGGTTTTTCATTTAAATTAATTAACTTTGGTAATGAAGGACCGTAAACATCAGCGTCAAGTATTCCAATTTTTAAACCTAAGTTTTGTAAGGCAAAAGCAAGATTTACTGCTACCGTAGATTTGCCAACCCCACCTTTTGCACTAGAAACTAATAAAGTAAACTTAGTTCCATTAATTGGAGTTTTTATAAATTGCTTAGGAGGTGGTTTTTTACTCATAATGTTCAAATATTTCGGTCATAATATCGCTATTACTTAACTTGTTTTTACAATAAAAGTCACTATATAAAGTGTCATGAGTTTAATAGGAAGTATATTCAAAAATCAATCACCTTGGGGATCATCGGGTCCTACAGGTGGAAGTGGGAACGGTTCGGGATCTAGAAGAGAACCACCAAATATTGATGAACTTATAAGAAATATTCAAAACAAAATAAATAGATTTATGCCAGGTGGAAAATCTGGTGGAGGAAAACCAATAATTTTAGGATTATTAATTTTATTAGTCATCTGGGTTTTAAGTGGTTTGTATAGAGTTCTTCCAGATGAGCAAGGTGTTGTTTTAAGATTTGGAAAATACGTTAACACAACTCAACCAGGATTAAATTACCATTTCCCATTTCCAATTGAAAGAGTTCTAAAACCAAAAGTAACAAAAGTTAATAGGATAGATGTTGGTTTTAGAGGAGCTAGTGACAGTGGAAGATCTTCAGGTGTTGGAGAAGTTCCTGAAGAAAGCTTAATGTTAACTGGAGACGAAAATATTGTAGATATAAACTATTCAGTTTTTTGGGTTATTAAAGATGCAGGTAAATTTTTATTTAATATTCAAAGCCCAGTTGAAACTGTCAAAGCGACTTCAGAAACAGCTATGAGAGAAGTTATAGCAAAGAGTGAAATTCAGTCAATATTAACTGAAGGAAGATCAAATATTGAAATTGAAGTTGCAGAAATTACTCAAAATATTTTAGATGAGTATGGATCTGGTATTCAAGTTACTCAAGTTCAAACTCAAAAAGCTGACCCGCCGAGTCAAGTTATCGATGCATTTAGAGATGTACAAGCAGCTAGAGCGGATAAAGAGAGATCAAAAAACGAAGCAGAAGCTTATGCTAATGATGTAATTCCAAGAGCTCGAGGAGATGCAGAAAAAATATTACAAGAAGCTGAAGCATATAAAAAGGAAGTCGTAGCAACTGCTGAAGGTGAAGCTTCAAGGTTTTTAGCAATTTATGGAGAATATAAAAACGCTAAACAAGTAACTCAAGAAAGGATGTTTCTTGAGACTATGGAAAAAGTTTTAGCAGATATAGATAAAGTTATAATTGATAAAGAGTCTGGTTCAGGCGTAGTACCTTATTTACCTTTACCAGAAATTAAAAAGAAGAGTGGTAGTTAATGAAAGTATCTAAATTTTTTATTCCAATAATAGTTGTTTTAGGCATTACTGCCTTCCAATCAATTTTTATTGTTCAAGAAATCAACCAAGCTATCGTACTGCAATTTGGTGACCCGAAAAAAATTGTAAACAAATCAGGTTTAAATTTTAAATTACCTTTTATACAAAACGTTGCTTATTTAGATAAAAGAGTTTTAAATTTAGATAATCCACCGGAAGAGGTCATAGCTGCAGATCAAAAAAGATTAATTGTTGATGCAATAGCAAGATTTAAAATTGTTGATCCGCTTAAGTTCTATATTTCTGTAGGAAACGAAAGAGTAGCTAGACAAAGACTTGCAACTATCATTAATTCAAGGATTAGAGGAGTTCTTGGTAAACAAGAACTTGCTACACTTTTATCTAAAGATAGAGCGAAACAAATGTCAATAATCCAGAACGATGTAAACACTGAGGCTAAAAATTTTGGAATAGAGATTGTTGACGTTAGAATTAAAAGAGCTGACCTACCACAAGCAAACAGTGAAGCAATATATGCTCGAATGCAAACTGAGAGACAGAGAGAAGCAAAAGAATTTAGAGCCCAAGGAGCTGAGATAGCTACGAGAATTAAATCTACAGCAGATAAAGAGGTAACAGTAATTCTAGCAAACGCTAAGAAGAAATCAGAAATTATGAAAGGTGAGGGAGATGGCCAAAGAAATAAAATATTTGCAGATGCTTTTGGCAAGGACCCGCAATTTTTCAGTTTTTACAGAGCGATGCAATCTTATGAAAAAGCTCTTATAGGCGGAGACACATCTTTAATACTTTCACCAGACAGTGATTTCTTTAAATTTTTTGGAAAATCTGGTCTAATTAAAAAAAACTAATCTAAAATATGAGTGATCTTATAACGGCTATAGGATTACTTTTTTTTATAGAAGGTCTTTTACTTGCCATGTTTCCGTCAAGAATAAAAAATATGTTAAAAATTATAGAAACTATGTCTGAAAATAAGTTAAGATATTCAGGCATTTTTTTCTTATTTATAGGATTTGTAATAATTTGGTATATGAGACATTAAATGAGAATATTTAAAAAACTTATTATAGTTTTATTAATTTCCTCTTTTTCTAGTAATATAAGTGCAAATACTAGACCAGACTCTTTTGCCGATTTAGCTGAAAAACTCATGCCATCAGTGGTTAACATTTCAACTACACAAACAATTCGTACAACAAATAATAATCAATTTCCTTTCCAATTTCCTCCAGGATCACCTTTTGAAGATATGTTTAAAGAATTTCAAAGACCAACTGAACGAAAAGCCTCATCTTTGGGATCTGGCTTTATTATAAAAAAAGAAGGTGTTGTGGTAACAAATAATCACGTTATCGCTAATGCTGAGGATATAATCGTGCGGATTGGTGATAAGGAATATAAAGCAGAAGTTTTAGGTTCAGATCCTTACGCAGATGTTGCTGTTTTAAAAATCAAAGATGGCAAAAATGATTTTGAAGTTGTGGAGTTTGGTGACTCTGATAAAGCAAGAGTTGGAGACTGGGTTGTGGCAATTGGAAATCCTTTCGGATTAGGTGGCACTGTAACTTCAGGAATTATTTCAGCAAGAAATAGAGATATTAATTTAACACGTTACGATGATTTTATTCAAACTGATGCATCTATAAATCAGGGAAACTCTGGAGGTCCTCTTTTTAATTTAGAGGGTGAAGTAATTGGAATTAACACTGCTATAATTGCTCCTGGTCAAGCTGGATCAATTGGAATTGGTTTTGCAATTCCAGCAAATGCTGCCTCAAACATTATTGATCAATTAATAAAATATGGTGAAACAAGAAGAGGTTGGCTTGGAGTAAGAATTCAAGAAGTCACTAAAGAAATAGCAGAAGTAGAAAATTTAAAAAAGCCATCTGGAGCATTAGTCGCAAGTGTTGGAGAAAAAAGTCCCGCAGATAAAGCCGGTATAAAGGCTGGAGATATCATTCTTGAGTTTGATGGAAAAAAAATTGATACGATGAGAAAACTTCCAAAGGTAGTTGCAAGCACTGATGTTGGAAAAAGTGTTACACTTAAGATTTGGAGAAATAAAAAGATGATCGATAAAAGACTTACTCTAGGTAGACTTGAGTCTTCGAGTGAGTTTAAAGAAAAGAAAGCTGAATTACCAAAAAAGACAAAAGAATTAGACATTGAAACGTTAAAAGTAACTGTAAGAGATTTAAACTCAGATGATATTAAATTAAGAAACTTAAATAAAAGTTTAAAGGGAGCAGTCATTGTAGAGATATCAAAGAGAAGTCCTGTTGCAGGTTTATTAAATGTAAATGATGTGATAATTGAAATTCAGAAAAGACCGATACAAAAAATTGATAACTTAGATAACTTAATTAAAAAAGTTAAAGATAAAGGACAACCTTTATATCTAACGATTATCAATAACAATAATCAACGAAGATACCTAGGCGTAAAACTCAAATAGTTTTGAAAAGAAAAATTATTTTATTAGCTGGTCCAACTGCATCAGGTAAAACAAAAATAGCAATCAAATTAGCAAAAAGAATTAACGGCGAAATTATTAATGCAGACAGTATGCAAGTATATAAAGATTTTCAAATTTTATCGTCTAGACCAAGTAAAAATGAATTAAGATTAGCAAAACATCATTTATATGGATTTCAATCTTCTGGAGCTGTTTTTTCTACAGGAAAATGGCTTAAACTTGCTTCAGATAAAATTAATCAAATAGTCAAAAAAAATAAAGTTCCAATACTGGTAGGGGGAACTGGTCTATATTTTAAGGCAATAACTGATGGTATAAGCAAAATACCAAATATTAAATTTTCTGATAGAAATAGCATAAGGAAACTTCATAAAAAAGTAGGTCAGAGAGAATTTTACAAGAAATTAATTAAACTAGACCCTATTTCAAAAAAAAAAATTTCACCATCTGACACTCAAAGAACACTTAGAGCATATGAGGTTAAAAAATTTACAAAAAAATCAATTTACGAGTGGGCAAAAAAAACAAAAACATTATTTAAAAATTACGCATTTGATAAATTTTTTATTAATACACCAAAAAACCAACTACTAAAAAATATTGAGTTGAGGACTAAATCTATGATTGAAAAAAAGTGTATTAATGAAGTCATAGAGTTTAAGAAAAAAAGGCTAAAAAAAACATTATCACCCAATAAGATAATTGGAGTCCAAGAAATTCAAAGATTTTTGAGCGGAGATTTAGACCAAAAAAAACTCATAGAACTAATGAACATTAAAACGAGACAATATGCTAAAAGACAAAAAACTTGGTCTAGAGCTCATATGAGTGATTGGCATATGATATATTCAAGTAATTCTTCTATTCTTTTAAAAAAAATTTTAAATCTTGTTAGCTAAAACTTGACCAAAAGAGATTCTCCGGTAGATTGTATAAATGCCTAAATTATTTACTGGTGCAGAAATTGTTTTTAAAGCCTTAGAGGATCAAAAAGTTGATTATATTTTTGGTTATCCTGGCGGGGCTGTTCTTCCAATTTATGATGAACTGAAAAATCATAAATCAATTAAACATATTTTAGCGAGACATGAACAAGGTGCAGGACATGCTGCTGAAGGCTATGCTAGATCAAGTGGTAAACCAGGCATCTTGCTAGTTACCTCTGGTCCTGGCGCAACTAATGCTGTTACAGCTTTAACAGATGCTTATATGGACTCGGTCCCTTTAGTTTGTATCTCAGGACAAGTACCAACACATTTAATTGGCACAGATGCCTTTCAAGAATGTGATACGACTGGCATTACTCGTCCTTGCACAAAACATAATTGGTTGGTTAAAGATGTTAATGATCTTGCAAGAGTTTTACATTTAGCTTTTGAGGTAGCCACAACGGGGAGACCCGGTCCGGTATTAGTTGATATTCCAAAAGACATTCAATTCAAAAAAGGGAAATATAGTTTTTCTAAAAGTACTCTTAAGAAAAAACTTAATGGCAGAGCTACACATAAAATTTCAAACAATGAATTAGATAAATTTATTGACTTATTAAAAAAATCCTCAAAACCAATTTTTTATACTGGGGGAGGAGTAATTAATTCTGGGCCTCAAGCCAGCGAATACTTGAGAGAATTAGTTTCTTTAACTGGATTCCCAATCACTTCAACATTGCAAGGATTAGGTGCTTACCCTGGAGATGATCCGCAATTTTTAGGAATGTTAGGTATGCATGGAACATTTGAAGCTAATAACGCCATGCACGATTGTGATTTAATGATTAACATTGGTGCAAGATTTGATGACAGGATTACAGGCAAGGTTGATGAGTTTTCTCCTGGGTCAAAGAAAATACACGTTGATATTGATCCATCCTCTATAGGAAAAAATATAAAAGTTGACTTAGCGATTGTGAGTGATGTTTCTGAGTTTTTAAAATCATTAATAAAACGATTTAAAGAAAAAAATAAAAATTTTTTAAGCTCTAATAAACAGAAAACATCGAAATGGTGGAGCACAATTGAAAAATGGAGAGAAAAAAAGTCTCTTAACTTTATTAATAGTAACAAAATAATTAAACCACAACACGCAGTTCAAAGACTATATGAGTTAACAAAAGACAAAGACACATTTGTTACAACTGAGGTTGGTCAACATCAGATGTGGGCTGCACAACATTATAAGTTCAATAAACCTAACAGATGGATGACCTCTGGAGGATTAGGTACTATGGGCTATGGTTTACCAGCCGCAATTGGTGTTCAAATAGCCAATCCTGACAAATTAGTAGTAGATATAGCTGGGGAAGCTTCAGTTTTAATGACGATGCAAGAAATGTCTACAGCAGTACAATATAAGTTGCCAATTAAAATATTCATTTTAAACAACGAATACATGGGAATGGTCAGACAATGGCAAGAATTGTTGCATGAAAAAAACTATTCTGAAAGTTATACCGCTGCACTACCTGACTTTGTAAAACTTGCTGAGTCATATGGATGCGTTGGAATGAGAGCAAAAACTCCTGATGAGCTGGACGAAAAGATAAAAGAGATGGTTAATATAGACAGACCAGTAATTTTCGATTGTTTGGTTGATAAAGCTGAAAATTGTTTTCCAATGATACCTTCTGGTAAACCACATAATCAAATGATTTTAGGACCTGAAGAAGAGGAAGAAATTTCTGACGAAGGAAAGATTTTAGTTTAATGGCAAAATCAAAATCAGCGTATAGTGTACCTGGTAAAATTGGAAAAACAGAGCGTCATATCATTGTTGTTTGGGTAGATAATGAAGCTGGTGTTCTTGCTAGAATAGCTGGATTATTTTCTGGCAGAGGTTACAATATTGAGTCTTTAGCAGTGGCTGAAGTAGATAAAAAAAAACATATATCTAGAATTACTATTGTAACTGAGGGAACACCTCAAGTTATAGAACAAATTAATTTACAACTAAAAAAATTGGTTCCAGTTCATAAAGTTGCTGACTTTAAACGTGGTGAAAAAGATATTTTATTTAGAGAGCTTGCATTGTTCAAAATGCTTGCTAATGCGAAAAAGCAAGAAAAAATAAAAAAAATATGCAAAAAATTCAATCCTGTTGTTTTAGATAAAACTAACAAGTCTTTCGTAATTCAAGTAACAGCTTTAAGAGCAGAAATTGATAAATTAGCTATTGATTTAAAAAGATTAGGCCTTATAAGCACTTCTAGAACAGGCGCTGTTGCTATGACGAAAGGACCAAAAATTTTTAATTAAATATGAAAACTTATTACGATAAAGATACAAAAAAAGACCTGATTAAAAATAAAAAAGTTGCTATTTTTGGTTATGGAAGCCAAGGTCATGCTCACGCGCTTAACCTTAAAGATAGCGGGGTGAAAGAAGTTGTTGTAGCTTTAAGAGAAGGGTCTTCAAGTATTAAAAAAGCTGAGAGTGCTGGTTTAAAAGTAATGTCACTTTCTGATGCAGCTGCTTGGGCTGACGTGGTGATGATGTTAACTCCGGATGAACTTCAATCAGAAATTTATAAAAATCATATAGAACAAAGAATGAGAGAGGGAACAAGTTTAGCTTTTGCGCATGGATTAAATATTCATTTTGATTTGATTAAAGCAAGAAAAGATTTAGACGTATTCATGGTTGCTCCTAAGGGACCTGGCCATACGGTAAGAAGCGAATACCAAAAAGGTGGAGGTGTTCCTTGTTTAATGGCAGTACATAAAGATAGTTCAGGAAAAGCAAAAGAATTAGCTTTGTCTTATGCTTCAGCTGTAGGTGGAGGTAAGGCCGGTATAATCGAAACGACTTTTAAAGATGAGTGCGAAACCGACTTATTCGGTGAACAAACAGTTTTATGTGGCGGCTTAGTTGAATTAATTAAAAATGGTTTTGAAACATTAACCGAAGCAGGTTATCCACCTGAAATGGCATACTTCGAAACTCTTCACGAAGTAAAACTAATTGTAGATTTAATTTATGAAGGTGGAATAGCTAATATGAATTATTCAATTTCTAACACAGCTGAATACGGGGAGTATGTTTCTGGTAAAAGAATAGTAGATTCAAAAACTAAAGAAAAAATGAGAGAAGTATTAAAAGACATCCAATCGGGTAAATTTACAAAACAATGGATGGAAGAACACAAATCTGGTCAAAAGAACTTTCTTAAAATGAGAAAAGATTTAGCCGATCATCCTATAGAAAAAGTTGGTAAGGACCTTAGAGCCATGATGCCATGGATTGGAAAAAACAAATTGGTTGACAAAGACAAAAATTAGCCCAATCTGAACTAAATTTCCAAAGATTTAACTATAAGTATTTGCATATTCTCGTTTTGCTTGTAATATGTTTTTCAGTTTATGAGTGACAAAAACAGAATTATAATTTTCGATACAACAATGCGTGATGGTGAACAATCACCAGGCGCAACGATGAGCTTAGAGGAAAAAATTCAAATAGCTAGATGTTTTGATGAACTAGGAATTGATGTGATTGAGGCAGGTTTTCCTATTGCTTCTCCTGGAGATTTTGAAGCAGTTACAGAGATAAGCAAAGTTTTAAAAAAATCTATACCTGCAGGACTTTCACGAGCTACTAAAAAAGATATAGACGCTTGTAAAGATTCTCTTAAACATGCAAAAAGATTTAGAATTCATACTTTTATTTCAACAAGTCCATTACATATGAAACACAAACTAAATAAATCTCCAGAAGAAGTTTTGGGCTTAGTTAAAGAAAGCGTCACTTATGCAAGTAAGTTTACAGATGATGTTGAATGGTCATGTGAAGATGGAACAAGAACAGATCTTGATTTTATGTGTAAATCAGTTGAGCTGGCGATTAAGTGTGGAGCCAAAACAATTAATATACCTGATACAGTTGGTTATTCGGTTCCATCAGAATTTAAAAAAATTATTGAAACTTTAATTAATAAAGTTCCAAATATAGATAAAGCAATTCTTTCAACTCATTGTCATAATGATTTAGGTTTAGCGGTAGCTAATTCATTAGCTGGAGTGATGGCGGGAGCTAGACAAATAGAGTGCACAATAAATGGAATAGGTGAGAGAGCAGGCAATGCAGCCTTAGAAGAAGTTGTTATGGCTATGAGAACTAGAAATGATTTAATGCCATATACAACAGGAATTAACACTAAACTTTTAAGCAAAGCATCAAAAATAGTTTCTAATGCAACAGGATTTCCTGTGCAATTCAATAAAGCGGTTGTAGGAAAAAATGCATTTGCTCATGAGTCAGGAATACACCAAGATGGAATGTTAAAAAATCGAAATACTTATGAAATAATGACTCCAGAAAGTGTTGGAGTTAAAAAAACTTCTTTGGTAATGGGTAAACATTCTGGTAGGCATGCTTTTAGAGATAAATTAACAGATATGGGTTATGTTGATGTGACCGATGACATTATTGATATAGCTTTCGGTAAATTTAAAATTTTGGCTGATAAAAAGAAACATGTATACGATGAGGATATAGCTGCGCTAGTAGACGATAGTTTAATTAAAGAGGATAATGTTATCAGATTAAAATCTTTAAAAGTATACGCTGGTACAGGTGAACCTCAAAAAGCAATAATGAAACTTGAAGTTATGGGTGATGTGAAAGAAGCAACAGAGTCCGGAGATGGACCTGTCGATGCTATATTTAAATGCATTAAAAAACTTTACCCTCACGAAGTAAATTTACAGTTATACAATGTTCATGCTGTTACTGAGGGAACAGATGCACAAGCTACTGTAAGTGTAAGAATTGAGGAAAACGGAAAAACAACGGTCGGGCAAGCTGCTAACACAGATACATTGGTTGCTTCGGCAGACGCATACTTGAATGCGCTCAATAAACTAATAATCAAAAGAAAAAAAACCGCTCCAGAACCAATGGACTTGAGCGGTTCAAAATATATAAGGGAAAAAGATGGCACTATTTAAATCATTATCAGGAATATCAGGCATGTGGTCACAAGATATGGCTATAGATCTAGGCACAGCAAACACTTTAGTAGTTTTAAAAAGTCAAGGAGTAGTTCTAAACGAACCTTCAGTTGTAGCGGTAATAACAGATGGGGGAAAAAAATCAGTTTTAGCAGTGGGTGATGAAGCAAAAACGATGTTAGGTAGAACCCCGGGTAATATAGCAGCTATCAGGCCGCTAAAAGATGGGGTTATTGCTGATTTCGTAGTTACAGAGGAAATGATTAAGCACTTTATTAAAAAAGTGCATAAAAAAACTGCTTTTGCTAATCCTAGGATATTAATTTGTGTTCCAACTGGATCAACTCCAGTTGAAAGAAAAGCTATTCAAGACTCTGCACTTGCTGCAGGAGCAAGAAAAGTTCAATTAATAGAAGAACCAATAGCGGCAGCTATAGGCGCTGGTCTTCCTATATCAGAGGCTACTGGCTCAATGGTAGTAGATATTGGTGGAGGAACAACAGAAATAGCAGTTATGTCTTTAGGTGGTGTTGTATATTCAAAATCTTTAAGAGTAGCAGGAGATGCTATGGATGGATCAATAATAAATTATATGAGGAAAAAATTTAATTTATTAATCGGTGACTCAACTGCTGAAAAAATTAAAAAAGAGATAGGAACTGCAGTTCCGACTGGAAGTAATACTTTTTTAATGAAAGGTAGAGACATTAGATCTGGAACACCAAAAGAAATATCATTAACAGAAGAAGATGCTTGTGAGGCTTTAATGCCCATTTTAAATCAAATGTTAGCAGGTATAAAAGAGGCTCTTGAAAATACTCCTCCAGAATTGTCCGCAGACTTAGTTGATATGGGTCTCGTTTTAACAGGCGGTGGAGCTTTATTAAGGAATATTGATAAATTAATTTCAAAAGATACAGGGCTACCAGTAACAATTGCAGATGATCCCTTATCATGCGTTGCAGTCGGAACTGGAAAAGCACTAGAAAATGAGGAATTATTTTCTACAATGTTATCAGAATATTAATGGACAAAGAAAAAAATGTCCTCAAGCAGAGATGATTTCGGAATAGCTATAAGATCAGCTCTTTTAAAAAAAGGAGCTAAACAAAAATTTTCTTTAGTCTTTCTTTTAATTATAGCTACGATAATTTTTTTATTAGATACTTATCAATTTAAGGTTATTAAATTTACTAAAATATTAATTAATGATGGAATTTATCGTTTAACAAATATCTCTACAGCACCTTTAAGGTTTCTACCGATAATTAATAATAAAATTACAGAAACAACTTTTGCCCTAAAACAAAATAAAGAATTAAAAGTTGAGCTTGAAAAATTAAAAAATAAAGAATTTCAAGTTGAATTTCTTAAAAATCAAAATGACAGTTTGAGGAAAATATTAGAGTCAGATGTCAAAATTAAAGGCAAAAGTATATTAGCAAAAGTCCTTATTGATAAAGACAGTCCTTATCTTAAATCCATCGTTATTAATAGAGGATCAAAATCTGGAATTATTAAAGGAATGCCAGTTGTTGATGGGAATTATTTAGTAGGTAAGATAGTTGAAGTTAATTACTTGTCTTCGAGAGTGCTTCTTTTAAATGATCTAAATAGCAGAATACCAATTACTTTTGGAAAAGAATCGATCCAAGCAATTCTATCTGGTAAAGGTGAAACAAAACCTGTTTTAGAATATTTACCAGAGCTTTACGAACCATACGGTAATCAAACAGTTTTTACATCAGGTAAGGATGGAGTTTTTCTTCCAGGTATACCGGTAGGTAAGACCGAAATGGATGAACTTAATGTTCAAGTGAGATTATTTTCTGATCCTAATCAATTATCTTTTGTAACAGTTCAATTAATCAATTTAAATAAGGATAATTTTTAATGGCTATTATTTATAAAAATTTTAGAGCAAGTGTTGTTAATATATTACCATTATTGATTTTGTACTATTTATCAATTAGTGAAATCGATACTCATTTCAGCAATATGTTCGAAATTTTATCCTTTAATCTTCAAATTATAATAATTTATTATTGGATGTTAAAAAATTCTAGTGTTTTAGGTAATGGACACATATTTTTTGCAGGCATTTTAAATGATGTTGTAATGGGTTTACCGTTGGGCATTAGTTCAATATCTTACTTAACAGTTTCTTTAGTAGCATCATATATTCGACAAGTTACAGTAAATATATCACTGTTTACTGATTGGTTTACTTTCTTATTAGCTATATTTTTTTCAAACTTAGTTTATTTAGTTTTGATTTTAAACTTTACTAATTTGCAAATATCTTATGTAGACGTGTCTTACAATGCATTTTTTACCTTTTTGTTTTATCCATTTATTTGGACAATTTTTAATTTTTACCAAAGAATAATGATTTTGAGGAATGATGATTAATTTTGGATCTGGAAATACTGTCATCAAATCTAAATTAATTAGTAGGAGAATGTTTGTTTTGACTGCAGCTAAAACAATTGTTTTTTGTGGAATATTTGGAAGATTAGTTTCTTTACAAATAAATGAAGCTACAAAGTATAAAACACTATCTGATAAAAACCGTTTTAGAGAATGGAAGTTAGCCCCTCAAAGGGGAGTGATAAGAGATTATTTTGATAAAGAAATTGCCTCAAATGAAAAAGTTTATCAATTACACATTACTCCGGAAAATTCTCCTAATTTAGAAACACTTTTTTTTAGACTTAAAACAATTTTAAACCTTTCTGATAAAAGAATATTTTATTTAAAAAAGAAAATTGCTAAACAGAAACCATGGGAGCCAATAATAGTTTCAGATAACCTTACCTGGTCAGAATTTTCTCGAATAAACCTGTTTCTTCATGAACTGCCCGGGGTTGAACCTCTTGTATCAGTTGCCAGACAATACCCAGATCAATCTACGGCCCATTTAGTTGGTTATGTATCTCAAGTAAGTCAAAAAGATCTTCAGAATAAACAATATTTAAAAGATATGTCAGTTGGAATTGCAGTTGGTAAAACTGGATTAGAAAACAAGCTAGATAAAGATATTATAGGAAAAGTTGGATTTCAACGTTATGAAGTAAATGCTTTTGGAAAAAGAATTAAGCAAATACAAATTGATCCAGGTGAAACAGGAAAAAACTACCGAACTACAATTGATTTAGATGTGCAGAAGTTTACTTCTGAAGTATTAGAGGATAAAGCTGCATCAGTTTGTGTTATGGACATTTATAATGGTGATATTATTACGATGGTTTCATCTCCTAGCTATGATCCAAACTCTTTTGTTCATGGAATTGATAAAAAATATTGGAATGAATTAATTACAAATGACAAAAAACCTCTAAATAATAAAGCTATTGCAGGACTGTATCCTCCAGGTTCAACTATTAAAATAATTGTTGCTCTTAGTGCTTTGGAAAATGGTATATGGAATCCGAAAAAATATTTGAATTGTACAGGTGTAACAGAACTTTATGGAGAAAAGTTTCACTGCTGGAAAAAAAAAGGCCATGGCCCAATGAACTTGAGGTCAGCAATACAAAGATCTTGTGACGTTTATTTTTATGAAGTAGCAAGATTACTTGGTGTAGATAGGTTGTCCGAGACAGCAAAAAAATTTGGTTTGGGAAAAAAAGTTCTTGAGGGGTTTATTGAAGAGAGAGCCGGCGTAGTTCCAAGTACTGCATGGAAAAGAAAATTTATAGGAAAAAACTGGTACCTAGGAGAAACACTACATTCTGGAATTGGACAAGGATATTTTCAGAGCACACCTCTGCAGCTATGTTTAATGACCGCTCAAATTGCTAATGGCGGATTTGAAATAAAGCCTAGAGTTTTAGTAAATGATAGTAAAAATAATTTACGTGAATATATTAAATTTAAAAACGAAAATCCAAATGAACCTTTACCAATTGATATGTTAGTTTCAAATTTTGATCTTAATCCGTTGTTTAGAAATCAAGAAAATATTAATTTTGTTAAAGATGCAATGTTTGCAGCAACCAATGAAGCAGGGGGAACATCATTTAGATCAAGGTATAATGATCAAAAATTTATGTTTGCAGGCAAAACTGGATCTTCTCAAATTAAAAGATTCACAGAATTACAAAGAGAATTAGAAATAAAACAAAAAGATATAGATTATAAAGATCGAGACCATGCTCTCTTTGTAGCGTTTGCACCTTATAAAGATCCAAAATATGCTATTAGCGTTGTAGTCGAGCATGGAGGAACTGGAAGTGGTTCAGCAGCTCCTATTGCAAAAAAGGTAATTAAAAAAGTTTTAGAGAGGGATCAGATGAGAGAGCAAGTGCAGAATTTAACCGGAGAAGAAATATAATGTTTCAACCAAGATCAATTCAATCAACTATGACATTCAGAGATAAGATTTTGTCTATGGATTATATTTTGCTTTTATCAATTTTGTTATTAGGAATTGTAAGTATGTTTGCCATGTATTCGACTGATGGAGGAAAATTTGACTATCATACAAAGAGTCATATTTTAAGATTTGGAATTTTTTTTCTAATGTTTTTGATTATTTCATTATTCCAAATAAGATTTTGGTATCAAACCAGTTCACTTTTATATATAGCATTTTTTATTTTACTTTTAGGTGTTAAATATTTTGGTCTTACATCTTCTGGTTCACAAAGATGGCTAAATTTTTATTTTATGAATCTCCAGCCTTCAGAACTAATGAAGATTGGTTTAATTCTATTTTTGGCTAAATATTATCACCGTATATCTACTCAAGATGTAAATAAAATTAAATTTTTATTCCTTCCAGTGGTTGCTTTAGTTGCGCCAGTCTTATTAGTTGTAGCTCAACCAGATTTAGGAACATCAATACTTATAGCCTTAGGAGGTGTAACAGTTTCATGGTTAGCAGGGGTTCGTGTTAAATTCTTCGCCTATGCCTCAATATTATTTATCTCACTAACTCCCATAGCCATTGCATTTTTAAAACCGTATCAGAAGTCAAGAATTTTAACTTTTTTAAATCCTGACAGAGACCCTCTTGGTGCAGGATACCAAATAATACAATCAAAAATTGCAATTGGATCAGGCGGTCTTTTTGGAAAAGGATTCTTAAATGGATCCCAAAGTTATTTAGATTATCTCCCTGAAAAACACACAGATTTTATATTTACCTTATTTTCTGAGGAATTTGGTTTTGTTGGCTCTTTATTCATTTTGATCCTTTATAGCGTGATCATATTGAGATTAATTAATATTGGAGATATGACTAGAAGTAGTTTTGGAAAGCTTTATTGTTACAGCTTTGCCACTGCTTTCTTTATATATGTCGCTGTAAATATGGGCATGGTTTTAGGACTTTTACCAATAGTAGGTGCTCCATTACCAATTATGTCTTATGGAGGTTCCTCAATGATGGCGATAATGTTAGGCCTTGGTATAGCCATGTCTTGTCGAATCTACAAGGACACCCCAGTTAATTAAAAAAATTAATGCAATTGGACCAAAATGAACCTAATTTAAAAAAATTAGTGCTTGCTTTACTAATGTTTAGATGATCTAATTTTAATTATAAAATTATGTTTGGTGATAAAAAATCGTTAAAAGACACTGAAAGATCTCTAATAAGTGAAACAGTAAGTATTGATGGTACTGTAAATAGCTCAGGAGCAATCGATGTTGCTGGCTTAGTTAAAGGCCCTGTATACTCAAAAGAGATCGTAATAAAAGAAACAGGTTCAATTTCGGGTGGAGTAGAGGCCGAGACAGTAGAAATTCATGGCCATCTTGACGGAAAAGTTTCTGCAGATAACGTAGTAATAGGTTCTTCAGGAGTAGTTAAAGGCGATATCGAATTCTCTCAAAATTTGAGAACAGAAAATGGTGCAGATATAGAGGGCTTCATTAAAAAAACAGTTTCAAAAAGTAAAATTACCGGAGATTTCTTATTTTCAAAATCAAAAGAAGAAAAGAAGACAAAAAAGAACGGTAAACCTGAAGCAAATGTGAATAAAGAGAGCGAAGCTCTAGTCTAATCTATCGCACTATAAAAAAATCAAAATTTAATCTATATTTATTACATGAGTAATTATAAATGTAATTCAGTAGGTATAATAGGCGCAGGAATTCAGGGGGTTTGTATTGGGTTGCAACTAGTAAAAAAAGGAATTCCAGTTACTATATTTGATAAAAACGATCCAGGCAGTATGAGTTCGTATGGCAACGCAGGTCATTTCTCCCCATATGCTGTTGTTCAGTTGAATAGACCAGATGTTATTTATGACATTCCAAAAATGCTGCTAAGTTCGTATGGTCCTTTAGCTTTAAAATGGAATTATATTCCTAAGATGATCCCATGGATTTTAAAATATTTAAAATCATCAACAAAAAAATCAATGATGCACACTACCAAATACATGCATCAAATTTTAGATTTATCTCTTGATGCTTATGATGAAATTTTAAGCGAGATAGATACGACAAATTTAGTAGAGAGAAAAGGAATAATTTATATTTGGACCAATAAAAATATTAAAAGTAGAGAGATGGAAATTAAAATTAGAAATGATCTTGGTATTAAGCAGAGACTTTTAAACAGAGAGCAAGTTTTAGAGTTAGAGCCAAATCTCAGCCCTGTTTTTGATGCCGGTGTTATTTATGACTATGCTTACCATGCAAGAGATCCTAAGGAGATAACAAAGAAACTTTTTGAACTTTTCTTAAAATCTGGTGGGCAATTTAAAAAAGAAGAAGTTATAAATGTAGAGCAAACAAGGTATAATCAAACACAAGTAAAAACAAATTCAGAAAAATTTAAGTTTGAAAAAATTGTTTTAGCTTGTGGTGCATTTTCAAAAAAACTTACCGATCAGTTAGGAGAAAAAATTCCTTTGGATACTGAACGAGGATATCATGTTCACTATAAAAAAATGGATCACCTTTTAAAAAGACCAGTAATATTTCTTGATAGAGGCTTTGGAATGACTCCAATGAATCAAGGTTTAAGAGCAGTAGGAACAGTTGAACTGGGTGGATTTGACAATCCAATTTCAAAAAAAAGGATTGATTATATAGATAAGTGCGCGAAAGAATTATTACCACAACTTGGTGATTTTCAGGACGAGTGGTTAGGTTTTAGACCAACTCTTCCAGATTTTTTACCCGTAATAGGACCTTCACTAAAAAATAGAAATATTATCTACGCTTTTGGACACCATCATTTAGGGTGGACTCTAGGAGCAATAACTGGAAAGATTGTTTCTGGAATAGTTAATGAGGAGAAAACCAACTTAGATTTATCTCCTTATAGTTCTGCGAGATTTAACTAAGGATTAAATTGTCAAAAAATTACTTAGCATATTCACTACTTGTGTTTGCGACATTATGTTGGTCAGGCAATTTTATCGTAGGTAAATTTGCCTACCTATTTGAAGTACCTCCATTAACTCTAAATTTTTTAAGGTGGGTTTCAGTTTGGATAATTTTAATTCCATTTACTTATAAAGAAATTTTAAACAATTTTAATTACATTAAAAAAAATTGGATAGTAATAAGTTTTATGGGAGTTATTACTATAAGCACATTTAACTCTGTAGTATATTTTGCACTGAACTATACCCAAGTAATAAACGCAGTATTAGTTCTTGCTGCTATTCCGGCAGTAACAATAATAATTTCATCTTTGATGAAGGTAGACAAAACAAATATTTTTCAATTAATTGGATTACTATTATCAATTATAGGAATTAGCGCAATTATTTCAAATGCTGACCTAAACAGAATCCTATCTTTAAGCTTTAATAAAGGGGATATATGGATGTTGGTTTGTGTTCTCTCTTGGTCAATTTATTCAACATTACTTAAAAAACATAGTTTTAAATTTTCTCAATTCACTTTGATACAATTAATGGTCACGGTTGGAGTAATATTTTTAATTCCACAATTTTTTTATGAAAGATCAATCGGTCTAGAAGTAAATTTCAATAAAGCGTTTTTCGTTATCCTTTTTTATGTTGTTATTTTCCCCGCGTTAGCAGCTTATTATTGCTGGCAGAAAGGTGTGGAGATAGTCGGACCAAATCGAGCAACAATGTTTGTTCAATTAATGCCATTACTGAGTGCTATATTAGCAATTATAATATTTAGAGAAAAACTTGAATTATACCACTTTATAGGTGCCTCATTTATTTTGTCAGGCATTTATTTATCAAACAGGAAATTAAATGCTTAAAGTTGCGGTTTTAGATGATTATCAAAATATTTTCAGTCAGATTATTAATTTAGACGAGTATAAATCAAAATATGAGTTTACAATTTTCAATCAGCCTTTCCAAAATGAATTAGAGGCTATTGAGGTTTTAAAAGATTTTGAAGCTATATTTATTATGAGAGAAAGGACGAAAATTACTAAAACTTTAATTTCAAATTTACCAAAGTTAAAATTTATAATGACCTCTGGAACTAGAAATAAAGCAATTGATTTAGACGCAACAAAAGAAAATAAAATATTGGTATGCGGTACTGATATTAATTCTAATCCTGCTGCAGAAGTTACCTGGGCTTTAATACTTGGGTTAATGAGAAACTTAAAACAAGAAATTGATAATATGTTCCAAGGATATTGGCAAACAACTATTGGCTACGAGCTCAAGGGAAAAAGATTAGGAATAATAGGTTTAGGTAAAATCGGAAGCCAGGTTGCTAAAATTGGTCAAGCTTTTGGTATGGAGGTTTCAGCATGGAGTGAAAATCTAAATTTATCTGAAGCTAATAAATTAAACGTATTACCAATGAGTAAAGATGATTTAATTAAAACGTCTGATATTTTATCTATTCATGTTGTCTTATCTAATAAATATAAAAATTTAATTTCTAAAAAAGAATTAGAAGATATGAAAAAAACCTCTTTTTTAATAAATACTTCAAGAGGAGAAATAGTAAATGAAAAAGATTTAATTGAAGCTTTGGAAAATGATCAGATCGCCGGTGCAGGATTAGACGTTTATAATCAGGAACCTTTACCTCAAGATCATAAACTAAGGTTTTTACCTAACGCTTTTTTATTGCCGCACTTAGGATATGTCACTGTGGAAAATTATTCCAAGTTTTATTTACAGATGATTGAAAACCTCAATTCATGTATGAATAATAAGCCGATTCGAGAAATTAAGTAAAAACATATTACAATTAATGGTTGTTTTTATAGGCTCAATGTGAGCAAATAAGTGTTTTTATGAGAAGCAAATAACATATAAGGGTTTAGTGAAAAAAGAGAGGGAAGTTTGAGAAAAATTTATATAAGTTTATTTTTAGCTATATTTGTAACTGGATGTGCTGAAACTGTTGCATTTCTGGGACCAGCTTCTACAGCAGCTGGCGGGGGAAATTTGGCTAGATCAACCTTTACTACCGCTCTTGATTACGGAATTAAAAAGTCGACAGGAAAATCTAGCCTAGAACACGCTATTGGATTTGCAGAAAAACACAACCCTGAGAGGGAAAAAGTCAAATGTGTGAATTTTCTAGAAATGACAGAAACTGAAGTATGTAAAATTCTTAAAAAAAGAGTTTCTGAATTAAAAAGCCAAATAAACAAAAGTTCAAAAATCAAGATCTTAGATTAATTAACTGGCTGACATTAAATTTTTTTGGTACTTTTATTTGTGAAAAAAAAATATTCTATAGCAAGCATAGTAAAAAACTCACTCTCAAATAATGAAAACTGGGGTAAAATGTGGCGGAGTCCAAATCCAAAAAAACATTATGATGTAATTATCGTGGGGGGAGGTGGCCATGGATTGGGCACTGCTTATTATTTAGCCAAACACCACGGAATTAAAAATATAGCCGTAATAGAAAAAGGTTGGTTAGGTAGCGGTAATACTGGGAGAAATACCACTATCATAAGATCTAATTATTTATGGGACGAGAGCGCATATCTTTATGACCATGCGGTCAAACTATGGGAAAATTTATCAGAAGATCTAAATTATAATATGATGTTTAGTCAAAGGGGTGTTTTAAATCTTGCTCACAATGAACATGATATAAAAGAAATAAAAAGAAGAGTATCAGCAAATAGACTTAATGGATTAGATACAATGTGGTTAGATAAAAATGAAATAAAAGATTTAGTTCCAATAATGAATACAGACAATCTAAGATATCCAGTTCTTGGCGCTGCTTATCAACCGAGAGGAGGAGTCGCTAGACACGACGCTGTTGCTTGGGGATATGCAATGAGAGCTGACGAATTAGGTGTTGATATAATTCAAAATTGTGAAGTAAAGGGAATTAAAACAGATAATTATAAAGTTGAAGGTGTAGAAACCACAAAAGGTTTTATTAAATCAAGCAAGATTGGTGTCGTAGCTTCAGGTCATACAAGTGTACTTGCTGCAACAGCTGGAGTAAGACTACCTTTGCAAAGCAGACCTTTGCAAGCTTTAGTTTCTGAACCAATAAAACCAGTTATTAATACAGTGGTTATGTCTAATGCTGTACATGCTTATGTAAGTCAATCTGACAAAGGAGAGTTAGTAATTGGAGCTGGCACGGACGGTTACAATTCCTTTACTCAAAGAGGTGGTTACGATGTTATAGAAGAAACAGTTAGAGCTATTGTTGAACTTTATCCAATTTTTGGAAAAATGAAAATGTTAAGACAATGGGGAGGCATAGTAGACATTTGCCCAGACGCGAGTCCAATTATAAGCAAATGTGATGTTGAAGGTTTATATTTTAATTGTGGTTGGGGAACTGGAGGTTTCAAAGCTACTCCTGGAAGCGCAAATGTATTTGCACACACAATTGCAAAAGATGAACCTCATAAAATAAATGCTCCATTTGATCTAAGTAGATTTTCTGAAGGAAGATTGATAGATGAGCACGGCGCTGCAGCTGTTGCACACTAGTCATGATTTTAATTAAATGTCCATATTGCGGCGAAAGAGATCAATCAGAGTTTGCCAATGGTGGGGAAGCTCACGTAATTCGTCCTAAAAATCCGGAAAGTTTATCAGACAAAGATTGGGGAGAATATGTTTTCTATAGAAACAACCCTAAAGGAATTTTTTATGAGAGATGGGTACACACTCATGGATGTAAAAAATGGTTTAATGCAGTAAGAAATACATCCACTGACCAAATATTAAAAGTTTATAAAGTTAATGAAAAAAGGCCAGATTTAAGTGAATTTCAAAACACTCTAAAATCACCATCTGGCGAGCCATCAGTAGGATCAGGAAATTTTGCAGTAAAGAAGTAAAGTATGTCAGCTATAAATAATAACTGTAAATATATCTCAAAAAAACAAGTTAAAATTACCTTCGATGGAAATACTTATCAAGCTTATGAGGGCGATACTATTGCCTCTGCACTTTTAAGAAATAATATTAGATTAGTTGGTAGAAGTTTTAAATACCATAGACCTAGAGGAATTTATACTTGTGGAATTGAAGAACCTAATGCACTGGTACAGATAATAAGTGAGCATAATGAGCCTAACACTCGAGCAACGATTAAACGAGTTTATGATGGAATGGAAATTACAAGCCAAAATCGATGGCCGTCTTTAAGATATGATTTTGGTGCAATTAATAACATTCTTTCACCGATATTTTCAGCTGGTTTTTATTACAAAACTTTTATGGGTCCTAAAGGTTTTTGGAAAAATCTTTATGAACCGTTAATAAGACGTTCAGCTGGATTAGGTAAGCCACCAAAAAATTTCAGGTCTAAAAGCACCCACCAATATCATAATACTGATGTCGTTATCATAGGGGCAGGTTTGAGTGGTTTAGCTGCAGCTAAAAAATTTATAAATACGAAATATAAAGTTTTACTTATCGAACAAGATAGTTACTTGGGAGGTGTACTTAAAAATTCAAATAAAGTTAAAACCATAAATGGTTTGACTCCTCAAGAGTGGATAAGTGAAACTGAGGAATCAATATTAAATTCAAAAAATATTACTATTTTAAAAAATACCCTAGTAACAACATATAATTTTACCAATCATCTTATAGCTTTAGAAGATAAGTTTGCTGGGAAAAAAATTGATTTAAATAAATCAGAGCTTACCCTTCACAAAATCAGGACTTCAAACACAATAATAGCTAATGGTCATATAGAAAGATTTATTTCTTTTAGAAATAATGATTTGCCAGGGGTAATGTTAGCATCTTCATTTGAAAAATATATTCATAGATACGGTGTTGTTCCTGAAAAGGAACCAGTTATATTTACGAACAATTCATCTTCATTAAGTCTGCTTAAAACTTTAATTAACCTAGGGTGTAAACCAAAAGCTTACGTTGACTCTAGAAAAAAAGACAATATTGAGACTGAAATAAAAAAAATTTTAAAAGATAAAGAAATTCCATTTTTTAGCGATGCAGAAATAGAAGGATGTGATGGAAATAAAAAAGTAGAGACCATTACTATAAGACAAGGTAAATCATTTGATAAAATTAAGTCTTCAATGTTATGTGTTTCGGGTGGATATAATCCTGATATACATTTATTTACACAATCAAAAGGTTTAGTTAAATGGGATAAAAATATACTTTCATTTAAACCTGATACACCTTTTCAAAAAACTATTACCTTAGGATCAACAAGCGGAAATTATAGTTTTAAAAAGTTATGTGATGAAATTAATGAAAAACTTTCAATTTTTAAAACAAAAAAAGTATCATTAGATATTAATTTAAACGTACCAAATAAATTTTCAATTAAGGAATTGTGGGAAACGAAAATAAAGAACAAATCTAATTGGGCAAAATCTTTTATTGACCTGCATAACGATGTTACGACTAAAGATTTGAAACAGGCTATTACAGAGGGATTTGATCGTATTGAACACTTAAAAAGATATACAACAAATAGTATGGGAACTGACCAAGGTAAAATAAGTAGTATTAATTCACTTGCGATAGTCTCAAAGATATTAAAAAAAGAAATATCTGAGGTTGGAACTACTACTTATAGACCACCTTATGCACCATTAAGCTTTGCAGCCATCGCAGGAAGAAGTACTTACGAATTTTATGATCCAGAAAGAAAAACTTCAATTCATTCATGGCATTTAAAAAATAATGCTGTTTTCGAAGATGTAGGACAGTGGAAAAGACCTTGGTATTTTAAAGCAAGTGAAAACGAAACTATGCATCAAGCAGTGCAAAGAGAGTCAAAAACGTTAAGAGAGAATGCTGGAATTTTAGATGGTAGTACTCTTGGAAAAATTGAAATTAAAGGAAGAGATGCTTTGGAATTTATGAATTTAATGTACACCAATGCATTTTCAAAAATGAAACCAATGACATCTAGATACGCTATGATGCTAGGTGAGGATGGCATGATAAAAGATGACGGGATAATCTGTAAGATAAGTGATCAGCATTTTATTGCTACGACTACATCAAGCGGGGCACCAAAAGTACTTGCCGACATGGAAGAATATTTGCAAACAGAGTGGCCTCATTTACAAGTGTATTTAAACTCTATTACTGAACAGTTTTCTACATTTAACATTAGCGGACCTAAAACAAGGGAAATTATGATGAGAGTATTTCCTGATATTGATTTTAGCAATGATGCTTTCCCATTTATGACTTTTAAAAACTTTGATTATAAAGAAACTAAAATCAGAATTATGAGAGCTAGCTTTACAGGTGAATTAGGTTATGAAATTTATATCTCCCCCAAATTTGGCTTAGAGCTCTGGGAAGAGATATTCTCTTGCGGTAAAGAGTTTAATTTAATTCCGTACGGAACAGAAACTATGCATTTACTTAGAGCAGAAAAGGGTTACATAGTTATTGGTCAAGAAACTGATGGAACAGTAACTCCAATAGACCTCAATTATAATTGGATGATAGGTAAAAATAAAAAAGACTTTATCGGCAAAAGATCTTTATCTCGTCCTGATACCTCAAGAGCAGATAGAAAACAACTTGTTGGTCTTTCACCGATCAATAAAAAAGATATTATAGAAGAAGGACAACATATAGTCGAATTAAACGAGTTACCAAAAAAAATTACAGATCCGATAAAATATCTTGGACATGTTTCCTCAGGTTATCACAGTCCAAATTTAAATCATTCAATTGGTCTTGCTATGATAAGAGGTGGTAAAAATTTACTTGGGCAGAAATTTTTTGTCACTGCCACGGGAAAGACTAAAAATATTCCTGTGGAAATAGTAAATCCAGTATTTATTGACCCAGAAAATAAAAGGTTAACTTCATGACAAACATATTATCAATTCCTGGTGTTAAAGTTTCCCAAAAAGATTATCATCAAATAATAATTAGAGGGAATGGACTTGAAAAATTCAATAATATAATAGAGGAGAAAACCTCAATTAAACCTCCATCAAAAAACTTGGAGGTTAAGTTTGATTTGAATTATCTATTTGCAAAAAATTCTTTTGATCAGTGGAGTTTAATTTTAACAGAAAAAAAAGAACATCATCATATTTTAAATTTGGTATCATCGATTAACACTAATGAGAACATGCTTGCCTCTGATTATTCTTATGGACAAGTATACTTTGAAATTGAAGGAGAAAATAAAGACTACTTTTTGAATCAATTAACCCATTTCGATTTAAGAGAAGAAAAATTTCCAAAATCAACTATGGCTCAGACTGTATTAGCAAGAATTGAGTGCTCAATATATAATTTAGGAAATAAATATATTATTACATGCAATAAATCTTTTGAAGATTATTTTCAGCAAAGACTCAAAGATACTGCTAGCTTAAATTAACTTTTTTTATTTTCAGTATTAGACAAATCAACACCTGTCTCTGGATCTAATTCAATTCCCAATGGAGTAATATTTGTTGGTAAAGGTGTAAAAGTTGAGTCAGGATTATCTTCATATTTTCTTTGATTCATTCTGTATAATCCAAAAATGATTATTAAAATAAAGAAAATTAAAAAGTGGATAAATAATCCATTTGGTCCAAGTAAATTCATCAACGCCGAGCACATTATTGGGCCTGCTATCGCTCCTATTCCAAAAATAATATTAAGACCTCCTCCTGCAGCAACGAATTTTTCTTTAGGTATTTGGTCATTTACTAAAGCCAAATTTAATGAGAATAGAGGAAGTGTAGTTCCAGATAAAAGAATAATAAACAAGAAGAGTTTTGTTTTATCCATTGTGGTTGAAAAATAATTAAAACTTACTGTAGTTTCTACAAATAAATTTGGTATAGAAGCACCAGCACCTGAAACAATTACAGCAAAAATAGCAAATATCGAGGCTGCAATCGAAGATCCAATAATAATTATTCTTCTGTCATATCTATCTGATAAAGATCCAATCGGCCATTGAAACAAAGCTCCAGCTAACATCGTTCCAACAAGTAACAAAGAGGTTTCAAATATAGAAAGCTTCATTGTAATTGCGTATACCGATAAAAGCGTAAATATTGGCGCAAATATAAAGCCAGTGCAAATCATAGAAAAACTACCAAAAGGGGAGATTTTAAATAACTCTTTAATTTTTATTGAAGTAGTTTTTTTAAATTTAGGAGGCTTTCTTTTTGTTAAAAGTATTGGAATTAAAGCTATAGAAAACAATAAAGAAATTAGAATGAATGGCTCGTAGTTTTTTGGATTACTGACGTTAAGCAACAGGTTTCCAAGAGCAAGGCCAGCAAAGGTGATAAACATATATAAAGATAATACTTTTCCTCTAGTTTTATTATTTGCTCTATCATTTAACCAACTTTCAACGATAACAAATATACCTATCATGCTAAATCCAGTTAAAAATCTTGCAAGTACCCAAACCAAAGGATCAACAAAAACTACATGCACTAAAGAGCTTAATGATGCCATAGAAGCAAATGCTGCAAATACTCTTATGTGTCCAACTTTAGATACCAGATTAGGTATGATGTAAGCTCCCACAAAAAAACCTGCAAAATAACCAGACATCATTGTTCCAGTTGCTATATAATTAAAATTTTCTAAAACTGACCTAATTCCTAAAAGGTTTCCCTGAAATCCGTGAGAAATAATGATAATTGTAAAACCGGTGAAAAGAGCCCACGAATTTTTTATGATCTTGTACATTACCAGCCGTATAGACCAATCCAATACAAAATCAACAAGAATTATTTACATATTGCCATATTTGGGTCCACCGCCACCCTCAGGACAAACCCAAGTGATGTTTTGAGAAGGCTCTTTAATATCACATGTTTTACAGTGGATACAGTTTTGAGAATTAATAACAAACTTCTCTTTTTGGACTTCATACACTCCAACTGGGCAATATCTTTGAGCGGGCTCATCATATTTTTGAAGTGTATACTTAATTGGTAATTCGGGGTCCTTTAATTTTAAATGAACAGGTTGATTTTCAGTGTGATTTGTTCCTGTTAAGTAAACTGAGCTTGTTTTATCGAAAGTTAGTTTTCCATCAGGTTTTGGGTACTCAATCTTAGGCATTTCTTTTGCAGGTTTTAAAGCTTCATGGTCTGCATGTTTATGTTTTAAAGTGAATGGCAATTTTCCCCTAAATAAAATCTGATCGATACCTGTAAAAATTATACCTAATATCAATCCCCAACTAAAACTTGGTTTAACGTTTCTAGCTGCATGTAATTCCTTATATGCCCAGCTATCTTTAAATTTCTTTTCGTAAATTGATAGATCAGCTTTATTTTTGATATTTTCTACGATTGCTTCTGCAGCAACTATTCCACTTTTCATGGCAGTATGAGAACCTTTTATTTTTGGCATATTTAAAGTTCCAGCATCACAACCTATCAGCAATGCACCAGGCATATACATTTTAGGCAAACTTTGAATTCCCCCTTCAATTAAAGCTCTTGCACCAAAAGAAATTCTTTTGCCACCCTCAAACATTTTTCTTATCGCTGGGTGTGTTTTAAATCTTTGAAACTCATCAAAAGGAGAAAGGTAAGGATTTTGGTAATCTAAACCTATTACATAGCCTAAATATATTTGCCTATTTTCTGCATGATAAATAAAACTTCCACCATAAGTTTTGCTATCTAATGGCCAGCCTGCTGTATGCATAACTAAGCCTTCTTGATGTTGTTGTTCACTTACTTCCCAAATTTCTTTAAGTCCGATACCGTACTGCTGTGGATTTTTACCATCATCTAGATTAAATTTTTTTATTAGTTGCTTTCCTAAATGTCCCCTACAACCTTCAGAGAAAACAGTAACTTTGGCATGCAATTCCATACCTTCTTGATAGGTATCTTTTTTATTACCTTCTTTGTCTAGACCCATATCTAATGTAGCAACACCTTTTACTGATCCATCGTCATTATAAAGAACTTCACTTGCTGGAAACCCTGGAAAAATTTCTACACCCAGTTTTTCAGCTTGTTCTGCCAACCAACGACACAAATTAGCAAGACTTATTATGTAATTTTTATGATTTTTTTGTACTGCAGGCAAAAGCCAAGTCGGCCAACTTAAAGATGATTTTTTACCTAAAAATAGAAACTTCTCCTTTGAAACTTTTGTTTTTATTGGAGCATTTTCATTTCTCCAATTTGGAATTAACTCATCAAGAGCCTTTGTTTCAAATACATTTCCACTTAAAATGTGAGCTCCAACTTCAGAACCTTTTTCAAGTATACAAACACTTAAATTAGGGTCGAGTTGTTTCAGTTTAATCGCAGTAGTTAATCCAGCTGGTCCTGCACCAACAATAACTACATCATATTCCATTGCTTCTCTTGCCATGAAATGACTATATCAAACTGATTATTTTTGGATAGTATTCAGTTTGTTCAACTCAGCTAAAAACTCAGGAAGAGCTTTAAATAAATCTGCTTCTAAACCATAGTCTGCAACACTAAAAATTGGAGCTTCACCATCTTTGTTAATTGCGACAATTATTTTACTCTCTTTCATACCAGCTAAGTGTTGAATAGCTCCAGAGATTCCTACAGCAATATATAAATCGGGGACTACAACTTTACCTGTTTGCCCAACTTGATGATCGTTACTTATGTAACCTGCATCGACAGCAGCTCTTGATGCACCAACAGCAGCATTAAGCTTATCAGCGATATCTGTGATTAATTTAAAATTTTCTCCACTTTCTAATCCTCTACCACCTGAAACAACTATTCTCGCAGTTCCAAGTTCAGGTCTTTCTGATTTAGTTTCTTCTCTTTTAATAAATTTTGATGTATTCGGCACATCAACAGCTTCAATCTTATCAACTTGTGCAGAGCCACCAGTTTTTTCTGCAGGGTCAAAAGAAGTTGGTCTAATTGTTACGCACTTTTTTTTGTCATTACTTTTTACAGTAGCAAAAGCATTGCCTGCATAAATTGGTCTAATAAAAGTATCAGGGCTTGATACTTTTATTATATCACTTACTTGAGAAATATCTAATGCAGCTGCTACTCTTGGCATAAAATTTTTTCCAAACGTATTTGCAGACGCTACAACGTGATCATATTTTTCAGCAGTCTTTGTTACTAAAGGTGCTAAATTTTCAGGTAAATAATTTTGATAATTTGGCGAGTCACACCATAAAACTTTTTTAACAAGCGGAACACTCGCCACTTCTTTTGTAACATTTTCACAATTTGCTCCAGCTACTAAAACATGAACATCACCATCAATTTTCGATGCTGCTGTAATAGCATTTAAAGTAAATGGTTTTAATTTTGAATTATCATGTTCTGCAACTAATAATACTGACATTATAAAACCTTAGCCTCATTTTTAAGTTTGCTCACTAATTCAGCTACATTTGCAACTTTAATTCCTGCTTTTCTTTTAGGCGGTTCTTCAACTTTTATTTGTTGAATTCTATTATTAAGATCTATTCCTAAATCTTTTGCATTTATTTGTTCCATTGGTTTCTTTTTTGCTTTCATGATATTTGGCAAAGATGCAAACCTCGGTT
This sequence comes from uncultured Pelagibacteraceae bacterium, assembly GCA_902616675.1. Taxonomy (GTDB): domain Bacteria; phylum Pseudomonadota; class Alphaproteobacteria; order Pelagibacterales; family Pelagibacteraceae; genus Pelagilacustribacter. The sequence goes on along the minus strand of CACMTV010000004.1, from coordinate 44,319 downwards.
CGTTTAATCTTAAATCACAAGAAACTACAGCTGGTAAATTTACTTCAATTGTTTCTAGTCCTTCATCGATTTCTCTAACTATCTCAACAGACTTCTCTTTTAAATTTACCTTAGAAGTAAAAGTAGCTTGAGGCCAATTAAGCATTGCAGCTAACATTTGACCAGTTTGATTACAATCATCATCAATAGCTTGTTTGCCCAAAAAAACCATATCGGGTTTTTCTTTTTCTACAATTTTTTTTAATATTTTTGCTATTCCTAACGGCTCTATATAGTTATCAGCTTTAACGTGAATTCCTTTATCAGCACCTACTGCAAGAGCTTTTCTTATTGTTTCTTGTGCTTTATCTTCACCAATTGAAATAGCGACAACTTCTTTTACTTTGCCAGACTCTTTAAGTTTTACTGACTCTTCCACAGCATTATCATCGGGTGGATTGGTTGACATTTTTACATTATCTGTATGGACACCAGAGCCGTCCTCTTTGACTCTAATTTGAACGTTGTAATCAATAACTCTTTTAACTGCTACTAAGATTTTCATTAAGCTCTGAGTAATTTATTTTCGGCATCGTAAGGAGAGTCTTCTACTATAGAAGCCTCATGCATTTTACCAAGAATATCAATTTTTAATTTTTTTCCTACTTTTGCTAGCTCAGGTTTAACCATTCCTAAAGCTATAGATTTGTTTAATCTAAATCCAAAATCACCACCTGTAGCTCTTCCAACTACTGATCCATTATCATAAATTGGATTATTTCCTAAAACATCAGCATCTGTAACACCATGAATCTCCATAGTTACTAATTTATTTGAAAAGCCTTTAGCTCTCCATTTGTCTAATGCCGCACGGCCAATAAAGTCCCCTTTATTTGGATGTATAAATCTATCTAAACCAGACTCGTAAGGAGAATATTCAATTGATAATTCTGTGCCCACTAGTTTATAAGATTTCTCCACTCTCAAACTATTCATAGCTCTTATACCATATGGTTTAATACCGAACTCTTTTCCAGCCTCCATAAGTTGATCAAAAATATGATTTTGATATTCGATTGGATGATGTAACTCCCACCCTAATTCACCTACAAAGTTTACTCTCATAGCATTACAAGGCGCTAATCCAATGTTAATATTTTGAGCACTTAACCATTTAAATCTCTCATTAGAAAAATCTGATCTTGAAACCTTTTGCATTAACTGTCTTGCTTTAGGGCCGGTTACTACTAATACTCCCATGCTGTTTGTTAAATTTTCATATTGAACAGTTCCATCTTCTGGCATCCATTTATGTATCCAATCGTGATCAAGTCTTTGATATGCACCAGCGGAAACTAAATAAAAACTATCTTCAGCTTCTCTCATTATGGTAAACTCTGAATGAACCCCACCTTTTGTATTTAATGCGTGACAAAGATTAATTCTTCCTATTTTTTTTGGTAATTTATTGGCAACTAGTTTATCTAAAAACTCTTCAGCCCCTGGACCTTTAATTCTACATTTCCCAAAGGCGGTCATGTCTAGTAATCCGACGTTTTCTTTAACATTTTTACATTCACGTTCAACATTTTTAAACCATTTAGATCTTCTAAATGACCAATCGTCTTCTTGTTTTTCTCCTTTTTCTGCAAAAAAGTTTGCTCTCTCCCATCCAAACTTTTGACCGAAAACAGCTCCAAGTTTTTTTAATCTATCATAACAAGGTGCCTGTCTTAATGGTCGACCAGCTTCACGCTCTTCATCTGGATAGTGAACAGTAAATACATTCGCGTAAGCTTCCTCATTTTTAGCTTTAAGATAAGATTTTGTAACGTATGCACCGTATCTTCTTGGTTCTACGCCTAACATATCTATTGTTGGTTCTCCGTCTATTATCCACTCAGCTAACTGCCATCCAGCACCTCCTGCTGCTGTAATACCAAAACTATGTCCTTCATTTATCCAAAAGTTTTTTAAACCCCAAGCAGGCCCAACAATAGGATTTCCATCAGGAGTATAAGCAATCGCTCCATTATAAACTTTTTTCACACCAACTTCTCCAAATGCTGGCACTCTTTTTATTGCTCCCTCTATATGTGGAGCTAATCTATCCAAATCCTCTTGAAATAATTCATACTCACTATCTTTTGAAGGTCCATCTACGTAACAACATGGTGCACCTTTTTCATACGGACCGAGTAATAATCCACCAGCTTCTTCTCTCATATACCAAGAGTTATCACTATCTCTTAATACTCCCATCTCTGGTTTACCTTCTTTTTTTCTTTTTTGAATTTCTGGATGTGGTTCAGTTACGATGTATTGATGCTCGACTGGCATTACTGGTATTTCTAAACCTACCATACGCCCTGTTTGTCTTGCAAAGTTACCACTACAGGAAACTACGTGTTCACAAGTAATGTCCCCCTTATCTGTTTGAACTACCCAACCATCTTTTGTTTGTTTAATTCCATTTACAGTAGTGTTTCTGTAAATTTCTGCACCATGATTTCTTGCACCAGTTGCCATTGCTTGTGTTAAATCTGCTGGTTGAATATACCCATCTTCCGGATGCTGAATTGCCCCGACTAAACCCTTAATATTACATAAAGGCCAAATTTCTTTCACTTGCTCTGGTTTTAAAAATTTTACATCAACACCAATTGTTTTAGCAACGCCTGCGTATTGATGATATTCATCCATCCTATCTTGAGTTTGAGCTAGACGTATATTTGAGACAACACTGAAACCTACGTTTTTTCCAGTCTCTTTTTCAAGAGACTTATAAAGTTGTACAGCATATCTATGAAGTTGGCCTACCGAGTAACTCATATTAAAGAGTGGTAATAATCCCGCAGCATGCCATGTAGAGCCAGAAGTTAACTCTTTTCGTTCAACCAAAACGACGTCTGACCATCCCTTTTTAGCTAAATGATAAAGCGTACTGACGCCAACAACACCTCCACCTACTACGACTACTTTAGCTTTTGATTTCATAGAAATTATATGAAATCTTATTTTGAAGATGTTGTCACGTCAAGCAAATCTAATTCACAAAGCAATTATGCAGCTAAAGCCTGTTCAATATCTGCAATAATATCGTCAGGATGCTCAATACCGATGGACAATCTGACGTACCCAGGTGTTACACCAGCTTCAGCCAACTGTTTATCATTCAATTGACTATGAGTTGTGGATGCTGGGTGAATTGCTAAACTTCTAGCATCACCAATGTTTGCAACATGATAAAGTAGCTTTAAATTATCTATAAATTTAGCACCAGCTTCTTTAGTTCCTAAATCCATACCAACTAAAGATCCATAGCCACCTTTCATATATCTTTTAGCTCTTTCCCTGATTTCACCTTGGTGATTAGTTGGATAAATTACATTCTTCACTTTTTTTTGTGACTCAAGAAATTTAACCACTTTCTCAGCGTTAGAACAATGTTGCTTCATTCTCAATGCAACAGTTTCAAGTCCCTGTATAATCTGAAAAGCATTGAATGGTGACAACGGAGCTCCTAAATCTCTTAAAAGAACTACACGAGCTCTGATGGCGAAAGGAATATTTGCTCCAGTAAGTTTTGGAACATCTCTTCCCCATACTGCTCCATTGTAACTTGGATCAGGTTCATTAAACAATGGTTGTCTCTTTGGATCTTTCACCCAATCAAAAGTTCCACTATCAACTATTATTCCTCCAATCGATGTACCGTGACCAGCGATGTACTTTGTTAAAGAGTGCATTACTATTGCCGCTCCATGTTCTAAAGGTTTACAAATTACAGGTGCCGCAGTGTTATCGATAATTAATGGGATACCATGTTTTTTACCGATGTCAGCAACTTCTTTAATTGGAAAAACTCTTAAGTAAGGGTTAGGGCAAGACTCACCGTAATAAGCTCTTGTTTTTTCATCAGTTAATTTTTCAAAGTTTTTTGGATCAGCAGGATCTGCGAACCTTACTTCGATGCCCTGCATCCTTAAAGTATTTTTGAAAAGATTTACTGTTCCACCGTACAAATCTGTTGAAGAAACAATATTATCACCAGCTTGACAAACGTTTTGAACACAAAAAGCTGACGCAGCTTGACCAGAACCCACTGCTACAGCAGCCATTCCGCCTTCTAAAGCCGCAACTCTTTTTTCTAACACATCGCAAGTTGGATTCATTATTCTTGTGTAAATATTTCCAAATTCTTTCAATCCAAATAAATTCGCAGCTGTTTCTGCATTTTTAAATTGATAAGAAGTAGTTTGGTAAATTGGTACAGCAACAGATGTTGTTGCAGGATCCGCTCTATATTCACCACCATGCAAACCTATTGTTTCTGGATGTTTTATTTTACTCATTTTTTTCTCCTTTTTTAGTACTTCGACGAAATGTCAGGTGTACAATACAGTTCAAATACCCGGTTTTAATTTTGTTAAAAAAAAACCACCGACTAAAGCGGTGGTCTGAGACTTGACGCTTTAGCTGGATTTGTTAAGCGCCCGCAATTTGTTTTAACTCGGCGCTATAAAATAATTATATCAAGTTTAATGAACACTAGTCAATGACTAATTCTTCATCGTTTTAAGCTCTAAAACGTTACCGTGTGGATCTTCTATAAAGAATGTTTCTTGTTCTTCTTTTTGACCCTTAAACCTAGTGTAAGGATTATCAAGATAATTTACTTTATCGTGTTGTTCTATATTTTGTTTAATTTTATTGAATACATCTGAATTTAGATGAACTCCAAAATGAGGCACAGGAACTTTTCCCATATCTACGTCATGTCTCTCTCTTGGAAGCTTAGTTTCAGTTTTGTGCAGAGTAAGTTCATTGCCCCAAAAATCAACATCAATCCACTTATCTTTTTCTCCATTACCTAATTTGCATCCAAGAACGTTCTTATAGAAATCAATAGCAGTATCTAGATTACCTGCTGGTATAGCTAAATGAAATGGTTTGCTCATAATTTATGTCGTTATAAATAATTCTTTAAATTTTTCAAGTAGTCATTATATACATTGTATGATCGATTATTTAGAATCTATAAAATCTAGAGATCCTGCGGCAAAATCTTTAGTGAGTATCATTCTCACTTACCCAGGTGTAAAAGCTGTATTTTTTCATCAAATAGCAAATTTTTTCTTTGTTGCAGGATTTGACTTAATTGCCAGAATTATTTCTCAAACAGCAAGATTTTTTACAGGGATTGAAATACATCCAGGAGCAAAAATTGGAAAAAATTTATTTATAGATCATGGAATGGGAGTAGTGATAGGTGAAACTTCAGAGATTGGAGATAACGTTACAATTTATCATGCTGTTACATTAGGAGGTATTTCACCAAGTATCGATAGCGAAAGACAAAGGCATGAAAAAAGACACCCTTCGATTGGAAATAATGTTGTAATTGGATCAGGTGCGCAAATTTTAGGCCCAGTGAAAATTGGAGATAATGCAAGAGTAGCCGCTAACGCAGTTGTGGTTAACGATGTTAAAGAAAATGCAACAGTGATAGGAATTCCTGCTAAAGAAATTAAAATTGGAAACAAAGGAACATTTAAACCTTACGGTGTTGACGACAAAGTAAAAGATGAAAAGTAAAAATTGGGATAGCAATTTAACTCCAGAACAAAATTATATATTAAAGCAAGAGGGTACTGAGCCTCCAGGATCAAGTCCTTTAAATAACGAAAAAAGAGAAGGCACCTACCATTGCGCTGGATGCGGGATAAAATTGTTTGAGTCTAATATGAAATTTGATAGCGGAACTGGTTGGCCATCATTTTTTAATTCAATTCCAAATGTGTTTGAAACAAAAACAGATAACTTGATTGGTTATCCAAGAACCGAATACCATTGTAAAAATTGCAAAGGACATCACGGACATTTATTTGACGATGGTCCGAAGCCTACAGGCAAAAGATATTGTAATAATGGTACGTGTTTAGTTTTTAAACCAAAAAAATGAAAAAAATCTTTCTACTTCTAATTTTTTTTCAGCTCTTAACTTATCAAAATTTAATCGCTAAAGATTTATGGGCTGAAGCAAAAGAGGGAGATAAAATAATATTAATTCGACATGCATTAGCCCCAGGCGGCGGAGATCCACCAGGATTTAAAATTGATGATTGTAAAACACAACGAAACCTAGATAAGGTTGGAATCGAACAATCAAAAGCTATAGGCAAATTATTTAAAAAAAATAAAATTCCTGTTGATAAAGTTTTAAGTAGTCAATGGTGCAGATGTAAAGATACAGCAAAATATGCTTTTAAAAATTATTTTGAGTTTCCTGCTTTAAATTCTACCTTCCAATCTTCTTTTGCAAAAAATGAGCCAAAACAACTTAAACAACTTCAAACATTTGTAAACAACTGGGACGGTGATGGAGGTAATTTAGTTTTAATAACTCATTATAGTATAATAACTGCTATTTCTAATGCGGTTCCTAGTTCAGGTGAAATAGTAATAACAGACAAAAAATTTAATGTGCTTAGCACTATTCCTACAGACTAAAAGAAAACAAAATATACAATTAAGATAATCAAAGCATATTCAAATACAGTTTTTATTTTAAGAAGTTTTTCTTGTCCTACTTTTTTATTTAAATAATTTGATAAAAAGGAAAAACCTAGGTGAACAATAACCACGGCTGCAGCTATTCCAATTAATGTTGCTTTAAATGAGAAGTTTTTATAACCAAAATAACACGCTGCAATAAAAGTAAACCAAGATACTTTTGAAATAAAAACTTTAAACAATAATGCGGTTTTATTACTAAAAATTGATTGTGTTCTTATAAATGAGTAGGACCATATTAGACCTAGTAAAAAACTTACATATTTTATAATCATTGTGATAATTGTATCATTAAATTATGTTAATTAAATCTTTCTTAGCGTTCGGTGCAGGTTTTATCAGTTTCCTAACTCCTTGTGTTTTGCCTATAATACCAGGTTACATATCTTATATTACAGGTAAAAAACTTGATGAAATAGATAAAGACAAAAAGATTGTTTTAATCAAAACAATTATTTTCGCATTAGGATTTTCTTTTGTTTTTATTAGCTTAGGAATGGCAGCTTCATTTTTAGGAAATGTTTTAATCTTTTTTGGCAAAGAACTAAGAATAGCTGCTGGAATTATAATTATTCTATTTTCATTAAACTTTATAGGTATTTTAAATTTTAATTTTCTAAATCAAGACAAAAAAATAGACACGGGAAGTTACAAAGATAATTTCGTTTTCCCTTTTGTCGTTGGTTCCGCATTCGCTTTTGGATGGACGCCTTGTATAGGTCCAGTATTAGGTTCAATTTTAGCTTTGTCAGCCACTGAAACAACTATAGTCAGTGGAGTGATATTACTCTCTTTTTATTCACTTGGTTTAGCAATACCGTTCATACTTTCTGGATATTATATGACAATTTTTCTAAACTCCAAAAAGGGGTTTAGCAAACATTACTCAAAAGTTAAAAAAGGTGGTGGAATAATTTTATTAATCACTGGTGTTTTAATACTTACAAATTCAATACAGGTAATAAGCTATTATATTTTGACAACTTTTCCTTTTCTCACTAAGCTTGGTTAATGAGTGAAGTTACTGTTCTAGGTATATTTGTTGCAGACTTAAGTTTTTCAGCAAATAAGATTCCAACAACCGGTGAAACTATTCTTGGTGATAAATATAATATTGGTCCAGGTGGCAAGGGCTGCAATCAAGCAATAGCTCTATCAAGATTAGGATGTAATGTTAATTTTATTTCTAAAATTGGGGATGATGACTACGGTAAACTTGCTTTAAATTCTCTTAAACAAAATAAGATAGATACATCCAACATTATAATTTCAAAAGAGCATCAAACAGGAGTGGCAGGTATTCATGTTGATAGTAATACTGGACAAAATGCGATTACCGTTATCAGAGGGGCACCAGCGAGTTTTACCAAAGATGACATAGACATTAATATAATAAAAAAATCGAAAATATTCTTAACACAATTAGAAATTCCAATTGAAGTAACATTGCATTGTTTAAAAGTAGCTAAAGAAAGTGGTTTAATTAATATATTAAATCCTGCTCCTGCATGTAAATTAGATAAAGAATTTTTTAGTTTATCTGATTATTTTACTCCAAATGAAGCTGAGGCAGAATTTTATACCGGGGTTAAAATAAAAAATGAAAATGATGCGAAAGAAAGTGCGAAAAAACTTTTAGCATTAGGACTTAAAAAAGTAATAATTACTTTAGGTGAAAAGGGACTTTTTTATTCTGATGGTAAAGAAGAAATCTATATTAAGGCTTTACCATTTAAAAAAGTTGAAGACACGACAGGTGCAGGCGACGCTTTTAATGGTGGTTTGGCATACGCCTTGTCAAAAAATAAAAGTATTAAAGAGTGTTTAAACATTGCCAATCAAGTGGCAGGTTTATCAACTTTAAAACTTGGGGCAGGTAACTCGATGCCTTTATTAACAGATTTAAAATAAGATTAAGATAATAATTTGTCTAATTCACCACTTCTATTTGCAGACTGAAGTTTATCATTACCGCCAATATAATGGTCTCCAATAAAAATTTGTGGAATTGTTCTTGCCCCATTAGTTCTTTGCAACATTTCTTTTGCTTTTGCAGGATCTTTCCAAATATCAAATTCTTCAATTTCAACATTTTTTGTTTTTAAAAGTGCTTTTGCAGCTTCACAAAATGAGCACGGGCTTCCAGTATACATGGTAACTTTTTTCATAATTAACTTATATCACTTATCCTTATTTTTTCTCTGATTTTTTTTCTTTCAAACTTAAATTTTTTTCTGTGTTTAATACTAGTGTTGTGAACCCTTTTTCTCCAAAGTCTAAATGCAGAGGGTTTTAAGTTTTTCCTCATTATCTTAATTACATCTGACTCACTATTTCCAGTTTTCTCTTTTATTTCTTCAAAAGTAATTCTGTCTGCCCAAGCAGCCCAAATAACCCAATCAGTGCCTTTTTTTTTAGGTTCAGGATTTTTAACTTTTGTTTGGGGAATATAACTTTTCTTCTTCATATATTCATATATAGTCATAAAAATAATGTTTCCCACAGATTTTTTAATTTTTTTACAAATAATTTTATTTTTGTTTATTACTCCAGGACCACCTCGTGTTGTCATTGTCTCTCATACTTTGAATTATGGAATTAATAAGTCAATTTGGACTGCCATAGGCGATATCTCTGCAAACTTTTGTCAGGGAATACTTGTTGTATTTTTTATTGGTACATTCTTGAGTGATAATCCCGATATATTACAAATGTTGAAATGGGCGGGTATTCTCTATTTAATATATTTAGCCTACGATACTTACACATCTAGAATTAGGATCGTTGAAAGTGGAAATAAAAACTTAAGATCTATATTTTCTTTTTATAGAGATGGTTTTCTAGTTGCTGGACTTAGTCCAAAATCAATAATTTTTTTTGGAACAATATTTACTTCTTTTATAGACTTTTCATCTAACTACTTCGCTCAGTTTTTAATTTTAATAATTACATATGTCATTTTAGATTTTACTACTTTAATGATTTATGCTTTTGCAGCTAATAAAGTTTCTATTTGGCTTAAAGATAATCCTAAAGTTTTAAATACAATCTCTGCGTGTGTATTAATAATTATCGCAGTTTATGTCGCGGCTTCCCAAAACTATTAATAGATTCTAACTGTTGTTATTTTTATAAAATCTTGTTTTAATAATTCATTAATTAATTAATTAACAGAGAGGAAATAATGAATAAATTAACAAAACTATTTATTACATTTATTTCAGCTATCACATTAATGCTATCAAGCATGTCATCTTCTTTTGCAAAAGTTGATGGTGAGTACATAGTGTTAGGTGCTGCAATTTCTCTAACTGGAAAATATTCTTCAAATGGAGTTCACACTCAAAACGGTTACAACTTAGCCGTTGACAGAATCAACAAAATGGGTGGAGTTGAAGTTCAAGGGAAGAAATATAAATTTGAAATCATTTATTACGATGATGAATCAAATCCAAAGAGAGCCGCACAATTAGCTGAAAGACTAATTAACCAAGATGGTGTTAAGTATATGCTTGGACCTTACAGTTCAGGTTTAACAAAAGCCATCGCACCAGTAACCGAGAAATATAAAATTCCTATGGTTGAAGCGAATGGTGCATCTAGATCTTTATTTACAAAAGGATATAAATATTTGTTTGCTGTGTTATCACCAGCTAACCAATACCTTGAAGTAGCTATCGATTTAGCGGTAGAGAAAAACGGTGGTAAGCCAGTAAGAATTGCTCAAGCATTTGAACAAGATGCATTCTCACAAGACGTGAGATTAGGTATCTTAGATGCAGCAAAGAGAACTGGATCAGAGATTATTATCGATGATAAATTACCAAAAGAACTTAATGATATGGCAGCTACACTAGCTAAAGTAAAAGCTACTAAGCCAGATGTGCTTGTTGTATCAGGTCACACAAAAGGTGCATTGACTGCAATCAGACAAATAGCTGAAATGAAAGTGGATGTCCCTATGTTAGCGATGACACACTGCGACGCTGCAAAACTTTCTAAACAACATGGAAAGAAATCAGAGTACGCGTTATGTGCATCACAGTGGCACAAAAACTTAAGCTATAAAGATAAGTTTTTTGGAACTGGTAAGAAGTATGACAAAGACTTTAAAAAAGAATTTGGTTATGCTCCACCATACCAATCAGCTGAATCTTCTGCTGCTTTATTAGTATTTAAAGATGCGTTCGAAAGAGCAAATTCTTTTGATGGAGATAAAGTAAGAGACGCTCTTAAGACTACTGAAATGCAAACTTTCTATGGAAATATTAAATTTGGACCTGGCGGACAAAACACTGCTAAGCCTATGATTTTATTCCAAGTAAGATGTAAAGGTGATACGTGTGAGAATAAAGTTGTTGCTCCAACAAAATGGGCTTCAGACAAATTCTACCACCCAATCCCTAAGTGGTCTGAAAGAAGTTAATATCTAATTAGATTTGAAATGCCCCCTAGTATTTAGGGGGCATTTCTTTTATAAGTTTTAGGTTTTTATGGACTTTCTTATATTTAAAGCTCCAATCCTTATGGTCCAGGCTTCTCTGGACGGAATTCTTCTAGGTATTTTATTTGCTTTAATTGCCTACGGTATGGCTCTGCAATGGGGAGTAATGAACATAATAAATATTGCACAAGGAGACCTAGTAATTCTTGGAGGCTATATTGCTTATACAATGTATCTCGCTGGAATTCACCCAGCATGGGGAGTTATCGTTTCCCCAATTATAATGTTTTTTGTCGGATGGGCACTTTATAAATTAGTTATTAATAAAGTCGTAGATCGCGATTTATTTATCTCAATTTTAGCAACCTTTGGTATTGCTATTATATTTCAACAACTAATGAATTTTATTTTTGGTGCAGATGTTGTTGTTGCTCAATCAGAATACGGAACAACAATGCTTTTTGATAATTCAGTAACGTTACCTAACTCAAAAATTTTCTCTGCAGTAGTAAGTATTTTGTATGCAATCGCTTTAGTAATATATATGAAAAAATCTAGACTTGGACGAGCTATAAGAGCCACAGCACAAAATGCTAGAGCTGCAAAAATTTTAGGTGTTGATACAGAAAAAGTTTATGCAGCAACTTTTGGTATAAACGCAGCATTATGTGGAATTGCTGGTGCTCTAATTGCAATTACACTTACTCTGCACCCGTACGTTGGTCTTCCCTATACAGTAAGATCTTTTATGATAGTAATAGTTGCGGGTCTAGGAAATTTACCTGCCGTTGCAATTTCTGGAATGGGTTTAGGACTTTTTGAGGAATTTGCAGATTATATTTTAGGAACAGAATTTAGAATTGGAGCAGTGTTTATGCTGCTAGTTTTCATATTAGTTTATAGAAGATTTAAACTTTCAAAGAAAAGGGAGTATTTGAAATAAATGGACAAAGTGAAACAAAAAGATTTAATTTTATACTCTGGCTTAATAATTCTAGGACTGGCTGCTCCATTTTTATTTCCAGGTTTTAAAGTTCAGCTCACAATACTTTGTGTTTTAATAGTGCTAGCTATGACATGGAATTTGCAAGGTGGTGAAATGGGTTATAATACTTTTGGAAATATTCTTTTTTATGGCCTTGGTATGTATCTAACTGCTTCGGTTCAAGTTGGAATGTTTTTTCCATTAGCTGAATGGACGGAGAGTGGTGGTGAAAAAACATTTGTACACACTACATCTCAATATTTTCAAGGTATGGGTGTTGGTTTATTAGTTGCAGCTCTCGTCCCAACTATTATTGCAGGCGCTATTGGTTACGCAATTTTAGGATTAAGAGGTCACTATTTTGCTATTTGTACTTTAGGCTTAGGTATTGCCGCAGGTGAAATTGCTGGAGGTATTGAAATCATTGGAGCAGGCCAAGGCTTTACTACTCCACCATTTCCAAAAGATATAGTTGATCCTGGAGCCAGAGGAGATTTTTTCTACTTTTTAAGTTTTGTTTTATTAATTGGAACATTTGTTTTTATCAAATGGATTTATGGATCAAGATTTAAATTAATTTTAAACGCAATAAGAGACAATGAAGATAAGGCTGAAGCGATGGGTATTCAAACGATGAAATATAAAATTGTTGGATGGATGGTGTCTGCATTTTTTGCTGGACTTGCCGGAGGAATAATGGGTGGACTAATCGGCTACATAGACTCAACTGATGTTGCTTTTGATGGAAGAGAAATGGGAGTGTTCATGGTTTTAATGGCAATTCTAGGAGGTAAAGGAACTTTATGGGGGCCAGTTATTGGTGCAGCCTTATTCCATTTTTTAAAGGAGGGTTTCTGGACTTTAATCTTAGGTTGGCAATACGTTGCATTAGGAGTTTTAATTGTTGTTATTGTAATTTATTTCCCTGAGGGACTAATGGGTTGGTTAAGAGAAAAATATCCTGAAAGATTTGGTGAAGTAATTGATGAAAAAGATCGTAAAGCGCAGGTGGAATTAAAATGAGTATTTTAGAAGTAAAAAATGTAAGTAAATCTTTTGGTGGCGTTCAAGCTAACGTAGATATTTCTGTTTCAGTAGAGCAGGGATCAATAGTTGGTTTAATAGGACCAAACGGTTCTGGTAAAACAACTTTATTTAATTCGATTGTAGGAACTCACCCAATAGATCAAGGATCTATTATCTTTGATAATACTGAGGTTTCTGAAATGCCCGTGCCAGCAGTAGCAAAACTAGGCTTATTAAGAACTTTTCAACAAACAAGAATTTACTCAAAACTCAATTGCGTAGAAAATATGCTTATTAGTCATAAAGCTAGCGACTCCGGATTTATTTTTGCAAAAGTGCCGCCAGATCTGACTGAAAAAGCGGAAAATCTTCTTAACTTTGTTGGTCTATATCAGAAAAGAAATTTAAGAGCAGGAGATTTATCATTTGGACAGCAAAAGTTATTAGAATTGGCTATGGCATTAATGAATGAGCCAAAAATGCTTTTATTAGATGAACCTACGGCAGGAATAAATCCAACGTTAATAAATGGAATTATAGATAGATTAATTAAAATAAACAAAGATTATGGAATTACGTTATTAGTTATTGAACATAATATGAGGGTAATAATGAGCTTAGCTCAAAAGATATTCTGTTTAGCACATGGAAAAATGTTAGCAGAAGGCTCACCAGATCAAATTAAAAATGATAAGCGAGTTGTCGATGCTTATTTAGGAGCACAGTAATGGCTAATCAATATGATGTTTTAGGTAAAGCTCCAGGGCTAGAAGAATTAAATCAACTTTCTCCAAATAATGTTCATTTAACAATAAGAGGGTTGAACGCAGGTTACGGAAAGATGGAAATTCTTCATAAATTTGATTTAACAGTGAGTAAAGCTCAATCGTTATGCTTAATTGGACCAAACGGGGCGGGAAAATCTACAATTCTTCACTCTATATATGGTTTCACAAATATCTTTGATGGAAAGATTGAATTAGAAGGTAATGAAATTACTAAGCTTACTCCTGCAGAAAAATTAAGCAAAGTTGGTATTGCATATATTTTGCAGGATAATTCTGTTTTTCCTGACATGACAGTGGAAGAAAACCTTTTAATGGGAGGATATATAAAAGATAAACAAGATGAAGCCTACGAAGAGGCTGAAAGAATTTTTCAAAAATATGAAAGATTAAGAAATAGAAGAAATCAACCTGCAAAAGTTTTATCAGGCGGAGAAAGAAGACTACTAGAAATTTCTAGAGCTTTAGTTATGAAACCTTCGGTACTACTTGTTGATGAACCTTCAATTGGTTTAGAACCTAAGTATATTAGTATGGTATTTGAAATTTTAGAAGATCTCCAAAAAACAGAAAAGAAAACTATTATTCTTGTAGAGCAAAATGCAAAAAAAGGTTTAGAGTTTGCAGACATAGGATACGTTCTAGTTTCTGGCCAAACAGCAATTGCTGGCAAAGGCAATGATCTTTTAAAAAATCCTGACGTAGGCAGATTATTCCTTGGAGGATGATAAATTCAAAAATTTTTTTTAAAGGACTTAAATCATTAATAGGATTTAGAAGTCCAGCGATACCATTAGCTGCATGTTTTGTTGCCCTTGGTGCTCTACTTAAGGATGCAGGCTTAAACATTCAACAAAGTGCTGCATCAAGTTTTTTTACTTATGCTTTACCAGGTCAACTTGTTATGGCCGAGTCTTTATTAATTGGTGCATCAATAATTAATATTTTCATAGCTGTTTGGTTAGTAAATTTTAGACTATACCCAATGACCGTATCTCTTTTCCCTTTACTTAAACATAAGTCTCAACCTAGATGGAAATATTATTTGTCATGTCATTTTCTTGCAATCTCATCTTGGCTCATAGCTAAAGACACGTATAAAAAAATTGATCAGAAATACAGAATTGACTTTTGGATGGGTATAGGGTTTGGAACATGGACCACAGCAATAGTCACAACTTTAATAGGTTTTACTTTAGCAGACTATCTAAATAAAGATATTATTATAGGTTTGGCAATCGTAAATCCTGTTTATTTCTTTTGTATGATGATTGGAGCAATGAATAACTTAAAAATTTCTTTAGCTATTATATTAGGAACTACTCTAGGCCCAGTATTTTATTTATTTTCAAGTGAGTGGGCTATACTTTTTGCCGGTTTATCAGCAGGCTCAATATCATATTTATTTGGAGTGAGAGATGGATCCAAATAAAATTATAATATTAGCAATAATCGCAACATCTGTTGCAACGTTTATATCACGTTTTTTAGGAGCGTTAACTTCAGAAAGAGTTGATGCTAGTTCAAAACTTTTTGATTGGTTTAATTTAGTTGCCTACTCAACTTTAGCAGCTTTGCTTGGAAGAATTATAATTTTTCCTGCTGGGGTATTAGCTGATGCTGACATCATAATACGTTTGATAGTCCTTATTAGCTGTATATTTATTTTTATAATAATGAAGAAAAATTTGGTTATACCAACAATATTTTCTGCTATACTTTTATCTGTTTTAACAAGTATATGAGTTTAAAAATTGAAGATCATAAAAATTCTAAGCGAGTAAAGGTTATAAAAATACCCGAAGAAGATTTAGATAGATTAATATTTCCATTTAAAAAACACTCCATTACATCATTAGAATACAAACCCTTTACAAGGTTTACCATTGCTAAAAGTTTAGACGAACTATTTAAAAATGAATTAAGCACACAACTTAACAAAGTTCTTAATGATAGAAATTCAGGAACAGCAATAATTGAACCCGAGATAAAAAATAATAAATTTGATAAAGAATTTTTAGTTAAACTATCAACATCTTTAGCTTATCTTGTGGGAACTCCTAATTTTGATTCAATGTCAGGTAAATACTATGCAAGATTTGAGGTGAAACATGTGGACCAAAGTGACTCTTATTTACGAAAAGCATATAACAATCTAGATCTTCATACAGACGGAACCTACGTAAAAGAGAAAACAGACTGGTTAATAATGACTAAGATGGAGGAACAAAACGTTTCAGGAGGAGAGAGTGTGATATTGCACTTAGATGACTGGGAATACTTAGAAGATTTAAGCAAAGATCCAATTGGTAGACAAAATTTTATTTGGAGTTCGCCTAAGAGTAAAAACGTAGATTATAAAGTTCAACACCCAGTATTTTCTAATGATGAGAAAGGTAAACCTATTATTTCTTATATTGATCAATTTCCTGAGCCTAAAAATATGCAGCAAGGCTTATTCTTACAAAAATTGTCTGATGCATTAGAGGAAAGTAAAAACAAAATAGTTTTTCCTTTACCAGTAGGTTCTACAATTTTTTCAAATAACTATTTTTGGCTCCATGGGAGAAAAGCTTTCAAAGAGCATTCTGGGTTATCTAGAGAACTGTTAAGAATTAGAGGAACTTTTTTCCATTAAATCATATTGACTCTTGCTCATTAATTATTTTTAATCATAATAATTAACAAACAATGGGGGAAACAAATGTTAAGTAAATTTAAAAAACTTATCAGTCTTGTATTTGCTACCGTTCTTTTAACTTCAATCTCATCAACTAGTTTTGCTATCGACAAATTACACTTTGTAATTGGCGGTGGAGCTGGTGGTGGTTGGGATGGAACTGCTAGAGGAACTGGAGAAGCGCTTACAAAAGCTGGTTTCTTAAAGAGCGCGTCATTTGAAAATATGTCAGGTGGTGGTGGAGGTAAAGCTTTATCATTCATGATTAATACTAAACCTTCTGGTACAGTATTAGTTCAATCAACACCTTTAGTATTAAGATCAATCACAAGACACAAAGGTTACGTGAGTGGTAGTGGCGTTCTTTCATACAAAGATGTTGTACCAATAGCTGGAGTAATAGGTGACTATGGTGCAATCGCTGTTGCAAAAAATTCACCGTATAAAAACTTTAAAGATGTAGTTGCTGCTTATAAATCTAATCCAAAATCTGTTAAGATGGCAGGCGGATCTGTAAGAGGAAGCATGGACCATTTAATTGGTGCTTTAGCATTCCAAGAAGCGGGAGCTGATCCAAATAAAGTTGTGTATGTACCTTACGATGCTGGCGGAAAAGCATTAGCAGGTTTACTTTCAGGAGAAACTCAAATTCTTTCAACTGGTTTGGGAGAAGTAATGGGAGCACGAGACCAAGTAAGAATAATTGGTATCACTGCACCTAGCAGAGTTGCAGATGCTCCAGAAGTACCAACGCTAAAAGAACAAGGCTTTGATGTTCAGTTCGTAAACTGGAGAGGATTCTTTGGTCCACCAAACATGAGTAGTGCAGATAAAAAGAAAATAGCGAAAATGTTAGGTGATGTTCAAAAAACTCCAGAATGGGAAGCTGTTAGAAAAAGAAATGCTTGGGTAAATATTTACAACCCAGACAAAAAGTTTGTGAAGTTTTTAAAAACACAAACTAAAGAAATGACAGCTCTAATGAAAAAACTTGGAGTAATTTAATTACTTACTAATTAGGAGGAGCAGTGCAAATAAGTCCAGTAAAGATTATTTCGCTGCTCTTCTTTGTTTTTTCGGGATTTTATTTATATCACGCATTTCAAATAAGAGTTTTTGCCTTTGATGAAAATGCTCCTTTTAATGCGAAAACTTTTCCAATTTTATTAGGTTATGCAGGAATATTCTTTTCTGGTTTATACATTGCATTACCTGAAAAAAGACCCGCAAATGTTAATCTGTCTGTTCTTGATTACAAAAGAACAATTACACTAGTCATTTTAATGATCATTTATGGAGTTACAATTTTAAAAGCAGGATATTTTCTTTCCACCTCTATTTTTTTAGTTCTATCTTATATAACACTCGGTGAAAAAAGATGGTTTTGGGTTTTTGCGCTCTCCTTTCCTTTTGTGGCTATTTTTATGTTTCTTCTACACGGTCTATTAGACATTTACTTGCGTGACCCACTTTTAAAATACCTAGGAATAATTGGATGATTGAAGGAATTCTCATAGGTTTAAATACTGCGCTATCAATTAAAAATATCATAATGGTAATGATAGGATGTTTTGCCGGAACTATAATTGGAATGCTTCCGGGGTTAGGACCTATGACAGCTATAGCTCTAATGATACCAATCACTTATGGTTTTGAGCCTTCTACTGGACTAATCTTAATGGCGGGAGTTTATTACGGAGCAGTTTTTGGTGGCTCAACTTCTTCAATATTAATTAATGCTCCTGGAATTCCAGGAACTGTAGCTACATCTTTTGATGGTTATCCGATGGCTCAACAAGGAAAAGCTGGAAAAGCTTTAGCGATCGCTGCGTATAGTTCTTTTGCTGGAGGAACAATCGCAGCAATTTTTTTATTGTTTGCTGCACCCAGTTTATCAAAAGTAAGTTTAGCTTTTAGATCACCAGATTATTTTGGTCTAATGATTTTAGGTTTAACCGCAGTTTCCGCGTTTTCTGCCAAAGGACATTTTTTAAAAGCAATGATGATGGTCGTATTGGGGTTGATGTTAGCTTCAGTTGGACAAGATACATTGTCTGACATTCCTAGATTTGTATTTAATAATATGAACTTAGCAGATGGTATAAGTTTCGTACTTGTAGTTATGGCCACATTTGCAATGAGTGAGGCTCTTTCAATTATTTTTAAAGGAAGTGACCCGACACAAGCCGCAAAACAAATTTCATTATCAAAACTTGGATCAATAAAACTTGATAAAGAAGAAACAAAAAAAATGGTTACAACTATTCCTAGGTCTTCAATAATCGGCTTTATAGTAGGAGTATTGCCTGGAGCTGGTTCTACAATTGCTTCTTTTTTAGCTTATGGAATGGAAAGAAATTTTGTAAAAGACGAGGAAAAACAAAAATTCGGAAAAGGCAGTGTAAATGGTCTGTCCGCTCCAGAAACTGCAAACAATGCTGCGTGCTCTGGTTCATTTGTTCCTTTATTGACGCTTGGTATTCCTGGAAGTGGCACCACCGCTGTTATGCTTGGCGCTTTACTAGGATTTGGTATACAGCCAGGGCCAAGACTTTATCAAACAAATCCTGAAATCTTTTGGTCAGTTATAATGTCAATGTATATCGGAATGGTAATTTTATTAATTTTAAACTTACCTCTAATTCCATATATAGCTAGAATTTTAGCAGTACCGAGAGCTTTTTTAATTCCTCTAATTCTATTTTTTTCAGTTACTGGAATTTATTTAATGTCTTTTAACAATTTTGATATTTATTTAATGATAGGAATAGCTGTTGTAGCAACCATTTTACGTTTATACGAATTTCCGATGCCACCTTTAATATTAGCATTTGTGCTAGGAGGGTTAATGGAAGAAAATTTAAGGAGATCACTACTTATAAGTGATGGTTCATGGGCGTTTCTTTGGGATAGACCTTTAACATTATGTATTATGATAACTATTTTGTTTATTGTTTTTTGGCAAATTTATAATAGTTATTTGAAAAAGAAGTAGATTTTTTATAAACGAACGTATTTTTTTTTCTTCTCCATTGAAAAATCTTTAGCACCATGAACAACTAAAAATAACATTCCACCTGCAAGACCAATATTTTTAAGGAATGCAATTACCTGCATTTGATTAGAGAAATCAAAGTGGAAAATAAAAGCGGTTAATAAAGAAAATAATAAAAGACCTCCAGCGGCAAATCTTGTTTTATATCCAACAATAACCATAAGTGGAAATAATATCTCAATTATAATTGCTGGAACTAATAAAAATCCAGGCATACCAAAACTTTCCATCCAGCCTACAGTGCCATCATATTTAAAGATTTTATCAATTCCGCTAAATAAAAAAATAGCTGAAATCATTATTCTTCCTACCAGATCAAAAAAATTTGCCATGACAAATTTAACTCTAAATTTTAATTAATGTCAAAAACGAGAGGTTAAAATTAGGTTTTTTTCTGCATTAACCGCAAGATTACTGGCACAATAAACAAGATCATTAATAATCTAATAATGTGGTGAAAAGATACAAATTCAGGATCCAAATCGAAAAAAATTGCAATTACTGCAACTTCATAAATTCCTCCTGGGCAATAGGATAATAATAGAGTAAAGAAATTTTTATCTATCACTAAGCTTGCTACATATGCAGCCAAAAGACCTAGAACAACTAAGAAAAATGTAGCTACAAAACTATGTAATGCGTTCTTTCCAATTTCACTAAATGTTTTATTGGCAAATCTACAGCCTACTGATGATCCAAGTATTAATAAACAAAAATCGATTATACTTGGAGATAATTTATAACTCGCAACTTCAGTAATCTGCAATAATCCACTAGCAACAAGTGTGCCAGCTAAAAGTGCTGCGGGAACTTTTATTTTATCAAAAACAAAAATAATCAATAAAGACAAAAAAATTAAAATAAATAAATCATAAGTACTTTGATCAATAACCTCGTCTACTTTTTCAATTCTATTTTGATCATAAAAACTATCTACAATAAATGGAAACACAGTAATAATAATAATCAACCTTATTAAGTGAGATGTTGCAACCTGACTTAGATCAGATTTTTCATCCTCAGCTAAAATAAGTAGTGGACCCAAAGCTCCTGGAGCTGCAGAAAAAATTGATGTTTTTTTTTCATATCCAGAAAATTTTTCGAGATATTTAGAGACTAATAAAACACTTAAAATAATATATCCTAACATTATTAGGGAAGTCCAAATCCATTGATGCATTTGTGAAAATAAATTTTTGTCAATATAGTTTCCAATATAAAGTCCAAGTAAAATTAGAATTATACTAAGAACCAATCTTGGCATTACTAGTTTTAAACCAAAAAGAGACATTAGTGACGTTATAACCATTGGACCCAAAAACCATGCTAAAGGAATATTAAAATATTCTGCAGAAATTGCTGCAGGTATTGAAAATATTATTACTAAAATAAACTCTTTTGAAAAAATGAGTTTAAAATTTTCTTTATTAATTGGTATAGACTGGTTATTCTGCATTATTTATGAATATAGGATTTTTAGGCTCAGGTCATATTACATCTTCAATCATTGAAGGTATTTTTAAATCAAAACTTAAAATCAAAAAAATTTTCATCTCCCCTCGAAACAAATCAATATCAAAAAAATTAAGTAAAAGATTTAAAAAAGTGATTGTTTCAAATAACAATCAACAAGTAATAGATAGATCTTCTTGGGTTTTCTTAGCTGTCACTCCAAATGTAGGAAATAAAATATTGAAAAGATTAAGTTTTAATAAATCTAAAAAGGTAATAAGTTTAATCTCAACAATAAATATAAACCGATTAAAAAAAATTACAAAAAATAGAAATGTTTCAAGAGTAATTCCTTTGCCTTTTATAGGAATGAGAAAGGGACCAATTATAATTTGCCCAAAAGACAATAAATTAAAAAATTTTTTTAAGCACTTAGGAAAAGTAATAGAATTAACAAGTGAAAATAAATCGAAAAGTTTTTGGGCAACCTCATCATTTATGGCATCCTTTTATAATTTATTAAATGAGACAAGTAGTTGGTTGGTCTCTAAAGGAATAAAAAGAAATGAAGCGGAGAATTATACGAGAGAACTCTTTTTGGCTCTGTCCGAGGACGCAGTGAACAAAAATAAAATATCTTTAAAACAACTGGTAGTAGAATCTCAAACCCCTGGAGGAACCAATGCTTTCGTGCTTAAAGAGCTCAAAAAAAAGAAATTTTACAAAGTCCAACAAAAAGTTTTAAATAGCATCTTTAAAAAATTTTAAACTTTATATGGATACGGCGTATTTCTTACAACAATTAATAAACGGTGTAACATTAGGCTCGGTTTACGGCTTGATAGCAATTGGTTACACCATGGTTTACGGCATAATCGGAATGATAAATTTCGCTCATGGAGATATCTTCATGGTAGGAGCATTCATTGCTTTAATTTCTTTTATTCTTTTTGCACTAACCAGTATTGCGCTACCAATAGTTTTGTTACTTACTTTACTAATCGCTATGGTATTTACAGCTTGTTACGGCTGGACTGTTGAAAAACTAGCTTATAAACCATTGAGAAAATCTTTCAGACTTGCTCCACTTATTTCTGCTTTAGGAATGTCGATTGTTTTGCAAAATTATGTTCAAGCAGCACAAGGAGCTAGAATTAAAACGTTGCAACCTGTTATTCAGGGCGGATTTACTTTTATGGAGGATACAGGTTTTACAGTTTCTTTAAGTTATCTTCAAATATTTATAGTTCTAGTGACAATAGTTTTAATGGCAATTTTTACTCTTCTAATTACTAAAACTGCTTTGGGAAGAGCACAACGAGCTTGTGAACAAGATAGAACAATGACTGCATTGATGGGAATTAATGTAGATCGAACTATTTCAATTACATTTATAATTGGTTCTTCCTTAGCATCAGTAGCTGGAATGATGTTTGTCATGTATTATGGTGTCATAGATTTCTACATAGGATTTTTAGCAGGTATCAAAGCATTTACGGCTGCAGTATTAGGTGGAATTGGATCTGTTCCAGGCGCTATGCTTGGTGGATTATTAATAGGTTTAATCGAAGTATTTTGGTCAGGATATATTTCAATTGAATATAAAGATATTGCGGCGTTTACAGTTTTAGTTGTCGTATTAATCTTTTTTCCAACTGGTTTTTTAGGAAAACCAGATATTGAAAAGGTTTAATATGGAAAAAAAATTTTTTCAAACGTCAATTAAAGACAGTTTATTCACAGGTTTAATAGCCCTTGCGCTTTTCGGTCCAATTGTAGGTCTAAGGACAGTTGCAAAAAATGAAGTTCTTGAGGTTCATCCTAAGTGGTTCATTGTTTTAATTATAGTCATAGTTTGCGCTGTTGGGAGATTCCTTACAAATCTTTACGTTTACAATCGAGATCAAAAAACTGGAATTCAAACAAGCATAGGTAAATCAATAAGCAATTTTTTAGATACAAAAGGTTATCAAATAGCTTTAACTGCAATTATATTTTCGGTAATTTTTCCTTTCCTTCCTTTTACAGATAGATACCTGATGGATATCGCCATCATGATGTTAACTTACATAATGCTTGGATGGGGCTTAAATATTGTAATTGGTTTAGCAGGCTTATTAGATCTAGGATATGTAGCATTTTATGCAGTCGGTGCATATTCATATGCATTGTTTGCAATCCATTTTGGTTGGTCATTCTGGATTTGTTTACCTATAGCTGGAATATTCGCAGCTATGTTTGGAGTTCTTTTAGGTTTCCCAGTTTTAAGGTTAAGAGGAGATTATTTAGCGATTGTAACTCTTGCTTTTGGAGAAATGATCAGAATTTTACTTTTAAATTGGTATCAACTTACAAAAGGTCCTGATGGGCTAACAGGAATACCAAGACCTTCTTTTTTTGGTTTACCTTTTAAAAGTTTTCCAGATGAAGGAGAACAAACATTTCATACTTTTTTTGGCATTGAATATGATCCAATGCAAAGAATTATTTTCTTATATTACTTAATATTAGTTTTAGCTTTAATTACTAATCTTTTTACAATTAAGATAAGAAGACTTCCAATTGGAAGAGCTTGGGAAGCTTTAAGGGAAGATGAAATAGCATGTAAATCATTAGGTGTTAATCCAAGAAATACAAAACTTACTGCCTTCGCTATTGGAGCGATGTTTGGAGGATTTGCAGGTTCATTTTTCGCAACTAGACAAGCGTTTATAAGTCCAGAGAGTTTTACTTTTATTGAATCAGCTATAATAGTTGCAATAGTGGTTCTTGGAGGAATGGGTTCGCAGACTGGAGTTGTGCTAGCTACTGTTTTCTTAATTGGACTAATTGAAGTTTTTAGGGACTTCGAGTCTTATAGGATGATTGCATTTGGTGGTGCCATGGTTCTAATCATGATTTTTAGACCAAGAGGAATTTTAGCAACAAGAAAACCAACAATAACATTAGAAAAGAGTTCATCAAAATGAGTCAAAAATTATTAGATGTAGAAAACTTAACAATGAAATTTGGAGGTCTAGTAGCTATTGATAATTTATCTTTTTCTGCTGATAAAGATAAAATTACCTCAATAATTGGTCCAAATGGTGCAGGCAAAACAACCGTATTTAATTGCTTAACAGGTTTTTATAAGGCTAGTGCTGGCTCAATGTTTTTAAATAAAGAAAATGAAAGATTAAACCTAAGAAAATTTTCTGATTTTAAAGTGGCACAAAAAGCTGGAGTTGCCAGAACTTTTCAAAACATAAGGCTTTTCCCTCAAATGTCAGTTTTGGAAAATCTTATGGTTGCTCAGCATAACAAATTAATGGATGCTTCTGGTTTTACTATTCTTGGATTATTTAACTCACCTTCTTTTGTAAAAAAAGAAAAAGAAGCAGTAGGAATTTCAAAATACTGGCTAGATATAATTGGTTTAACACACAGAGCAGACGACGATGCCGGTGATTTACCTTACGGCGATCAAAGAAAATTAGAGATTGTAAGAGCCATGTGTATTAATCCACATTTGTTATGTCTAGATGAACCAGCTGCAGGGCTTAACGCTAAAGAGTCTGCTGAGTTAAACAAATTACTTTTATTTATAAAAAATGAAAAAAAAACAGGCATTCTTCTTATAGAGCACGATATGAGCGTTGTAATGGAAATATCAGATCATGTTGTAGTTTTAAATTATGGAAAAAAGATTTTTCAAGGATCTGCTAAAGAAACAAAAAATAGCCCTGAAGTTATCGAGGCTTATTTAGGTACGGAGGAATAATGTTATCAATTTCTAATGTTGAAACTTTTTATGGAAATATACAGGCCTTAAGAGGAGTAAATGTTAAGGTGAATAGTGGAGAAATCGTCTCTTTAATAGGATCTAATGGAGCGGGTAAATCGACTTTGCTAATGACAATTAGCGGAGTAAACAAAGCTGCTACAGGTGAAATTAAATTTGATGATAAAAATATTGAAAGTTTGCCACCACATGACATTGTAAACTTGGGTATTTCACAAGTTCCTGAAGGAAGAAGAATATTTTCAAGATTATCAGTGGAAGATAATTTGAGATTAGGTGCTTCATCAAATGATAAAGGAAAAAACTTTGATAACGACGTAAAAGATGTTTACGATTTATTTCCAGTTTTAAAAGACAGACTTAGCCAAAGGGGAGGAACATTATCAGGAGGTGAGCAACAAATGTTAGCGATAGGTAGAGCTTTGATGGCTAAGCCGACAATGCTTCTTTTAGATGAACCTTCTTTAGGTATAGCTCCAAAACTTGTTAACCAAATTTTCGCGGCAATTAAAAATATAAATAAAGAAAAAAAAGTTACCATTTTCTTAGTTGAACAAAATGCCAAAAAGGCTTTAGAGTTAGCGGACAGAGGTTATGTTTTAGTCAACGGAAATGTAACATTAGAGGGAACCGGTCAAGACCTATTGAAAAACAAGGATATTCAAGCCGCTTATTTAGAGGGTGGTGGAAAAAAATAACATTTTTCCATATTTACAAAAAACTAAAGGTAGTGTTGAATAATCAAAATTAATTAATTAATTAACAACAAAAAGAGGAACATATGTTTAAGATTATGAAAAATATTCTTTCAATAATTGCTTCAATCTTTTTATTAGGATCAATAACTGCAAAAGCTGACGTTGTTGTAGCTTCTGCTGGACCAATGAGTGGTCAATACGCATCTTTTGGTGCTCAGTTAAAAGCTGGTGCTGAAATGTGGTTAAAAGATACTAATGCAAAGGGTGGTATTTTGGGAGAAAAAGTTAAATTAGTAATAGGTGATGACGCTTGCGATCCAAAACAAGCTGTGGCTGTAGCAAACAAATTTGCAGGTCAAGGAGTAACTTATGTTGCTGGACATTTCTGTTCAGGATCTTCTATACCAGCTTCTAAAGTTTACACTGAAGAAGGTATAATCCAAGTATCTCCAGCATCAACTAATCCAGCGTTCACAGACAAAGGTGGACCGAATGTATTTAGAGTTTGCGGTAGAGATGACCAGCAAGGTGAAGTTGCAGGTGCATTCTTAGCAAAAGAATACAGTGGAAAAAAAGTTGCAATTATTCATGACAAAACTGCTTACGGAAAAGGTTTAGCAGATGCAACTAAGAAAAACATGAATAAAGGTGGATTAAAAGAAACTATGTACGAAGCTATTACAGCAGGTGAAAAAGATTATTCTGCTTTAGTTTCAAAACTTAAATCAAATGGTATCGAAGCTGTTTATCTTGGAGGTTACCATACTGAAGGTGGTCTAATCGTAAGACAAATGAGAGACCAAGGTATGAAAACTAAATTGATCAGTGGAGACGCATTAGTGACTGCAGAGTACTGGCAAATTACTGGTGATGCTGGTGAAGGTACTTTAATGACTTTCAGTCCAGACCCAAGAAATAATCCAGAAGCTGCACCATTAGTTAAAAAGTTCAAAGCTGCAGGAATTGAGCCGGAAGGTTACGTGCTTTATTCATATGCTGCGTTACAAGTATTTGAACAAGCTGCAACTCAAGCTGGATCTCTTGATAGAAAAAAAGTTCTTAAAGCAATGAAAAAAGGAAAATTCAATACAGTGCTTGGAACTTTAAGCTTTGATAAAAAAGGTGACGTAAGTTTACCAGGTTACGTTTTTTATGAGTGGAGCAAAGGTAATTATAAACAATTATAATTATTTAATTTAAAAATTTAAAAGGGGGCGTAAGCCCCCTTTTTTTTATAAGGAGATAAAATGGAAATTAACTATGAAGATTTTAAAAAGGTCTCAATCAAAGTTGGCACAGTTTTAGAAGTTAAAAAAAATGAAAAAGCTAAAAAACCCTCTTTAGTAATAAAAGTAGATTTTGGAAAAGAAATTGGTATTAAACAATCTTCAGCTCAAATCACGCATTACTATAATGCTGATAATTTAGTAGGCAAACAAGTTATAGGGGTGTGTAATTTTCCGATTAAAAATATAGCTGGTGTAGTATCAGAGGTTTTAGTGCTTGGAGCGATAGAAAAAGATGGAAAAGTTGTCCTAGTGCATCCTTCTCAAAAAACTGAAAATGGTTTGGATATTGCTTAGCAATTAAGAATATTTTTTATATTTATAATATTTTTTTAAGAATTTTATCTTTAAAAATAAAATGATGAGCTATTACTGCAAAAATATGAAGTGTTACAAGTGCTAAAAGTAAATAATTAGCGTAAACATGAACATCATAATAGGCATCAGCTAAAATAAAATTATCCTTTTTAAAACCGTATTTAAAAAATATGAAATTAAGTGTTTCTCCCATATACAGTTTTTTAAGTATACCTGAAATAGTTATGGTAAATATACTTACATATAACAAAAAGTGATTAGCCTTCCCGATGAAAGCTTGTCCTATAAAAAAACTTTTTGTTTCAGAAGGACTAGTGTTAAAAAATTTCCAAATTAATCGAAACAAAGTAAAATAAAAAATTGTTATACCAACCAATATGTGAATATTTTCAAGCTCTATCCTCTCACTTGAAAATTCAAGACCAACTAAATAAAATCCAAATGGTACTTGTAATAATAAAGCTAAAAAAGTAATCCAATGGAACAATTTGCCTACTAGACCGTATTCTTTATTGCTATTAAATATCCTCATTATTAACTATAATATTACATGACTTTAAAAAATCTTACAAAATTCATTATATTGTTAATTTTATCCTTATCACTTTTTTTTTGCTTTTAATTTTGTCGCAGACAAACAAAAAGTATTAGCAAGCACAAATAATAATAAACTAAATGTTGAGGTTTTTAAAACCCCGTCCTGTGGATGCTGTTATGGATATGTTTTGTTTCTAGAAAAGGAAAAATTTAATGTTAAGCAGACAGATATGAGAAGCCTTCATTCAATAAAAAAAAAATATAACATTCCAATTGAAATGCAGTCTTGTCATACTACTATTATAGGTAAATATTTTATTGAAGGCCACGTTCCACTGCAGGCAGTTAATAAGTTGTTAAAAGAACAACCTGATATAGACGGAATAGCCTTACCTGGGATGCCAATAGGAACACCTGGTATGCCTGGAGAAAAAGAAGAGCCTTATGTCATTTATCAATTAATTGATGGGAAATTTTCTGTATTCATGACAATATAAAATATGAAAAAATTAATTTTAATATTAATCTTTTTTTCGTTCTTTTTAATACCGTCACATTCTAATCAAAAAGTAGAAGAAATTATCAAAGGAAGAAAAGCTATGTTTAGTGAGAACTATCAAAACGCTAAAAAAATATCCATTTTATTAAAGTCAAAAAGAATAGATGAAGCCAAACCTCTTATGGAAAAAATTTCAAATAACTATAAAGAATTATTAAATTATTTTCCTGAAAATACACAAGAAGGTTTTAAAACAGAGGCTTTACCAAGTATTTGGGAAAATAAAGATGAATTTAATGCATTGATGCAGAAAGCTTCAGACGATATGATTGAATTAACCAAAGCTATTAACACAGTGAAAGATTTTCAAAAAATTCAAAAAGAGTTAATGTGGAATAATTGTTCATCCTGTCATAATAGATTTAGAGCTCCACACTAAACAAAAATGCAAATTCTTCCATTAATCCTTTTTGGTATTGCTACAGCTTTTTCGCCTGGACCTAATAATATAATGACATCTTATACAGCATTTAACTTTGGTTTTAGAAAAGCTATACCTACAATGCTTGGTGTAATAATTGGGTGGACGCTTCTGATTATACTTTTGCAATTAACATCCGCTGCAGTTTTTTGAGAAATATCAATTTATTCAAAGCACAATTAAAATTCTTGGATCAATTTATCTTTTATATATGGCTTACAAACTATCTTTTGGTGGTCAAACAAAAGATAATAAAATTGATCCAAAACCAGTAACTTTTCTAAATACTTTCTGGTTTCAATTTGTAAATCCAAAGAGCATTATTGTTGGATTGACTTCTATTTCTCTCTTCATAGACACTGAAAATAATTACTTAAGAGACTCAATAATCTTAACGTCGGTGTGGTTCTTTATGGCCGTAGGAAGTCAAACCGCTTGGTGTTTAATGGGAAAATACATGAGAAAATTCGCCACAAGTGATAAATTTATAAAGAATTTTAATTACGCAATGTCTTTTTTGCTTATCGTTTGTGTAATTTTGTTTTATGTATAGCGCATGCAATTTAATAGTAAAAATTCCTTTAAATCACTAGACAGTATTTCGTCATCTGGCAAAGAATATAAATTCTTCAATTTAAAAAAGGCAGAAAAAAATGGTTTAGAAGGTATTTCAAAGCTTCCAAAATCTCTTAAAGTTTTATTGGAAAATTTGTTAAGATATGAAGATGATTTGACTGTCAATAAAAAACAGATTTTAGCTATTAAAGACTGGTTAAAAAATAAAAAATCTAATACTGAAATAGCTTACAGACCGGCTAGAGTTTTAATGCAAGATTACACAGGCATCCCAGCAGTGGCAGATTTAGCTGCTATGAGAGATGCAGTAAAAAATAAAAACAAAGATCCAGAAAAAATAAATCCTTTATCCACTGTAGACTTAGTAATAGACCACTCAGTGATGGTTGATGAATATGCTTCTGGTAAATCATTTGATAAAAATGTTGAGAGAGAATTTTCTAGAAATGGAGAGCGCTACTCATTTTTAAAATGGGGGCAAAAAGCATTTGATAATTTCAGAGTGGTGCCACCAGGTACAGGAATTTGCCATCAAGTAAACTTAGAATATTTATCTAAAGTTGTTTGGTCATCCAAAAGTGGAAGCGATTTATATGCTTACCCTGATACTTTAGTAGGAACTGATAGCCACACAACAATGGTCAATGGTTTATCAGTATTAGGATGGGGAGTAGGTGGTATCGAAGCTGAAGCAGCAATGTTGGGACAACCTATTTCAATGTTAATTCCAGAAGTAATTGGAGTTGAATTGAGAGGAAAACTAAAAGAAGGCACAACCGCAACAGACCTAGTTTTAACAATTGTTGAAATGCTGAGAAAAAAAGGAGTTGTAGGAAAATTTGTAGAGTTTTATGGAGCAGGACTTAAAAATTTAACTTTAGCAGATAGAGCAACAATCGCTAACATGGCGCCTGAATATGGAGCGACTTGTGGTTTTTTCCCAGTTGATGAAGAGTCTTTAAAATATTTAAAATTATCCGGAAGAGACAACGCTACAATATCTTTAGTAGAGAAATACTCTAAAGAGCAAGGACTATGGTCAAGTAATGACATTGAGTTTACTGATACAGTTTCACTTGATGTAAGCACGGTTGTAACAAGCATTTCTGGTCCAAAGAGACCTCAAGATAAAGTTTTACTTACTGAAGCAGCAAGAGCATTTGCAAAGGTTTATAAGGAAAATACTGAAAGATCTAAGCCTATTGAATCAGAAGTTGCTGGTGCAGATTTTAAATTAAAAGATGGAGATATTGTAATTGCAGCAATTACGTCTTGCACTAACACATCAAATCCTAGCGTTCTAATTGGGGCTGGACTTGTTGCTAAAAAGGCTCATGAAAAAGGATTAAAAGTAAAACCTTGGGTCAAAACTTCTTTGGCACCAGGATCACAAGTTGTCACTGATTATTTAGAAAAGGCTGGTTTAAATAAATATTTAGATGAGTTAGGTTTTAATCTAGTAGGATATGGTTGCACAACTTGTATAGGAAACTCAGGACCACTAAACAAAAATATTTCTGAAGCTATAAATAACAAAGATTTATACGCTGTATCAGTTTTATCTGGAAACAGAAACTTTGAGGGCAGAATTAATCCTGATGTGAAAGCAAATTATTTAGCGTCACCCCCTCTAGTAGTTGCTTATGCGTTAGCAGGTAATATGAACTTTGATTTGTTTAAATCTTCATTAGGAAAAGATAAGGACGGAAAAGATGTTTTCTTGAAAGATATTTGGCCAAGCAATAAAGAAATTGAAGATATAATGCTTACATCATTAAATGCCGATATGTTTAAAAAAAGATATTCAAATGTTTCAGAGGGCCCAAAAGAGTGGAGAGAAATAAATACTGTAGATAGTGATATTTATAATTGGGAAGAAAATTCAACTTATGTGAAAAGACCGCCTTTTTTTGATAATCTTTCAGATAAACCCGAGGGATTTAAAGCAATAAATGATGCAAGAGTGCTTTTATTGTTAGGCGACACAGTAACTACAGATCATATTTCACCAGCAGGAAGTATTAAAAAAGAGAGCCCCACAGGAGATTATTTTATGAAACATCAAATTCAACAAAAGGATTTTAATTCCTATGGTGCAAGAAGAGGAAATCATGAAGTAATGATGCGAGGAACTTTTGGCAATATCAAAATTAGAAATGAAATGGCTCCTGAAACTGAGGGAGGATTTACTACACTTCAGCCAGATGGGAAAGTTATGAGTGTTTATGATGCAGCTATGGAGTATAAGAAAAGGAATAACGATTTAGTTGTAATTGCAGGCAAAGAGTACGGTACAGGCTCATCTAGAGATTGGGCCGCGAAGGGAACTAAATTACTAGGAATAAAAGCAGTCATAGCTGAGAGTTTTGAGAGAATTCATAGATCTAACCTTGTCGGTATGGGAGTTTTACCTTTACAGTTTAAAGATGGTTATGACAGAAAAAAATTAAAAATAAATGGGTCGGAACTCTTGACTATAATCAACATTGAAAAAGGAATAAAACCTCGGGATGAGATATCTTGTGAAATAAAGTATAAAGATGGTTCAAGTAAAAAAATTCAACTACTTTGTAGAATTGATACAGAAAATGAAATTGAATATTACAAAAACGGCGGAATACTTCAATATGTATTAAGAAATATGCTTAATTAGATATGCAAGAAATTAAGGTTAAAACCTATCCTTCTTCCGCTTTATTAAAAAAGGAAGATCAGTTGGCGTGGAAAATAGCTGAAGTAGCTGCCGATAAAGCAAGACCATCTGCAGATACTATTGAGATGGTAATAAATAGAATTATAGACAATGCTTCAGTCGCAATTGCCTCTTTAAATAGAAAACCTGTAGTTTCGGCAAGAGATATGGCGCTTGCACATCAAAAAAAAAATGGAGCTACTTTATTTGGTGTTGATCCAAAAATAAAAGTCCATTGTGAATGGGCGGCATGGGCTAATGGAACCGCTGTTAGAGAATTAGATTTTCACGATACTTTCTTGGCTGCTGATTATAGCCATCCTGGCGATAATATTCCTGCGATACTAGCAGTAGCTCAACAAAAAAAAATTGACGGAATGAATTTAATCAAGGGAATTTTAACTGGATATGAAATCCAAGTAAATTTAGTAAAAGGTATATGTCTTCACGAACATAAAATCGACCATATAGCTCATTTGGGACCAAGTGTAGCTGCAGGAATAGGAACACTTTTAAAATTAGATAAAGAGATAATTTATCAATCTATTCAACAAGCCCTTCACACGACGATATCAACACGACAATCTAGAAAAGGAGAAATTTCTAGCTGGAAAGCTTTTGCTCCATCACATGCAGGAAAACTAGCAATTGAGTCAGTTGATAGGTGCATGAGAGGAGAAGGGGCTCCTAGCCCAATTTACGAGGGTGAAGATAGTATTATTGCTTACATACTTTCAGGACCTGAAAAAGAGTATACTGTTCCTTTACCAAATATAAATGAGGAAAAAAGAGCAATACTAGAAACATACACAAAAGAACATTCAGCTGAATATCAATCCCAAGCGTTAATAGATTTAGCAAAAAGTTTAAGTAAAAAGATAAAAGACAAATCTCAAATATCTAAAATTGAAATTCACACAAGTCATCATACTCACTTTGTTATTGGCACTGGTGCAAATGACCCTCAAAAAATGGACCCTAATGCAAGTAGAGAAACTTTAGATCATTCTATTATGTATATTTTTGCTGTTGCTTTGGAAGACGGTAATTGGCATCATATAAAATCTTATACAAGAGAGCGTGCAAATAAAAAAACTACTATTGAACTTTGGAATAAGATTGAAACTTTTGAAGATCCAAAATGGACAAAAAAATATCATGAGTCTGACCCAAGAAAAAAATCTTTCGGTGGAAAGGTTATTGTAAAAATGAAAGATGGATCTTTAATTCAGGAGGAAAAAGAGGTAGCAGACGCTCATCCTAATGGTTTAAGGCCTTTTAGAAGAGCAAATTACATTGAAAAATTTAAGACTTTAACTGAAGGCATAATTACTCAATCCGAATCCAAGAGGTTTCTCAGCCTTGTTCAAAATCTAAAAAACCTTAAACACAGAGATTTACTTAGCTTGAACCCAAAAATTAAAAAAAAATTAACCGGCAAAAAAGGCCAAAATAGTTCAATTTTCCAATAATTTAATCAATATGTGTGGTTTTTAAGCAACACAAAAAATCAACAAAATCAACATTTTTTTAAAATTTTTTACAATTTCTGTGGTTTTTTTAAAGTAGACATAAAGGCTCAATTATCATAAAGAATTAGAAAGTTAATTGTACAATTTACTAAGGAGTAATATGAAAAATATCAAAGCTTTAACCCTAGCATTCTTGCTATCTGTTTTCGGTTCAAGTTACGCACTTGCTGAATACGGAGTTACAGTAGGAGTTACGGGATCTATGGCCATGATAGACGCAAGTGGTACTGAGACCGAAGGTGGTGAGAAAACAGACGGTAGTGTATCTAACAACGCTGGTGTTGGTTCTATATTCGTAGAATACAACGACATAGGTGGAACTGGATTATCATTAGGATTAGATTATATTCCTGGTTCTGCAGATGTAAGTTCAAGCGTTAACCAAAGAACAGATACAGAGGCGTCAGTTACTGGTACAGCTACTGCAGCTAATACTTCAAGAACTCAGAAAGCCCAAGCAGAGTTAGAAAATCACATGACATTATATGCAACTTACGGAGCAAATGGTGCTTACGTAAAGTTAGGATATGTTCAAGTTGATTTAAACACGCTTGAGAGTTTAGAAACAGGTTCTAAATATGGAAACGAAACTTTAACTGGTATTTCTTACGGAGCAGGTGTTGAATTCGATATCTACACAAATGCTGTAGGAAGATTCGAAATTAATCGAATTGAGTATGAAGACATCAGTTTAAGATCATCTGTAGCTAGAGCTGGGGTAACAGGAAACAACTTGATTGAAGCAGATCTTGATGTAACAATGTTATCAGCGTCTTTAGGTTATAAATTTTAATTAAAATTAAAATTAAAAAAATTAAAACCCGTCTAATTATTTAGGCGGGTTTTTTTTATTTTTTTAAAAAGGTCATTCGCACTTAGCCACGCTGACTCAGCTTTGGGTCCTATAAACCAATCACCACATAAACCAATTTTAAAATGGCTGTCCCAATAACATTTTGTACCTGAACTGATTTGATTAGATGAATATTTCCATCCATGGATTTTAAAAACTTGAAAATCTTTATAGTTACAATTTAAAATATTGGAGAATTCTTTTGTTAATAAATTTGAAAAATAAACTTTCTTTTTTTTGTAAACATTTATAATTTTTTTAGAATAATTTGTAGTGGCTTGAATTGTCCAGAAATTTTCTTTGCTTGTAAATCTTTTTTTACTATTTTCATTAGCAGCCCAAGAGATTAATTTATTATTAAATTTCATACTGCTAATTGCTAGGTTTTGTAACCCTTTTTGCCTTAACATCAAAGTTATATTTGGGCTCATTTTAATTCCTAAATTTAACAGTCTTCGTGTAAGATATTTTTTTGCTAGCTTTTTTGTTTGTTCAAATGGAAATGAAATCACTAAATTTTTAGCTTTGTATATATTTTTTTTTCCGTATATTTCCCAATGAGTTTTTTTAAACTTTATATTTATTATTTCTTGATTTAAATTTTTCTTGATATTTTTTAACAAATATTTATTTAAATCATTGTTACCATTAATACCTATAATTTTCGGAGTGTTTATTTTTTTTTTAAAAGTAAAATCTAAGTGATTTCCATCCCAATACTTAAGAACTTTCATCTTCATTAATTTTTTTAAAAATCTTCCAAATTTAGGTTCTTTAAAAGAATAATATTGCAAACCATGATCGAAATTTATAGATCCATCAACCTTTTTGTTTGATGATCTTCCACCTACACCTTTGGCTTTGTCTATAATTTCAACAGAATATTTTTTACTTAAAAGTTTTGCTATTGTGGATCCTGAAATACCAGACCCCAACACACAGAAGTCGATCATATGCTAAATAAAACTTCATATTTTTCATTTATACTTAATACTTCGTAGTTTATTAGCCCTCCAATTATAAGCTGTAAAGCAACAATTATAATTACGAATATACCAACATAACCCAACCATCTATGTTCTTTAATGTAATTTGCAAAATATGTAGCAAGAGTTGCTACTAAAAAAACAGATAAAAGCAATCCTGTTATCATTAAATAATAATAATCCTTAGCTGCACCCACTACACCTAAAACATTGTCAAAACTCAATGTTATATCTGCAACTAAAATTCTATACACTCCTGTTTTAAAAGAAACTGGCTCTTTAGATTTTATCTCTGGCGACCTAATTTTATTCTTTCCAAATAAATCTTGTCTAATATTATAAACTATCCATAAAAGCGCCAATCCACCAACAATTTTAATCCATGCGTATTCAAGCATGTAATCTGTGCCGAAGGCAAAAAATATTCTAAAGACAAAGGCTCCTGCTACCCCCCAAGCAATTATCTTTTTTTTATTTTGCGGAGCAAAATTTGCAGCAATTAGACCTATAATGATCGCGTTATCAGCGGCCATTACAATATCAATTAGTATGATTTGTATAGCAATTATGAACTGTTCAACCATTTTATAAATTTCTTATATAATTTAATTGTTTCTATATAAAGAATAATTTATCCATTCGTATGGCCGCTATGAGGTTAACTGTTAATATTACAAAATGGCAGATATTTAGACTTTCTTTACCCATTTTCTTTTCAAATATGGCTATCCCACTCGTTGGAATAGTGGACACCGGTCTTATGGGTCATATGGAAAATGAGAAGTTTCTAATAGCAGCTAGTATATCTACTACTTTTTTAACAATGATTTTTTGGAGTTTTGGATTTTTGAGAATGGGAACAGTAGGTTTAATTTCTCAAGCATTAGGGAAAGCAGATTATAGGGAATTAGTTTACATTATAATTAGAAATATCTTAATTGCTGTATTCATATCCATTTTAATAATAATTCTTAAACCTTTACTCTTACACTTTTTAAACCAAATTTTTGTAACTTCTACAGAAACGCGAGATTATATTGATGAATATATCTCAATTAGAGTATTTTCGGCGCCTGCAGAATTAATTACTTATGTTTTAATAGGCTTTTATTTAGGTATACAAAAAACGTTTATTTCAAGTTTATTAATTATAATATCAAGTCTATTAAATATATTTTTAAGTATTTATTTTGTTACAGAGTTAAATTTAGATGTGTCAGGCATCGCTCTTGGTACATTAATAGCTTTTTATATTACAACTATTATCTTTTCTATATACACTTATTTTTTAATAATAAAAAGATTTAAGATAATACCAAGATTTAACAATAAAATAATCTTTAACTTCAAAAAAATACTAAAACTTTTAAATATTAATTTTAATATCTTTATAAGAACAATACTTTTAACTTTTTCTTTTTTTTGGATAACTTATTTAGGTTCTACTTTAGGAGAAGAGTATATAGCAATAAATTCGATTTTAATTCAATTAATCCTAATCTCATCTTTCTTTTTAGACGCCTACGCATTTTCTACAGAAAGTATAATAGGTTACTCTATAGGAAAAAAATCAGAGAAGATGTTTCTCTCATCTGTAAAAAATTCAATGATACTTAGTTTTACCACTGGTTTAATTA
The DNA here is from genome assembly GCA_902616675.1 of uncultured Pelagibacteraceae bacterium. Lineage (GTDB taxonomy): Bacteria > Pseudomonadota > Alphaproteobacteria > Pelagibacterales > Pelagibacteraceae > Pelagilacustribacter. Next base: position 7,461 of record CACMTV010000004.1, on the reverse strand, counting down.
TTAGTTTTTTATTTTTAATTTATGCAAAAGAAATAATAAACTTAATTACTGATATAGAATTTTTAAGATACCTCTCATATAAATATTTGTTATGGGTCATTATAATTCCTCCAATTGCATCTTTTTGCTACCAATTAGATGGTATTTTCATTGGGGCAACACAAACAAAAGAAATGAGAAATAGCATGATAATATCTGTTGTAATTTATGTAATTTTGTCCACGTTTTTAACGCAAAAACTTCATAATTATGGTATTTGGTTTTCATTATTAATTTTTATGATTTTAAGAGCTTCAACTTTACACTTATATTTTCCAAAAATATTAAAAAAATTTAAATGAAAATAATTTATAAAATTCCAGGATATATACTTTGTTTGCTTGGTGGATTTTTTTTAAGCTGGGGAGGCTTAATCATAAGATCATTTGAAACTCAAGATATGTGGCAAATACTTCTAATAAGATCTTTCTTTTTTGTTACAACATTAATAATTTTTTTAGTTTTAACTTATGGAAAAAATACAACAGAAATTGTCAAGAGATCTGGATTTCCGGCAATTGTTGCAGGTTTATTTTTATCTTTAAGTTTTGTTGCTTATATAGCTGCAATGTCTATGACTACTGTTGCGAATGTAGTCTTCATCATTAGCACTCAAACTATCTTTTTAGCTATATTCGGTTACCTTTTTCTTAAAGAAAAGATTTCATTCAAAGGTTTTATTGCCATCTTTTTAGCTTTGATTGGAATGATTGTCATGGTGGGAAATTCAATTAATCAAGGAACTTTACTAGGAAATGTAATCTCTTTTGCAATACCAATTAACTTTACTATACTTGTGATGATAATTAGAAAATTTCCTGAACTTGATATGATCCCAGCAATTTTTTATTCGGGAATTTTTAGTGGTATCTACGGATTATTTCTGTCGAGCAGCTTAACTTTTTCGATGAATGATATTATAATGGGGTTTTTATTAGGTGTACCTCAACTTGCTTTTGGCTTTATATGTGTAACCATAGGTACTAAAACCACTCAAGCTGTAACAGTTGGTTTATTGATGTTATTAGAAACAATTTTTGCTCCTATCTGGGTTTGGATATTTTTGAATGAAGTACCACCTTTAAGTGTATTAATTGGTGGTTTAATAATAATTTCTGCTGTAGTGTTAAAAAGCTCTGATAAATCTAAGGAAATAAACACCTAAATTAATTTGACTTTTTTGTCAGAATGAACGAGAGTCCTCTCGTAACGGGAGAGACTACAAAGTTGTAGCGCCGAAGGAGCAACCACCCCGGAAACTCTCAGGCAAAAGGACCGTTACCGTAATAACTCTGGAAAGCAGGCTTTGCCTCACCGAAGGAGTAAATCTCTCAGGTTTCAAAACAGATGGGGCAAAAAAGAGTTATTATGGGTGTACAAAAAACAGCTTTATACGATTTACACAAAAGTTTGGGTGCAAAATTTGTTCCATTTGCAGGTTATGAAATGCCAATTCAATACAAAGATGGGATTGTAAAAGAGCATATTTCAACTAGAACTCACGCTGGGTTTTTCGATGTTTCACACATGGGGCAATTTTTTTTAGAGGGAGAAAAAAAATTAGTAGAAGCGTTAGAAAAAATCATTCCTTCAGATTTAAAATCATTGAAAGTTAATCACTCAAAATATTCTTTTTTACTAAATGATAATGGTGGAATTATAGACGATTTAATTATTACAAAAACAAATAAAGGTTTCTGTATAATATTGAATGCGGCGTGTAAAGAAAATGATATCAAACACATATCAAAATTTTTAGATAAAAATCATAAATATTATTTGAATAATGATTTGTCTTTAATAGCTTTACAAGGACCTAAGTCAGTTGAAATTTTAGAAAAACTAATACAAGGCGTTTCTAAATTAAAATTTATGACAGGAAATAATTTTAATTATGATAGCGAAAGTCTTTATATAACAAGATCTGGTTATACAGGTGAGGATGGTTTTGAAATTTCGATTTCTAATAAAAAAGTTAAAAAACTAATTGATTTTTTAATTGATAACGGGGTCAAGCCTATAGGTTTAGGTGCAAGAGATACATTGAGGTTAGAAGCTGGACTATGTCTTTACGGTCATGATTTAAACGAAAAAATTAATCCTATAGAAGCTAATCTTAAATGGGCAATTGCAAAAAAAAGGAAAGACGCTGGTGGTTTTAATGGTTGGAGTAAAATTAAAAACTTATTAACAAATGGAAGTGAAAAAATAAGAATAGGTATTAAACCTGAGGGAAAAGTCATAGCTCGAGAAAATACAAAAATTTTTTCTTCCAATGGTGAAGAGATTGGTTTTGTAACAAGCGGAACTTTTGGTCCAAGTGTAAATGGGCCGGTAGCGATGGGTTATGTTAAATCAAAATTTTCTGAAATCGGAACTTCAATACAGCTAGAAGTTAGGGGAAAAAAATATGGAGGTAAAGTTTCAGAACTACCATTTTATAAAAAAAGTTATGTTAAATAACAAGAGAGGCAAAAATGAGTGAAAAAAAATTTTCAAAAAAACATGAATGGGTTTCTTTAGAAGGTGATATAGCAACGGTTGGTATAACTAAACATGCAACCGAAATGCTTGGAGATATAGTTTTCGTTGAAGTACCGGACGCAGGTAAATCTATTGAGAAAGAAGGGCAGGCCGCTGTTGTGGAGTCAACTAAAGCAGCTAGCGATGTTTATTCACCAATTTCGGGAGAGGTTACCGAAGGAAATAAAGCTATAGCTGATGATCCAAGTAGTGTTAACGGAGATCCGGAGGGAGCGAGTTGGTTTTTTAAATTAAAGATAAAAGATAAAGGTGAGCTTGACTCATTAATGTCCAAAGACGAATACGATAAATTTTGTAAGGAGAATCCAAATTAAATGATTGATGATAATTCAAAAGAATTCATAAAAAGACATATTGGCCCATCAGATAATGAGCTGTCAAAAATGTTGAAACAGGTGGGATACAACTCACTTGAGGATTTAATGAAAAATACTGTTCCAGAGAAAATTTTATTAAAAGATGATCTTAATATAGATCAGCCGTTATCTGAAAATGATGCTTTAAAAAAATTAAAATCTATATCTAAAAAAAATAAAATTTTTAGAAATTTTATTGGTATGGGATACTATAACTCCATTACCCCGAATGTAATCTTAAGAAACATATTAGAAAACCCTGGCTGGTATACTTCTTACACTCCTTACCAGCCAGAAGTAGCCCAAGGTCGTCTTGAAATGCTTTTAAATTTTCAACAAACGATTATTGATCTTACAGGGATGGATATTGCAAATGCTTCTTTATTAGATGAAGCAACAGCTGCAGCAGAAGCTGTTGGCCTATCCCAAAGATTAGATAAAACAAACGCAAAAACAATATTTATTTCAAGCAATTGTAATCCACAGACAATTGATCTTATTAAGACTCGTGCAAAACCTTTTGGTTTAGAACTAGTTATTGGTGATGAAAAAAAGGAGCTATCAAAAATTAATCAAGATATTATTTGTGGAGTTTTAGCTTATCCCGGAACTCTTGGTGAAATAATAGATCCAAGCGAAAGCATAAGTCAAATTCACAAAAAAAATGGAAAAGCAATTTTAATATGTGATTTATTATCCTTAGCCAGATTAAAAACCCCAGCAGAACTTGGTGCTGATATAGCTGTAGGTAGCGCTCAAAGGTTCGGTATTCCTATGGGTTATGGCGGGCCACATGCAGCATTTTTTGCTACTAAAGAAGAATTTAAAAGATCAATGCCGGGAAGAATTATAGGTGTATCGAAAGACAGACATGGAAAAAAAGCATACAGACTCTCTTTACAAACAAGAGAACAACATATCAGACGAGATAAAGCCACAAGTAACATATGCACGGCTCAAGCATTGTTAGCTATAATATCTGCAGCCTTTGCTATTTATCATGGGCCTGATGGAATACTTAAAATAGCCAATAGGACTTCTAAATTAGCAAAATTATTTGCTGATGAAATTAAAAAGGGTGGTTTCCAAATTTTATCAGACTATTTTTTTGATACGGTGACAATTAAAACAAACGACAAGACAAACTCTATTTATCAAAGTGCCTTAAAAGAAAATATCAATTTAAGAAAAGTTGATAACAAACACATATCAGTTGCATTTGATGAAGCAAAAAAACTGAATGATGTAAATATATTATTAAAAATATTTGGAGTTTCTAGTGTAATTAATCAAGATGTAAAAGTTGAGCTTAATAATCTTCCTAAAAAACTTTTAAGAACATCAAAGTATCTGACTCATCCTGTTTTCAATAAATATCATTCAGAAACAGAGATGCTAAGGTATTTAAAAAAACTTGAAGATTGTGACATAGCGCTTAATCGATCAATGATTGCCCTAGGTTCTTGCACTATGAAACTTAATGCAACAGCAGAGTTAATGCCTATTACTTGGAAGGAATTTTCTTTGCCCCACCCATTTGTGCCAACAGATCAAATGGAAGGGTATAAAATTTTATTTAATGACCTAATTAATGATTTAAAAGAAATCACTGGATATGACGCAGTTTCTTTACAACCAAATTCTGGTGCTCAAGGTGAATACGCAGGGTTAATGACAATAAGAAAATTCCATGAGAGCAACGGACAAGGTGATCGAGATGTATGTTTAATTCCAAACTCAGCGCACGGAACTAATCCAGCAAGTGCTCAAATGAGCGGGATGAAAGTAGTTGTTGTAAACTGTGATGAAGACGGTAACGTGGACCTAGACGATTTGAAAAACAAAGCAGAAAAATATTCAAAAAATTTAGCCGCTTTAATGGTTACTTACCCTTCTACTCATGGAGTATTTGAAGAAAAAATTATTGAAATTTGCGATGTAATTCACAAACATGGTGGTCAGGTATATATGGATGGAGCAAATTTAAATGCTCTAGTTGGCATTGCAAAACCTGGAAAATTTGGACCAGATGTCTGTCATATTAATTTGCACAAAACATTTTGCATACCACATGGGGGCGGAGGACCAGGAATGGGACCAATTGCGTGCGCAAAACATTTAGCTGATTTTCTTCCTACTCATGAAATTATAAAAGACGCAGGACCAAAAAATGGAATGGGAGCTGTTTCAGCTGCACCGTGGGGAAGTTCAAGCATTTTACCTATATCTTGGATGTACATAAAGATGATGGGTGCTGAGGGTTTAAAAAAAGCTTCACAAATTTCAATTTTAAACGCAAATTATATTTCAAAGAAATTATCTAAAGACTACAAAGTTTTATACACTGGTAAAAATGGTAACGTGGCCCATGAGTGCATAATAGATATTAGACCAATTAAAGCTAGTTCAGGAATTTCAGAAGAAGATTTAGCTAAAAGATTAATTGATTTTGGATATCACGCTCCAACTATGTCTTGGCCAGTTGCAGGAACAATAATGATAGAGCCCACAGAAAGTGAAAATTTAGAAGAAATAGATAAGTTTTGTAGTGCATTAATTAAAATAAAAAAAGAAATTGATCTAGTAGAGTCATCAAAATTTGACAAAATTGACAATCCATTAAAAAACGCTCCTCATACTTACATTGAACTTGCCTCAAATGAATGGAGTCATAAATACACCCGAGAAGAGGCGGCTTTTCCAACTGAGTTTGTAAAAAATAATAAATATTGGCCTCCGGTTGCAAGAGTTGACAATGTTTATGGAGATAGAAATCTTGTATGTTCTTGCCCATCTATGGATGAATATAAAGATGAAGCTGCTTAATAAATGAAAATAGCAGTAATTGGCTCTGGGATATCCGGACTATCTTCTGCATACTTTTTGTCAAAAAAATTTAAAGTTGATTTGTATGAGAAAGCTGATCACTTTGGTGGACACTCTTTTACCTATGATATCAAAGAAGGCGATAAAATTGTGCCAGTTGATCTAGGTTTTATTGTTTTTAATGAAGCAACTTACCCAAATCTAGTTAAATTTTTTAAAGATTTAAATATTCCGTATGAAAAAAGTGATATGTCTTTCTCTGTTTCAATAAAAAATACTAACATAGAATATAGCGGAAGTGGTCTTAGCGGAATTTTTGCAAATAGAATTAATCTTTTAAATTTTAAATTTTTAATAATGATAAAAGAGATAATATCTTTTTACAAAAGTGCACCAAATATACTTAAAAATAAAATAACAGAGCAAACTTTAGGGGATTTTTTAAATAAAAAAAAACTTTCAGAATATTTTATAGAGTATCACATAATACCTATGGTTGCAGCTATTTGGTCGATGCCTTTCGATAAAGCAAAAAAAATGCCAATAAAATTTTTTTTAAATTTTTTCATTAACCACGGTTTATTTAAATTAAAAAATAGACCACAGTGGTATACAGTTTCAAATAGAAGCAGAACTTATGTTAAAAAAGTAACTGATAAAATAAGCGGCGAAATATTTAAAAATTATAAAGTGAGCAAAATAATTAGAAGTGATGATAATATTCGAATTATGATCGGAAATGAGTATATAGATTATGATCAAGTAGTTCTAGCTTCACATGCAGATGAAAGCTTAGACATGCTAGAAAAACCAACTACACAAGAAAAAAATATTTTAGGAAAATTTAAGTATGTTAAAAACGAAGCTATTTTACATACTGACGAAAGTCTAATGCCTCAAAAAAAAATAACCTGGTCTAGCTGGAACTCTATCTCAGATGGAAAAAGAACATGTATAACTTATTGGTTAAACAAACTTCAAAATTTAAAAACAACTAAAAACTATTTTTTAACTTTAAATCCTATTCATAATGTTCAAGATAATCTAATTATTAAAAAAATAAATTTTACTCATCCATACTTAAATACTGAGAATACGCTACTTCAAAAAGATTTACATATGATTCAGGGTAAAAAAAGGACCTGGTTTTGTGGTAGTTATTTTGGTTACGGTTTCCATGAAGATGGATTAAAATCATCAATTGAATTAATTAATAATTTTAAAATTTAATGAACTCTTGCATATATAATGGAGAAGTTACCCATACAAGATTTAAACCTGTAAGGCATTTTTTAAAATATAAAACTTTTTCACTTTTAATCGATTTAGATGAAATTAATCTTTTAGACAAATCAATAGGTATTTTTTCACACAATAAATTTAATATTTTTAGTTTTTATGATAAAGATCATGGAGATCGAGATGGAGGTAATTTAAAGAATTGGGTAATTTCAAATCTAAAAAAGTTCCGGATAAAAGAAAATATAACAAGCATTAAAGTGCTTTGTTATCCCAGAATACTCGGATACGTTTTTAACCCTTTGAGCATTTTTTATTGCTATGAAAAAGATAAATTAGCAGCAATTTTTTATGAGGTAAAAAATACTTTCAATGAACAGCATACATATATTTTTAAAATTAAAAACAATGAGGAAATAATTCAAAAATGTAGAAAAAAGTTTTATGTATCTCCTTT
>CACMTV010000003.1 GCA_902616675.1 uncultured Pelagibacteraceae bacterium | reverse complement strand
TAAATCATAACGCATTCTATCTGATAATCCAAAAGCTGTTGCAAATCTAAAAATAGTTGGATTGAATAAATTCTTATTTTTTCTTAAAAGTAATTTTTCAATTTTTACTTTTGATTTAGCGTATAAAGATAATGGTTTAAGTGGTGCTGTTTCTTTGATTTTTATATTCTTTTTAACTAAACCATAATTTGAACAAGTTGAAATAAAAAATAACTTATTACATCTTTTTTTTTCATTAAAATAATTAATAATATTTATGATTGCATTTTCATTTACTTTTATTGACAAAGATTTATACTTTTTTGTAATCGGGTCTCCAACCAATCCAGCTAAAATTAGAACTGTATCGTAAAATCCACTTATTTTTTTAATTTCTTTTTTTTTAGTAATGTCTAATTTTAAAAAATTTAGCAATCTATGTTTTAATTTAAATTTTTGATTGTAAATCAAATTATCTAAGCACGTTACTTTGATATTCCTTTTAAGAAAATATTTTATTATTTCATTTCCAACATACCCAGCTCCTCCAATTACTAAAATGTTTTTCATATCTAATATTTTAATAAAATGTTTTTCAAATAAAACTTCTCTAGTTTAAAAATTCTTTTTAGAAAGTATTTGTTTATTTTATTTTTCAAAAATTTATATTTGTTTGACTCTTTTGGTAAATTTTTTGAAAAATTATACACTGATGATTTAATTTTTTGTTCTGGATTTTTTCGGGGTACACCGTTCATTTTCATATTCTTCAATGTTAATTTATCAATTTTTGTTTTTGAAAATGTTGATACTTTTTTTAAATATTTTTTTGGATTTTTCGTAAGATTTTCAAATGGTACTATAACAAAGTTGGACTTATATTTTTTTGAAAAACTTACGATTTTTTTAATAGAATAATAATAATAGTGCTCCATAAAAAATATAGATTTTTCGTATTTATTTAACTTTTGATAAAAATCAACTTCATTTTTTTTTATTTCAAATGGAAAATTTAAATTGTACTTACTAGAGTAAAAATTAATTCTTCCATCCCTAGCATCAAACTTACTAAAAATTTTAGTCCATTTAGCTACCCAATTAATTGTATAAATATTAAATGGATTTCTTAAAATCAAAACATAAACCAATTGATTGCCTAGAGCTTTGAAAATTGGCTCTGCGTAGGGACTATTTTTATGTGTCATATATTGCAAGCACATTTTTGTTCTTTTTATTTTTTTTTTTGCTTCGTCATCACTCAAATTTTTTCTTTTTTTTATATTTTTGAATCTAATATTATTAACTATTGAAGATAGATCTTGATTCCTATAATTAACATGTCTTAAGATATAATTATCAAAATATTTTTCATTTAAATTTTTTTGTAAAAAATCAGCTGAAGTTTCTAAATCAATTTTTTTTAAATTATTTAATGAACAAATTCTTTCAATATTAGCATCATAGATCCAGGGGTCCACATCTTTTAATCCTGATATAAGATTGGCGATTAAAGTCTTTCCACCGCCTACCATACCATCTGTGACTATAATTTTTTTTTTAAAATTAAGCCTTGTTTTAAAACTTGTTTTAGTCATCAGCTCCGTCTTTATTTGCAGTATGCCTTAGTTCCCAACTATTTTTTTTCTTTTTCCATAAATGGGGTGATCTAAACTTGTTACACAATTTATGGAAGTAATTAGGATTGATGTTTAAATATTTCATGATTTCATTAAAGTATCGATCAGGAAATTCGCCATCATATTTCTTAATTAACTTTTTTCCTTCTTCAATTGTTAAGTGATCATTTCTGAGTTCTTGAGAAACATCGTAAGTAGTTCTTCCCACGCCAAATTTAATAAATGTCGTATAATAATGAAGATCATCAATTTTATCATCAATGCTGTTATATTTGCTATAAGTGCCTTGGGTTCTAAATGGTCTCGGTCTAAACCCACAGTTTTCTACAGCATAGTAAAATGTTTCTTGTGGTATCCATTTTAAATAAAACCCTAAATAATGTACTTCGAGCGGAAAATTTTCTAGTAAATTTTCAGAGGGAGGTAAAAAAATTTCTAAATCTTTTTTTTTTAAAAGATAATCTGTTTCTAGTTTTTTAATCGGTACTCCTCCAAGATGAAGTTTGTTAAGGTTTTTAAACGTAAAAAAAGACTTTTTTCTCAATGACTCGTAGTTATCCGCGATGGGTAAACTACCGTGTTCAGCCTCATGCTCACCATAAAAAACTAATGGAATTTTATATTTAATTGCCATTTTTACTGCAAAAATTTTTTGACCTAAAATAAATGTTTGAAACGGATGAAGTAAATTTAAAATTGATAATTTTGTTAAAATTTTCATTGTTTTTTCATCTCTTTTTGCGGAAATATTTTTAAATTTACCTAAGTTAATCCAGTTTTTAAAATTCTTATAACCGTATGTTGTATACAATATGGGAGGCCAAGTTACTAAAAGAGGATTCATTCCATATTTAAATTTCAAAACATGTGCTGCATAACCACTATCTTTCCCCCCGCTTCCAGGTACTATGCAATCATATTGACCGTGCTTGCCTCTGTGTTTTTCTAATAATTTTAAAAGTTTTTTTTCTCTAAGATTATAATTAATTTTTTTCTTTAATCTTGAATAATACCAAGATTCGCTTATTCCTTTTTTGTCAAATTTAAGCGTATCTTTTTTTGAGTTTTTATTATGTGTAAATTCTACAGCTGAGTTAGGTTTTTGATTTGACATCAAAGTTTTTTTACAAAACATTACCTCTCTTGGAAGACCATAATAAACTTTATGATTCATATAGTTAATTTTTTAAATATTTAATACTTTTCAAAAATTCTATACCAATAGGTCCACTTTTTTCAGGGTGGAACTGTGTACCGAAAATATTATTTTTTTTTACTATTGAGCAAAATTTTTTGTTGCCATGTTTTGACTTGGCAAAAATTTCATTTTTATTCGTTGGTTTTACAAAGTATGAATGCACGAAATAAAAATTTTTTTTTTCAAATTTTTTAAAATATTTAAAGTATTCATTTTCTTCTAAAAATACTTTATTCCATCCCAAATGAGTTACAAAAGTTTTATTGTTTTTAAATTTTTTGACATCACCGTTAACTAAATTTAATCCTTTAGTTTCTTTAAATTCATAACTTTTTTTAAATAAAAGCTGCATCCCTAAGCAAATTCCATAAACTAAAGCGTTAGGTTTTGTTAAATAGTCCTTTATTTTTTCACTAAAATTATTTTCATTAAAATATTTCATTCCAGAGCTAAAAGACCCCACGCCTGGAACAATAATGATATCATATTTAAATTTACAATTTTTTTTATCTATCACTTCAACATTGTATCCAGCTTTTCGACAGCCCTCATATACACTTAGTATATTGCTTACTGATAAATTAATAATGCCTATAGATAAATTATTAATTTTCATATCTTACGTTTATTTTTTTTGATTTAAGATATTTTTTTAATTTGTAAATTAAATTTATCTTATTTTTTTTTTTGTTAACATTTTTTAAAAATTCTACATTTCCTGTGTTGGGCTTAAATTTTGGAAAAAAATGTAAAGTTTCATAATGAAATAAAGATGCAATACCCACCCCACTTATTTTACTTGATTTAACTACATTATAAATGTCTTCAAAACTACCAGCTCCCCCGTGTGCAATGGTTGGTATAGAAACTATTTCTGAAATTTTTTTTGTCAATTTTAAATCAAAACCTCCTTTCAAACCTTCATTGTTTACCGAAGTGACAACTATTTCTCCTGCTCCGTAGTCTTGCACCTTTTTAGCCCAATCAAATGGATTAATTTTATGAATTTCTCTACCATTGGCGCTGCTTATAAAGTATTTATTATCTATTTTAATTGCTTGAATAATTACCGTGATATTTGCCGATCCAAATATTCTAGAAGCTACTTTTAAAAAATTAATGTTCTCAATAGCAGCAGAATTTACACAAATTTTATCAGCTCCAGCCAATAATATTGATTTAATGTCTTGTATACTTCTTACACCTCCACCTACTGATAAAGGAATAAAAACATCTTTAGCGGTGTTGGTAATAAACTTTGATAAATTATTCGTGCCATAGAGTGTGGCTACATTGTCAATGTAGCAAATTTCATCAGCTCCATTGTTATAATAAACGTTAGAAAAGTTTTCTGCCTTTCCAATTATCCTAAGGCCTTCTAAATTTATACCTTTTATAAGTAACCCGTTTTTAATATCTAAAAAAGGGATAATTCTAATTAAGTTATTATTCACTTAAGATTTTTAATTTTTTTTGAAAAGATATTCGGCAATTTCAAAATCTAGTGGGTTATCAACATCTATACCCTCAATATCGTCAATATTGTAGAAATAAGGTCTATCACCCAAAACATTTTTTTTATTAATCATTTTTTTTTTTGAAATTATATTTGCCCCGTATGTTAGTTTCATAATGTCAGGAAGATCTTGGGTATTAGGAGATTTTTTTGGATTATAATTGATAGGCCTATTATTTAACCAAAGGTGTTCTTTTATATAGTTTGTGGTATTTAAACTATCATACTTCGGATACAAGCTTAAAAATTTTTTAATAGCATTTTGTATTGTATTACTTTTGATTAAAGGAGCAGTACACGGTGTGTACATTAAAAAATCGCCCTCAATAGATTTGGCTAAGTTTTCAAAGAATTCACTATTTGTGCATTTTGAACTAGCAAAATATTTTTCCCTAATATGATAGGATACATTGTATTTTATTGCTATTTTTATAGCTATCGGAGAGTCTGTGCTAACGATAATTTGATCTATAAGATTTACTTTTTTTAATGACTTTAATTTAATCTCTAATAAATTTGAACTAGCAAATTTTTTAAAGTTTTTATTTTTAATTCTTTTTGAACCTTTCCTTACAGGCACAATTGCAACAATTTTTTTGTTCATAAATTTTTCCAATTTTTTAAATTAATGCATTTGTCATCTATGTAGATATCAGCTATAATTTTAGGGCTAAATCCTGAAATTTTTTTTTGTCCTTTAACATTTCTATTAATTGAATTAAAAGTTAATCCTTTTGATTTGCACCATTCTATGGCCTCACTTAAAGCAGGAAATTTTTTATTATCCCCCCTGCATGTCCATAAAATTAATTTATGGCCTTTTTTTTTTAATCTTTTCAGATCGTTAAGTAGTTTTTTTTGTTTGCTCGTTTGCTTTAAAATTTTTGGAAATTTTGTCTGACAAAGTGTTCCGTCAAAATCAACTGCTATAACTAATTTTTTCTTATAAGTTTGCATCTACAAGTTTTTTTGCTGTTTGATAGGCTGAAATTATTAATTTTTTATTTTGCAAAAAATTATGATCTTTTATTTTATTATAAATTATGTCTCTCGCATAAGTTCCAATAGAAACTCCATTAACTCTAACGTTTGTTAATTTTGCTAGTTCTTTCGTTTTTTCATTTGTGCCACCTGAGACTAAGACATATATACCGAGTTTATGACCATTAGTTCTATAAATTTTCTTAGATGATATTGAAGCTTTTCCTCCACTGGCAGATTTTTCTTTAATATTCTTCCTCATGTTAAATCTTTTATTAATTACATCTGCGCACGCTATAGCTTGAAGAGTGGTGTTATAATCATTCTCACCTCCACTCATGGGAATGCCATCGGCTTGTATGATTAGTTTTTCTTCAGAAATATTTTTAATTTTTTCAATTCTGTTCTCTAAAAGAAAATTGCTCAAATTTAGTCTATCTAGACAAACAGAATTAAATTGATTTGGGTTTGAATCTTTTATAATTTGCCACTCATCCAATGTTAGTTCATCTTCCGAGACGCCTGCGTGAAGTTCAATACTCTCTGCTCCAGCGTTGATACATTCGGGAAGTAGTTTCTTCAGCTCATTCTTTGGATGCCTGTAAGATATAATGTTATCTTTTGGACATATGGCACTACATTTTCCACAACCTATACACAATTCCTTTATAACAATTTCTTTATCTTGATTTTCCTCGGTAAACGATCCGCCTAATTTTTTAAAGTAATCTAATTTATCAACAAAGTTTTCTGGAATTGCCTTAGTTGGACATACTGGAATACAAATTTTACATCCTATACAAGTGCCAGGATCAATGTAAGATTTTCGCACGTGATGATCTCCAGGCATACCCACACTAACAACAATAAAAGGTTTATTTTCAACTCCAATGTTATGTTTTGCATTAAACTTATTTGCTAAATTTATACCTTCGACAGAAGCCCTAACTACGTCTGGGTTTGCAGATACATCGAGTAAAGTCGCTCCTGCTAAAGAATAAATAAAAGAAATTTTTTTAACTTCCTCTTTGTCTTCGTTTCCAGCTCCACAAATTACTTTGAAACATTTATTTTCAATAAGTTTTTTTTTTAAATGATTAAATCTATTTATCATAAGTTGTAAATAAAATTAAAATTATTTATAATTTTTTTATTCTTAGTTCTATTTCTTTAATTCGTTCTTTATAATCAAAAGCTAAATTATTGGGTAAATTCTTATTATTCTTTATTCTAAATTTTAACCATTCGATTTCAAATTTAAATGACTCTACAATTAATTTTTCAAAGTTTTTTAAAGATTTTTTACTTAATTTAATTTCAATATTTCTTGTTTCAACATAGTCTAAATTTTTATTTGAAAAAAGTAATTTAATAAATTTTTTTGAATTTTGAGTTATTGACCCACCCATTTTTAATATTTTTTTATTCTTTTTTAATTTTTTTATACTATTAAAAGTTTTATTTACAATATTATAAATTTTTTTGGAATTTACAAAAGATTTAGAGTACCCCATTGACCCTGCTAAATCAGACCGTCCAATAACTACTCCGTCAATTGATTGAAAAAATTTGGACGAAGTAATACTTTTTAAGTTTTTAATTGATTGAAAAGTTTCAAGATTTATTAGATGTAAATTTTTTTTATTTTGACCTGCGCATTGAATGAATTTTTTTAATGCATATTCACTTTCTACCATGGGTGCTACTATGCTGTCTGTTTTAATTTGTTTACAAAAAAAGATATCATTTTTAGCTTCACAACCTCCTATCTTTACATTTAATTTTAGTTTTAACTTTTTTGTAATGTTTCTCATAGTTCGAATGTCATTAAAAGATGCACCTTCATCTTCTAAAGATTGTTTAACACCGACAGCTCCTAATTTTTTTAATTTTTTAAGAATTTTTATTAATTTAATCGACATGTATATTTTAATTAAACCAATGCTCCGCACTTTGTAAAAGGCCGGTTTTTACAATTTTTTTCATTTTGGTTTTAGATGGGTTGAAACAAATAATCTTTTTTATTTATCGTTGTATTAAAGTTACCCATTAATATTTTAATCTTGTTCTTTTGTAATTGTATGATTTTAAAAATCGAATTGGTAAATGGCCCAGAAAAAAATTTATAATTTGAGTTTATTTTTAAATCGTAAAATTGTTCAGAAATATAACCTTCTGGGTCTTCTGAGGTCTTACATTTTTCAATGAACTCTTCTATTTCATTTTGTGATTGATTAAATCCTTGAAGAACATATTTTAGACCCCTTGCATAATTTATTGTTTTGATAACCTTTGAGTCATTAAATTTTTCATTAAAACAAAAAAGATAGTCGCCGAGTAGGTTAAATTCTTTTTTTGCCCATTTGTTTTTTATGTATCTTTTAAAAAGAAGCTTGGGTACATAGAATTTACAGTTTGCACCTAGTTTTTTTTCCAAATCTGACTTTAAAGAAGAAAGTTTTTTTTTTTCAAATTTAATAATTGTCCACATTATTAATCTAGCTCTTTTTTAAGCTCATCGTACTCTTTCATTTTTCTTTTCATGAAATTTATAGTAAGCTTTGTTTTTTCTGCTATTCCGGCAGGAGTTAAAACGTAAAAATAATTGATTTTATTTGGGTTTTTTTTAAAATTTTCAATTTTTACCAATCCCTTTTGTTGCAGAGCTTTTAAACAGTAGTTTAGTTTTCCTAAACTAAACCCAAGTTCTTCGGCTAATTCTCTTTGGGTGGAGTTAGGTTTTTTCTGTAATTTTCTTAAAATATCAAAGTGATCTTGATTATTATTCATAATGTTCAATTTTTGAACAGTATACGTTCAATTTATGAACAGTAAAGTCTAAATTTTTACAATTAGTGGGTGTACAATGTTTTACAACTATATGTTGTATATAAATTTAATTTTAATGAAATTTTTTTCAGTGCATAAATCAAGCCAATTGAGCTATTAGTACTGGTCAGCTACACGCGTTACCGCGCTTCCACACCCAGCCTATCAACGTAGTGGTCTACTACGGCTCTATAGGAAGAACTAGTTTTGAGGTGAGTTTCCCACTTAGATGCTTTCAGCGGTTATCTCTTCCATACTTAGCTACCCGGCACTGCAGCTGGCGCTACAACCGGTCCACCAGTGGTATGTCCATCCCGGTCCTCTCGTACTAGGGACAGCTCCTCTCAATTCTTCTACACCCATGGCAGATAGGGACCGAACTGTCTCACGACGTTCTGAACCCAGCTCACGTACCACTTTAATTGGCGAACAGCCAAACCCTTGGGACCTGCTCCAGCCCCAGGATGTGATGAGCCGACATCGAGGTGCCAAACACCCTCGTCGATATGGACTCTTGGAGGGTATCAGCCTGTTATCCCCGGCGTACCTTTTATCCGTTGAGCGATGGCCCTTCCACTCAGAACCACCGGATCACTATGACCGTCTTTCGACTCTGCTCGACTTGTCAGTCTTGCAGTCAGGCAGGCTTATGCCATTGCACTCTACGAACGATTTCTGACCGTTCTGAGCCTACCTTCGCACGCCTCCGTTACTCTTTGGGAGGCGACCGCCCCAGTCAAACTACCCACCATACAATGTCTTGCTGCCGGATTACGGCTAGCAGTTAGATGTCAAGAATAATAAGAGAGGTATTTCACTGGTGACTCCGTTTAAGCTGACGCCCAAACATCAAAGTCTCCCTCCTATGCTAAACATATCATTCCTAACACCAATATAAAGTTGTAGTAAAGGTGCACGGGGTCTTTCCGTCTAACCACGGGAACTCCGCATCTTCACGGAGAATTCAATTTCACTGAGTTGATGTTGGAGACAGCGGAGAAATCGTTACGCCATTCATGCAGGTCGGAACTTACCCGACAAGGAATTTCGCTACCTTAGGACCGTTATAGTTACGGCCGCCGTTCACTGGGGCTTCAGGAGTGAGCTTGCACTCACCACATTAACCTTCCAGCACCGGGCAGGCGTCAGACCCTATACATCCACTTACGTGTTAGCAGAGCCCTGTGTTTTTGATAAACAGTCGCTTCTCCCTGGCTTGTGCCACCTTTTGTAAGTTGCCTTAGAAAAGGTCCTCTTTCTTCCGAAGTTACAGAGGCATTTTGCCGAGTTCCTTCAACATCATTCTCTCAAGCGCCTAATTATACTCTAATAATCCACCTGTGTCGGTTTAGGGTACGGTCTAATGATGGAGCTATTTCCTGGGACTTTTTCACAGCTAACTCAATCCATTAAGAGTTAACAATTTACAAAATCCGTCACTTCCATCTGGTCAAGGAATATTAACCTTGTTCCCATCGTCTACGGCTCTCGCCCTCGACTTAGGGACCGACTAACCCTGCGCGGATTAACCTTGCGCAGGAACCCTGGGATTTTCGGCGACAGAGTTTTTCACTCTGTTAATCGTTACTTATGTCAGCATTCGCACTTCTGATACCTCCAGTGTCCCTCACGGGTACACCTTTACAGGCTTACAGAACGTTCCGCTACCGCGTGTATGATCCGAAGAAAATACACACCCACAGATTCGGTACATGATTTGAGCCCCGTTACATCTTAGGCGCAGAAACTCTATTAGACCGGTGAGCTGTTACGCTATCTTTAAAGGATGGCTGCTTCTAAGCCAACCTCCCGGCTGTTAAGGAATCTCCACATCCTTTCACACTTAATCATGATTTAGGGACCTTATCTGGTGATCTGGGCTGTTCCCCTCTCGACCATGGACCTTAGCACCCACAGTCTGTCTGTTAAGGAAATATGTTTGGCATTCGGAGTTTTATCAGGTTTGGTAAAGATTTCTCTCCCCTAGCCCGTTTAGTGCTCTACCTCCAAACATATGTTTATTTAACGCACTACCTAAATAGTTTTCGCGGAAAACCAGCTATCTACGAATTTGGTTGGCCTTTCACCCCTTACCACAAGTCATCCAAAGACTTTTCAACGTCAACTGGTTCGGTCCTCCGGCAAGTGTTACCCTGCTTTCAACCTGCTCATGGTAAGCTCATTCGTTTTCGGGTCTAATTCATACAACTAATCGCCCATTTAAGACTCGCTTTCGCTGCGCCTACACCTTACGGCTTAAGCTTGCTGGATAAATTAAGTCACTGACCCATTATACAAAAGGTACGCCGTCACTCTAAAAAGAGCTTCGACTGTTTGTAGGCATACGGTTTCAGGTTCTATTTCACTCCCCTAATAGGGGTTCTTTTCACCTTTCCCTCACGGTACTAGTTCACTATCGGTCACTGAAGAGTATTTAGGCTTAGAGGGTGGTCCCCCTATATTCAAACAAGATTTCACGTGTCCCGCTCTACTCAAGAACAATATTAAACATTACTCCTACGGGACTATCACCCTCTATGGTTAGCTTTTCCAAACTATTTAGATTATTTTAATACTGCTACTGGCCTATTCCGCGTTCGCTCGCCACTACTAACGGAATCTCAATTGATTTCTTTTCCTCCGGTTACTTAGATGTTTCAGTTCTCCGGGTTAGCTCTTTAAACCTATGAATTCAGTTTAAAGTACCACATAAAGTGGTGGGTTTTCCCATTCGGAAATTTTCGGATCAAAGCCTGCATACAGCTCCCCGAAACTTATCGCAGTATACCACGTCCTTCATCGCCTTTCAGTGCCTAGGCATCCGCCATACGCCCTTAAACGCTTGAATTATGCACAGAAAAAAATTTTCTGTTCTAATTAAATTTTTGTTGGAATGTTCATCTATTCGAACATTCATGATTGTTCATCTATTCGAACAATCGGATATAGATATTGATAATATTTACAATTTGAAAAAGCTAAAAGTGTTTATGGTGGAGGATAGCGGGATCGAACCGCTGACCTCCTGAATGCAAATCAGGCGCTCTCCCAGCTGAGCTAATCCCCCAAGAAAATGGTGGGCCGAGGACGACTCGAACGTCCGACCTCACCCTTATCAGGGGTGCGCTCTAACCACCTGAGCTACCGGCCCCTAGCATTAAAGAAACACTTTAATTTAAAAGAAGAGAAATGAGGACGGCCACATTAACTTTATTTTTTGTGACCAAAAGAAATTTTTTGGTCATCCTTAGAAAGGAGGTAATCCAGCCGCAGGTTCCCCTACGGCTACCTTGTTACGACTTCACCCCAGTTGCTGATCGTACCGTAGTCAAATGTCTCCCGAAGGTTGACGATTTGCCTTAAGGTGTAACCAACTTCCATGGTGTGACGGGCGGTGTGTACAAGACCCGGGAACGTATTCACCGCGACGCGCTGATTCGCGATTACTAGCAATTCCAGCTTCATGCACTCGAGTTGCAGAGTGCAATCCGAACTGAGACACATTTTTGGGATTAGCTAGGAGTCACCTCTTTGCTTCCCATTGTAAGTGCCATTGTAGCACGTGTGTAGCCCAACACGTAAGGGCCATGAGGACTTGACGTCATCCCCACCTTCCTCCAGCTTATCACTGGCAGTTCTTTTAAAGTGCCCAACTTAATGGTGGCAACTAAAAGTAGGGGTTGCGCTCGTTGCGGGACTTAACCCAACATCTCACGACACGAGCTGACGACAGCCATGCAGCACCTGTGTTTCGTCCAACTAAATGAAGAAACCAATCTCTTGGTCTCGCGACGAACATGTCAAGTGTTGGTAAGGTTCTGCGCGTATCTTCGAATTAAACCACATGCTCCACTGCTTGTGCGGGTCCCCGTCAATTCATTTGAGTTTTAACCTTGCGGTCGTACTCCCCAGGCGGTGTGCTTAATGCTTTCGCTGCGACACTGAAAAATATATTTCCAACGTCTAGCACACATCGTTTACGGCATGGACTACGAGGGTATCTAATCCTCTTCGCTACCCATGCTTTCGCTCCTCAGTGTCAGTAGTGACCCAGAAAGTTGCCTTCGCATTTGGTGTTCTTTCTAATATCTACGAATTTCACCTCTACACTAGAAATTCCACTTTCCTCTATCACACTCTAGCTAAAAAGTTTTGATGGCAGTTCCAAGGTTGAGCCTTGGGATTTCACCATCAACTTTTTTAACCACCTACGAGCTCTTTAAGCCCAGTAATTCCGAACTACGCTAGGTCCCTTCGTATTACCGCGGCTGCTGGCACGAAGTTAGCCGGACCTTCTTATTCGGGTACAGTCATTTTCTTCCCCGACGAAAGAGTTTTACAACCCAAGGGCCTTCTTCACTCACGCGGCATCGCTGCATCAGGGTTTCCCCCATTGTGCAAGATTCCTTACTGCTGCCTCCCGTAGGAGTCTGGGCCGTGTCTCAGTCCCAATGTGGCTGATCGTCCTCTCAGACCAGCTATTGATAATAGTCTTGGTGAGCCATTACCTCACCAACAAACTAATCAAGTGCGGGCTCATCTTTCGGCGTATAAAACTTTCCCTGTGAAGGCTTATCCGGTATTAGCACAAGTTTCCTCATGTTATTCCAAACCAAAAGGCAGATACCCACATTATACTCACCCGTTTGCCACTCAGTATTGCTACTGCGTTCGACTTGCATGTATAAGGCGTGCCGCCAGCGTACGTTCTGAGCCATGATCAAACTCTCAAGTTTAATAACGGCGCACACTAGCTTTATAACTTTTAGGTAATAAAAGTTATTTTCGTTAAAGCGTGTACGACAATTTCTCTATTAACCTAGCCGTCCACACTTCTCTTCTTAAAAATTCACAATTTAAAAAAGCTAAGATTTTATACTAAAATCTAAACACACCTCTGCTATTGTCAAAATTGAATAGTAGAGGTGAGCGCTCGTTGTATTACAATAGATTAAATTGTCAAGGCGTATAATGGTGAAAAAAGCCTTTAAAATCAGGCATAAAGCGCGTCTAATAATTGCAAAAGTTAACTAATTTTTATAGAAAACAACTATGACGTTAAAAGAATTATTTAATAAATTTCCAACGTATTTTTTCAACAACGATAGAAAAAGGGAATTGAATAACTTCAAAAGTTGGGGATTGGTAATTTACCCGGCCATTTTATTATCAACTTTATTAATTTATACTACTACTTACAATTCTATCAACAATCAAAAAAATAAAAATGAGGAAAATTTAGAGAATTTTTTTAATTCTGAGGAATTTGTTAATATTAAAAGTTCATTTTTAGATAGTTTAAAAAGTCCTTACATAGAGTTTAATTATAACATTGAAAATAACGATTCTATTGGCAAAATCTTAAAAAAATTTAGGGTATCTGATAAAGAAATTCAAAAGATAATTGAAGGATTAAAGCAAAAAAAATTGACTAATATTTATGCTGGTAGAAAATTAAACATTGTTTTAAAAAAATTAGATAATAAATCTACCAGCGTTATAAATATTTTATACCCAATAAACAACACTCTAAGTGTAGAAATAAGGAAAAATAAAAACGAAATAGAAATTAAAGAAAATGTTCTTAAATTAAATAAAAAGGAAGTAGTAATTAAAAATACAATTAATAGTAGTTTATATACTGCAGCAACAGAAGCACAGATAGAGCCAAATATAATTATTGAATTTGCAAGAATATATGGTTTTGAAATTGATTTTCAGAGAGATATTAGAAAAGGGGATACTTTTGAAATCTATTATGAGAAATTTGTAGATGATAATGATGTCATAAGAGACACTGGAAAAATAATTTATGCTCATATGAATGTAAATAATAGAGAAATAAATCTTTATAACTTTAATGATGGTAATGATATTGGATACTACGATATTAGTGGTAAGAGCATAGTAAAATCTTTGATGAAAACTCCTATAAATGGAGCTAGGTTGTCATCATCTTTTGGCATGAGGAAACATCCTATTTTAGGATTCAACAAAATGCACAGAGGAACAGATTTTGCAGCTCCAACTGGTACACCAATAATGGCTTCAGGATCAGGGACTGTTACTAGAGCTCGATGGTGTGGAGGTGGAGGAAATTGTGTAAAAATAAGACACAACTCAACTTACGAAACTATTTATGCACATATGTCAAAGTTTGCTAGAGGAATTAAAGAAGGAAAAAAAGTAAAACAAGGACAAATAATTGGTTATGTTGGCTCTACAGGTATGTCAACTGGTCCGCATCTGCATTATGAGGTAGTTGTTAATGGAAAAAAAGTAAATTCACAAAAACTTAAGTTACCTTCAGGTAAAATTTTAAAAAATGAAGCAAGAGAGAAATTTGAATTGAATAGAATAAAAATAGACTTAAAACTTGCTGAACTCAGAACTAATAATTAATATTAATTATACTTATTTATCGTTTGTAGAGTCTTTGTCTAGATCAATATTTTCATTTTTGATAGGTGGTTCAGGGTTTGGCTGGCTTTTAATATTTATTTCCGCAAGTCTTCTAGAATAATGTTCTGCGTGTTGTAAGTAATTTTCAATTAAAACTGGATCACCGCTACTTTGTGCATCTTTGGCGAGTTGTTGGTATTTTGAGATTACTTTTTCAATGCTTAAAGGATTAGATAATGACCCATTTCTGCTAAAACTTTTATTACCAGTGTTGTTTGAAAAATGACCATTAGAACCGTGGATGGATGATGATCTTCTTCTAAAGTTGTTTTTTTGCTGTCTGCCTCTAAAATTTCTACGTCTGTTGTTGTTCATAATAATTTAGTAATGATCTAATACAGAAAATATACACCTTATATTATCCCTAAAATCTTTAATAAAAAACTTTTCTCTAAACTTATTTAATTTCAAAATTTGTGAAACTTTTTTATATTGCCCGTTTCCAATTTCTAAGGCGAGCATTCCGTTAATCTTTAAGATTTTCCGAGATTTGTAGATAACTTTTCTCACTACGTCAAGCCCATCATTTCCACCGTTTAATGCTATTTTTGGCTCAAAATTTTTTATATCCTTGTCTAAATTTTTTAATTGATGTTGAGCTATATAAGGCGGATTTGAGACAATTATATCAAATTTAAACCTGTCAAATGTAGATATTGATGAATTTATAAATTTTAATCGATCAAAAGTATCATAATTAATAGAATTTCTTTTAGCAATATTTAGGGCTTTGTTTGATATATCTATTGCAATCCCCTTAGATTTTTTAAACTCACGCAATAAAGAAATGATAATACATCCCGATCCTGTGCCTATATCCAAAATAAATGGATTTCGACCTTTGTAATATTTTATAATTTTTTCAACTAAAATTTCTGTTTCTGGTCTAGGTATCAAAACAGCTTTATCGACGTTAAATTTAATGCTCCAAAACTCTTTTTTATTTGTGAGATAAGCAATTGGTTCTTTTAATAGTGCCCGTCTTGAAATTAAATCGTTAAAAGATTTTATCTGTTTTAAGTTTAGTTTAAAATCGTCTTTTAATAGAAAATCTTCTCTTTGTTTACCAGTTACACTAGATAAAATTAACTCAGAGTCTAGCATGTGAGTTTTAATATTATTTTGTTTTAGAAAATTTGAACCTTTTGTTATTAATTCGTTTGGTGTCATTATTTTAGTTCTTGTAATTTTAAATTTTGATCTTTTAATCTTAAACTTTCATTCATTTCCTCATGTATCTCACCACTTAAAAATTCCTCCAACTTATGTAAAGTTAAATTTATTCTATGATCTGTAACCCTACCTTGAGGAAAATTATATGTTCTTATTCTTTCAGATCTATCGCCACTACCGATCTGATTTTTCCTATTTTCAGATCTTTCTTTATCTTTTTTTTGCCTTTCAGCCTCATAAACTCTGGCTCTTAAAATTTTAAGAGCTTTTGCTTTATTCTTATGTTGAGATTTTTCATCTTGTTGGCTTACTACCACACCAGTTGGTAAATGAGTAATTCTTACTGCGCTATCCGTGGTATTAACTGACTGGCCGCCAGGTCCACCAGATCTAAAAACATCTATTCGCAAGTCACTATCTTTAATATTAATATCTACCTCTTCTGCTTCAGGCAAAACTGCAACTGTCGCTGCTGAGGTATGAACTCTTCCTTGAGTTTCAGTGTCAGGAACCCTTTGGACTCTATGTACACCTGACTCATATTTTAAATAAGAGTAAATATTATCGCCAGAAACTGAAAATATTATTTCTTTAAATCCACCAGCCTCACTTTTCGAGATATTTATAACTTCAATTTTCCATTTTTTTTTGGAACAAACTTTTTCATACATTTTAAATAAGTCTGAACAGAATAGAGTTGCTTCTAGTCCACCTGTGCCAGCACGTATTTCTACTATAGCATTTTTTTTATCATCTAAGTCTTTGGGTAATAAAAATATCTTAAGTTTATTTTCATTAACTTCATGTTGTTTATTAAGTTCGGCCAACTCTTTTTTTGCTAAAATTGTCATCTCGTTGTCACTTTTTTCATCATTTATTATATTCTCCAAATCTTTCTTTTCATTTTTAAAATTTAAATAGCCTTTAGCATTTTTTAAAATAATTCCTAATTCAGCGTACTCTTTTGATTTTTCAGCAAAGTTTTTAGGATTAACTTTGCCACTAGAAAGTTCCTTTTCTATAGAATTATGCTTTGAAACAATTGCTTCAACTTTATCTTTCGGTATCATAGTTAGTTATTTTTTTCTTTAGCCTTTTCTTCTACTAATTTTACTACTTGGCTTATAATCTTTTCATTTACTACTTTTTTATGAGGTATACCGGACAAATAAAGTAAATTACTATCATTACCTCCGCCGGTGAGACCTATTTCCGTTTGCGAAGCTTCACCTGGACCGTTTACTACGCAACCGATTATGGATAAAGTTATTGGTGTTTTAATATGAGATAATTTTTCTTCCAAGGCTTTTACTGTTTCGATTACAGGAAAAGCTTGTCTAGCGCAAGATGGACAAGAAATTATTTTGACACCTCTCGATCTTATATTAAGAGATTTTAAAATTTCATAACCTGCTTTTACCTCTTCTTGAGGATCAGCTGAAAGTGAGACTCTAATAGTATCACCAATTCCATTCATTAATAAATGTCCCATTCCAATAGAAGATTTAATACTACCCGTAATTAAACCCCCTGCTTCTGTGATTCCAAGATGTAATGGGTAATTACATTTTTCCGACAGCATTTCATAAGATTTTATTGCTAAGAAAATATCAGAAGACTTTACACTAAGTTTAAAGTTATAAAAATCATTATCCTCGAACAACTTTACGTTATAGATAGCGCTTTCAACAAGTGCCTCTGGACATGGCTCCTTGTACTTATCTAATAATTTTTTTTCTAATGATCCAGCATTTACTCCAATTCTTATTGAGCAATTATAATCCTTAGCGGCTTTTACAACATCTAAAACTCTATCTTTGGATCCGATATTGCCGGGATTAATTCTTAGGCATGCTGCTCCATTTTTCGCTGCTTCAATAGCCCTTTTATAATGAAAATGAATATCAGCAACTATTGGAACATTTACATTTTTTATTATATTTTTTAAAGATTGAGTCGAGCTTTCATCTGGACAAGATACTCTTACTATGTCCGCTCCTTTTTCCTCTAAACTGTTAATTTGATTTATTGTAGATTTGACATTAGTAGTCGGAGTGTTAGTCATTGATTGCACTGTTATAGGAGCATTGCCCCCAACTAAAACTTTACCAACTTTTATAGTTTTGGTTTTTTTTCTTTTAACTTCCCTGTACGGTCTTATCTCCATTTTAATCCAAGTTAAAAATATTATGTAATTTTTTTACTGCTTTTAACGTTAGTTCTTCATCTATAATCACTGAGATTTTAATTTCTGAAGTCGATATAGCTAAAATATTAATTTTTTCTTCAGCTAGAGCTCTAAACATTTTATATGTTACACCAGGTGTGGTTACCATTCCAGCGCCAACAATAGAAATTTTCGATACATTATCTTTGTAACTTAAATTTTTGAACTTTATATTGCTATTATTTTTTAGAATTTCTAATGACTTTGTTAAATCCTCTCTTTTTGTTGTAAAAGTAATATCTGTGGTTTTACCATCAGAAGAAACATTTTGGATTACCATATCGATATTTATTTGGTTTTTTCCAAAGGGTTCAAATATTTCTGCAGCCACACCGGGTTTGTCTTCGACAGCTTGAAGTGTAATTTTTGCATCATCCTTTGAATATGCTACTCCTGTCACAGCTTTGCTATAATCTAAACTCTCTTTATTGAAAATTTTTGTACCTTTACGATCTGTAAAAGTTGATCTTACCTCTAAAGGAATATCATAAATCATTGCTGTTTGAACAGCAGAAGACTGCATAACTTTAGCTCCTAACGAAGACAATTCCAGCATTTCCTCATAAGATATTTTATCAATTTTTTTTGCTACAGGAATTTTATTTGGATCAGTAGAATATATCCCATCAACATCAGTATATATTTCACAGCTGTCTGTATCGAAAATTTTTGCAATTGCAACTGCAGTTGCATCTGATCCTCCTCTGCCTATCGTGGTAATTTCTCCAAGATTAGATATACCTTGATACCCAGGAATGACTGCTATGCCCCCACTTGCCAAATAATCATTAACACTATCTATATTCATATTAATTATTCTAGCATTATTATTATCCCCTTCGGTAAGAATTGGAATTTGCCAATTCATGAAAGACTTTGATTTAATTCCAATTTCATTTAAAGCACCTGAAATTAAAGCGCTGGAGACTTGTTCGCCAGTTGAGAGCAAAACGTCTAGTTCTCTTTTAGTAAAATTATTTGAAACTAATTTTGATAGCGATATCAATTCGTTTGTTTTTCCTGCCATTGCCGAAACAACCACAATAATTTTATTACCAATATCAGACTCTTTTTTAATGATTTTTGCCGCATGCTTTATCCTGTCAATAGAGCCCACGGATGTACCACCAAATTTTAAAACTTTTTTTTTCATTATTAAGTTTTAGTATAGTATTAATATTAATAATTAAATACTTTTAAAAATTTTATGACTACAATAAATCAAGAGGAAATTCAAAAATTTTCAAAGCTTGCTGAGGAATGGTGGGATGTATCAGGTAAATTTAAACCTCTTCATATGTTTAATCCAATCAGAATAGAATACATTTTGGAAAAAATATCTAATCATTTTAAAAGGGAAGATGAAGATTTGCCTCTAAAGGGATTAAAACTTTTAGATATTGGGTGTGGTGGAGGATTAATTGCAGAACCTATGAGTAGGCTGGGGGCAAACGTAACTGGTATAGATGCTTCTTTAAATAACATTAAGATCGCAGAAACCCACTCTAAAAAAAATAATCTTAAAATAAATTATTTAAACACATCCCCAGAGCAGTTTCCTAATGACCAAGAGTTTGACGTAATTTTAAATCTTGAAATAATTGAACATGTCGAAGATGTAAATTTATATTTCAAAAGTTGCGCAAAACTATTAAAAAAAAATGGAATTATGTTTACAGCAACCTTAAATCGTACATTCACATCTTACATTAAAGCAATAGTTGGAGCGGAATATATTTTGAGATGGTTACCAATTGGAACTCATGATTGGAACAAGTTTTTAAAGCCAATAGAAGTTGAGAAAATGATAAGTAATTTAAACTTCTCTATTCTTGAAACTAAAGGTTTAGTATTTAATCCATTTACTCAAAAATGGAAAAGGTCAAATGACCTGTCCGTCAATTATATTATAACAAGTGTAAAAAATTAATTATCTTTGTCTACCCAAGGAATGTTTACTAGATTGATACCTTCTTCTTTTAGCTCTTCTTTTTCTTCTTCTGTCGCTGAACCGTAAATGTTTTTTTTACTTTTTTTATCATAATAAACTTCTCTTACTTTGTTAGCAAAATTTTTTTCAACATATTCGAAATTTTTTTCCACAAATTTACGTAATTTAATTAGATCTTTTTTAAAATTTTTCATTTCTAAACTAGATATTTGTTTTTGATTTTTTTGAGATTTTATATTTGCAACACTTGGTGCCATTATTGATTTTTCTACTTTTTTTGACCTGCAGAAAATACACTCTATTAATCTTTTTTTTTTAAGTCTGTCGAATTCTTTAGAGTCAGCAAACCAACTTTCGAATTCGTGTTTGTTTTCGCATTTGAGGTTATATTTTATCACAATAAGTAAATAATATCTTTTTCAAGAATTTCAAGTTGCATTTTTATAGTCTGCATTAATGTCTATATAGTCGTGAGTAAAGTCACAAGTATAGCATTCAAAAAAGTCTGAACCAGTATTTAAATTAATCTCTATAATTATTGAGTCCCACTTCATGTATTCTCTCACTTTATTATAGTCCAAATTCTCTACTGGTGATCCATTTTCAGCTAATAAAAATTCTCCAAACTTGATAGATATTTTATTTTTATCAACTTTTTCTCCTGATTTACCTATACCCATTATAACTCTTCCCCAGTTAGGGTCTTCTCCTGCAATCGCAGTTTTAACTAGTGGAGAACTAGCAACTGAAAAGGCTATTTTTTTTGCACTTAAAATAGATTTTGCATTAACGACATTTATTGTTAAAAATTTTTTTGCTCCTTCCCCATCTACAACTATTTGTTTTGCAAGGTTTAAGCATACACTTTTAAGCGATGTTTCAAATTTCTGAATAACTGGATCAGTTATCCCTCTATTGTGTCCAATCTTTATTTTTCTTGTCGAAAAAATTGAAACCATATCATTAGTCGATTGATCGCTATCAACAGTTATTGCATTAAAAGTATTGGCCACTGCTTTTTTTAACAAAGTCTTAAGTAGATTTGAGGGGATGTCAGCATCGGTAAAAATAAATGAGAGCATTGTAGCGAGGTTAGGTGCAATCATTCCTGATCCTTTAGCAATAGCTGCTATACGGATAATTTTGTTATTAAAAGTAAATTCTTCGTATGCCAATTTTGGTTTTGTATCAGTTGTCATTATTGCAGAAGCAGTCTTAATCCATATTAATTTATTTTGGTCATCTCTTAATTTCGATACTAGATCGCTCATATTATTTGTTATTTTTTCAACTGGGAATGTCTCTCCGATTACTCCGGTTGATGCAAATATTAGATCTTTAATTTTTACAGTTTCCGAAATACCTTCTTTTTTTTTTGACTCTCTCAAAGTAAGATTTTTCGATAAGCTTTTAGCAACTGATTCTATGGCCTCGTACCCTTGTTTTCCGGTAAAAGTGTTAGCATTTTTCGTATTTACCAATAAAGCTTTTATTATTTTTTTATTTGATTTTTCATTCCATGTAATTGTTTCAGAAACTATTGAATTAGATGTAGTTAGAGTG
Source organism: uncultured Pelagibacteraceae bacterium (assembly GCA_902616675.1). Taxonomy (GTDB): domain Bacteria; phylum Pseudomonadota; class Alphaproteobacteria; order Pelagibacterales; family Pelagibacteraceae; genus Pelagilacustribacter. The sequence continues at coordinate 89,705 of CACMTV010000003.1, read as the reverse complement.
GCATAGTTAGCTCCCTCTTTAAAATAAAAAAGAGCCAAATCATCTCTTCCATTATTATAGAGATCGGCGGATATTGATGAAACTTCTAAGCCATCTAAAGGCTTAAGATCCTGAAATTCTCCCATTTTTGATAATTTGGATTTATCTGAAAGAAAGTTTTTTAAATTTATTGTCATTATTCCTATTTAATTTAAGTTATAAATACATATATAGAATATTAATGAATTTATTTACAGCAGCTTTTAATAAAATATTTAAAAATGGTAATCAACAGGTTTTAGATAAAATTAAGCCTTTAATTGTTGAGATTAATAATAGAGAAAATTCATCGTCTGCTCTTAAAGATCACGAATTTAAGGAAAAAACACATAATTTAAAAAAGCAAGTTTTAAGTGGGGTAAAATTAGAAGATTTAATACCTGAAAGCTTTTCACTTGTTAGAGAGGCCGCGAAGAGAGTTTTAGGTGAGAGACATTTTGACGTTCAATTGGCCGGAGGAATAATTCTTCATCAAGGAAAAATCGCAGAAATGAAAACAGGAGAAGGAAAAACTCTTGTATCCACTTTACCTGCTTATTTGAATTCTTTAAGTGGAAAAGGAGTTCATATAGTAACTGTAAATGATTATTTGGCAAAAAGAGACTCGGCATGGATGGGAAAAGTTTTTGATTATTTAGGAGCCTCAACTGGTTGCGTAACTGCAAACTTAGATGATGTAGAAAGAAAGAAAAATTATAATTATGATATTACTTACGGTACTAATAATGAATTAGGTTTTGATTATTTGAGAGATAATATGAAGTATGACTTGAATGGCATGGTTCAGAGAGGTCACAATTACTGCATTGTAGATGAAGTAGATAGCATATTAATAGATGAGTCTAGAACGCCTTTAATTATTTCTGGCAAAGTCGAGGATAAAAGTAATTTATATCTAATAGCAAATGAATTTGTGATGAAGCTACAGAGCGAAGATTTTGACTTAGATGAAAAAAATAAAAATGCTATTCTAACTGATAAAGGAATAGATAAAATAGAAAAACTTGCTATTCAAAAAGGTCTGCTTAAAAATAATAATTTTTATGATCCACAAAATTTAAATTTAGTTCATCATATAAACCAGTCGTTAAAAGCCAATCTGCTTTTTCAAAAAGACAAAGATTACATAGTTAAAGAGGGAAAAGTTCAAATCATAGATGAATTTACTGGAAGAATTTTGAGCGGCAGACGATTTTCAGATGGTCTTCATCAAGCTATTGAGGCAAAAGAAAATGTAAATATTCAAGAAGAAAATCAAACTCTTGCATCTATAACTTATCAAAATTATTTTAGATTATACAAAAAGTTATCAGGAATGACCGGTACTGCCTTAACTGAGTCTGAAGAATTTTTTGATATCTATAAATTAAATGTTGTGTCAGTGCCTACTAATAATAAAATGATTAGAAAAGACTTTAATGATCTAATCTTTAGAACTGAAAAAGAAAAATATGAAGCAATTACAAAAAAAGTATTAGAATGTAACAAAACAGGTCAACCAATATTAGTTGGCACAACAAGTATAGAAAAGTCTGAAAAAATTTCTGAATTTCTCAAAGCAAAAAATTTAAAGCATAATATTTTAAATGCAAAATTTCATGAAGAAGAAGCTAAAATTATCGCTGAAGCAGGGAAAGTTAATGCAATTACTATTGCAACAAATATGGCTGGAAGAGGGACTGATATTAAATTAGGAGGTAAAATAAATAAAGATGGAAATGATAATGTTCTTAATCAAGATATCAAAAAAAATGAGAGTGAAGTTAAAGCAATTGGTGGTTTGTGTGTAATTGGAACTGAAAGACATGAAAGCAGAAGAATAGACAATCAACTTAGAGGAAGATCAGGAAGACAAGGTGACCCTGGTGCTTCGATTTTTTATATTAGTTTGCAAGACGAGCTAATGAGACTTTTTGGAGGAGATCAGATAGATGGCATACTAAAAAAACTTGGATTAAAAGAAAATGAGTCAATTGATCATCCTTGGATAAATAAAGCTATGGAGAGAGCTCAAAAGAAAGTTGAAGCTAGAAACTTTGATATAAGAAAGACTCTGATTAAATTTGATGACGTAATGAATGACCAGCGTCAAGTAATTTTTACTCAAAGACTGAACATTTTAAAACAGTCAGAGATAAGTGATATGTTAAAAGATTTTTTAGAAGAATTATCTCAAAAATTACTGAAAATAAAATTGACTTTTAACACATCAAGTGACGAAAAATCATTTTTGGCTGGAATAAAAAATTTCACTGGAAATGCTATTGCAGATGAAGATTTAAAAAAATACGCAAATTTAGAGGACAAAGAATTCATAAATAAGATTACTAAAATTTTTAATGATAAAAGAGAAGAAAAGATAAAATTAATTGGTCAAGAACAATATCGAGACTTGGAAAAAAAAATTTTTTTACAAATATTGGACTTCTCTTGGAGAGCTCATCTTCAATATTTGGAACAGCTTAGACAGGTGATCGGTTTAAGGAGTTATGGACAAAAAGATCCTTTGTCTGAATTTAAAAAAGAGGCTTTCACTCTTTTTGAAATATTACTGGAAAAAGTTAAAACTGACGTTATTAAATTTCTTTTAAATATGAATTTAGTTTTATCAAAAGAGCCAGAACAAAAAAAACAACCATTAGAAAAAAAACAAAAAATAGGAAGAAACGATAAATGTTATTGTGGTTCTGGAAGAAAATACAAACATTGCTGTGGCTCTGTATAGTCAAAAGAAAGGATTGTAAGCCCACTGCAGGAGGGCTTGTCTTTGTCTTCTCCTGCATTGTAAATCACCTTCATCACAATTTTTTCTTACAGCAGGACCATGTCTATCACCAAAAGCTTTCCATCTTTTAATTTGAATTATATCTACCTCAGGTATTCGCCTACCGGTCTTAAATCTGCAAAACCATTGAAACCAACCTAAAGGGTCTTGTTTAAAGATCCAACCTTTGTCTATCCATTCTTGTCTTGATAAACCAGATTCGATTTTAAAATGATTGAGATTTACATCAAATTTTTTGCTTATTTTAGCTTTTTTAAACCACTCTTTAGGAAACTCTCGAATATCACTATCAACAAAATATGAACCACCGAAAACGCCTAACTCTAACATTTTTTTTGGAGTGAGTTGAGGTCTAAAAATTTTATAAATTTCTTTTTCGTTCATTTTTGGTGGTGGCCTTGGTTTGAATCGCACAAACGACACATACCTTTTCAGGGTACTGCTCTACTACTGAGCTACAAGGCCTAAAATCTAAAAGTTATTCTTCCTTTAGTAAGATCATATGGAGTCATTTCAACCATAACATTATCCCCAGCAAGGACTCTTATTCTATTCTTCCTCAATTTTCCAGCTGTGTGAGCTAGAATTTCATGATTGTTTTCAAGTTTTACTCTAAACATAGCATTAGGCAGTAATTCGGTGACTTTTCCTTTAAATTCTAATGTTTCTTGTTTAGCCAATTATTATTCCTCTAGTTTTATTTTTATCATTATAAGTTCTCATGACTTGGTTTACTTTTGCTCTCCCAAGATGAGCCTTGATCATCTAATGTTACTTCTATAGCCTCTGTTATTAATTTAATAATTATATCCCCTGAAAAGATTAAATTCATCTGATAATTTTTATCAGGCATTTTGGACGATTCAATAGCTAAAAAGTCCAAAAATCTGTCATTTTTTTTTTGACTCACGTTTTTTGATGAGGCTGTGAGAACATTTTCGAATTTAAGCACTGTTCTTATTCTTTTATTTTTTCTAAAAACTCCTTTCTCTACATCTTCCCACATAAACCTATTTAATTGCATTAGGAATATTTTATTTTTTTTCAAATTTGCTATATCAGATATTTTCACTATTGAGTCTTGTAAATGGGCAGAGATTACTCTTAAATCTTCATCAGTTTTTGCTATAAGTTTTAAATTTCGAACTTTCACTTCAAATTCTTTTTATTCGAGCATTACATTTTATTAATTTTTTTTCAAGATCTTGGTATCCTCTATCTAGATGATATATTCTATTTATCTTAGTTCTTTTATCTGCAATTAAAGCCGCTAAAACTAAACTTACAGATGCTCTTAGATCAGTTGCCATTACCTCCGCCCCGTTCAAGTAACAGGGTCCAGAAATATATGCAATGTTATTACGTATTTCAATTTTTGCACCCATCCTTTTAAGTTCAGGAACATGCATAAATCTATTCTCAAATATATTTTCCTTTATTTTTGATAAACCTTTAGCTTGAGTCATCAAAATCATAATTTGAGCCTGTAAGTCTGAAGGAAAACCAGGATAAGGTTCGGTCTTAATATTAATTTTTTTTATATTTATTGATTTAAATACTTCTATAAAATTTTTATTTACATTTAATTTTACTCCCATTTTTTTTAAAGTTTTGATTTCTTTTTTTACTAAATCCGAGTCGACATTTTTAAGTTTGAGCTTTTTTGCTGTCAAAGCACCACAAATTAGATAAGTTCCAAGTTCAATTCTGTCGCAAATTATTTTATGTGATATTTTTTTTTCCTTTATTATTTTTTTTATTGTTATTTGCCTCCCTTTTATTTTGATATTTACCCCAAGTTTTTTTAAAAAATTAATTAGATCTTTTATTTCAGGTTCAACAGCACAATTATCAATAATTGTTACACCTTTGGCTTGAACCGCAGCTAAAATTGTATTTTCAGTGGCACCAACAGAAATGGTTGGAAATTTAAATCTTGTCCCTCTTAAACCATTGATGGCGGAGGCAAATATATATCCGTTTTTGATTTTAATTTTTGCTCCAAGTTTTTTTAATGCAAATAAGTGTAAGTCAACAGGTCTAGTGCCGATTGCACATCCACCTGGTAAAGACACTTTAGCTCTTCTATACTTCGCAAGCAAAGGTCCTAAAACCAAAATACCCGCTCTCATTGTTTTAACAAGTTTGTAAGGTGCTACTGTATTTATATTTGTATTTGAGTTGATGACTTCAACTAAATTTTTTTTTTTTGATATCTTGTATTTTAATCCTATAAATCTCAGCAGATTTAACATTGTTAGAATATCATTTACAAATGGAATATTTTTTATTGTTGTGTGATTATTTAGTATTGTAGCAGCTAGAATTGGTAAAGCAGAATTTTTTGAACCGGAAATATTAATACTGCCAGATAAGATTTTTTTTCCATCAATAATTAGTTTTTGCATTAAAATTAAATTTTTGGAAGCGTTACACCTTTTTGTTTCATATACTTACCTTTTCTTTTATCATATGTGATATTAGGAATTTCGTTTCCTTTTATAAAAACAAATTGTGCAACTCCTTCATTAGCATAAATTTTTGCTGGTAGAGGCGTTGTGTTTGAGAACTCAAGTGTTACATGACCCTCCCAACCTGGTTCAAGAGGAGTAACATTTACTATTATTCCACAACGAGCATAAGTAGACTTACCCAAACAAATTACAAGAACATTTTTAGGAATTTTAAAATACTCAACTGTGCTTGCTAAAGCAAAAGAGTTAGGGGGTATAATACATTCTTTAGCTCTTTTAGTAACAAAACTGTCCTTTTTAAAAACTTTTGGATCTACAATTCCAGAATTTACATTAGTAAAAATTTTAAATTCATTTGATACCCTCGCATCATATCCAAACGAAGATAATCCAAAGGACACTTTTCCTTTTCTGTTTTGTTTGTCAACAAATGGTTTAATCATACCATTTGATTTAGACATTTTTTTAATCCACCGGTCTGAAAGTACTGTCATTTATTAAAATTAATTATTGTTTTTTCTTTTTTTTAAATTTTTTTTAAGTAATTTTTTTCTTATTTCGTAAATGTTTTTTTGTTTTTTTAATCTAATAGAATCTTTAAAATCGATATTCAGTTCTCGGAAACTTTGTTTAGGCATTACGACTTATCTGGATTAGTTAAATCTTCCAAAGTTATAGGCTTATCAATATCATGCATCTTTTCCTCTTTTTCTTTAATAGGCATATCTTTCTTTTTTTTTGCCCTTCTTTGCTCTATACGTGCTTTTCTTTTAGCCTCTTTCTTCAAAGCTTTTTCACCACGTGTAGATTTATAGTCATAATGAATTCCCATAACTGCTCCTGCATATTTATACTTGTACTTCTTGGATTGAAATTATGCAACCCTCTTATATCTTTAAACTGTGGGTGTATTAATTTCTGTATTTTTTTATAATAATAAAAATTAAGGATAATATTATTGCAATGAAAACGTCATAAAAAGGTGATGCATCAGGATATCCATAGTTCCATAGAATAACTAAAAATAACCAAATAAACCATTCGATGTAATTTCTTTTCAAATTTCACATCCTTCGGTATTACAATTTTTTCCATTATTAATTTCTTTGAAAAAATCTAAGGCTTTAAGAGAACTTGTCATGAAATTTTTGTAAATGTTTAAATAACCGTTTAGACTATCAGACAGTTCTTTTGCTTGATCTTTGTAACCCAGTCTACAAAAATTCATTAACATTACAGAATTGGCGTTTGGAAGAGTGTTGTCACTAATGTCTATAGGGTTCATAAAGATATCGTTTTTTCTTTTTTCATTTTTTTGGAAAACTTTACAATTGTCATCATAAAATTTTTCAATAGCCTCGTCACAGTATTTTTTTGCTAAAAGTCTATATTTCGGGTTCATTGTTGTATCTGATAAATCTAGTAAACATTGAATAAGATAAGAATAATCCTCTATAAAAGAAATATCCTCTGAATAACTGTGAAAAATATTATCATTGCAAAATTTTTTTTCTATTCTTTCGTAAAAATTTTCTGCAGTTTTTAAGTAATCTTTATCAGGCATAATAGAATTTAAATAAACTAAAGAGCTTACCCAAATACAATTGAGATCTAATTGGGTTTTATTATCAAAAAAGGGTTTTTTTCTTTTAGATCTAATTTCTAATAATTGATTAATTATTTCTCTAGTTGGTTCTTTTAGTTCATCTAAAATGATTTTTCCTTCCCAATTTCCCTCAGGTTTAATATTAAAAAATAAATTTATATCTTTAATATCTTTTAACTCTTCATAAGAGAAAACATAGTACTTACCCTCTACTCCTTCGCTATCAGCATCAAAAGCAGATCCAAGTAAATTCGAGTCTTTTGATATAAAATTGTTTAATAAAAAATTTGTAGTTTGTTTAATTTTTTTAAGAAAGTACTCATTTGGTTTTATTTTTAAGAACTTAGCTAATAGCAAAATAAATTGAATATTATCATAAAGCATTTTTTCAAAATGAGGTATTAACCAATTTTCATCAACTGTATACCTCGCGATTCCGCCTTCAACATGATCATAAATGCCTTTAGAACATAATTTTTTTAAAATTAATTCTACTGGCTTTAAGTATTTGGGGTTTTTAGTTTTATTATAAAAATAAATTAAAGTTTCATATACATAAAATGTTGGAAACTTAGGAGCCCCTTTAAATCCTCCATTTTTTTCATCTAAATTTTTTAAAATATTTTCTAAAATTGGTTCCGGTTGTTGTCCAATTACATTTGTTTTTTTAAGTTCTAAATTTTTTTTTATCAAGTGTTTTTGATCAATTATCTTAGTCCTTTGATCGGCATAGGCCTCGTGCACTTTATGAAGAATAGTTTTAAAAGATGGAAGACCATGTTTCTCATCTTTTGGAAAGTATGTGCCTCCCATAAAAGGTACACCATTTTCATCTAAAAACATTGTTAATGGCCATCCGCCTCCACTTTGATTAAAAAGTTGAAAAGAACTTTGAAAAACAAAGTCTAAATCAGGTCTTTCTTCTCTATCAACTTTGATATTAATAAAAAACTTATTCATTAAGTCTGCTGTAGATTTGTCTTCAAAACTTTCATGTGCCATTACATGACACCAGTGACAACTCGAGTAACCTATGCTCAATAAAATTGGTTTAGAATTTTTTTTTGCAAACTCAATTGTCTCTGGGGACCAGATCTGCCAATGAACAGGGTTACTCTTGTGCTGCTGTAAATATGGACTAGGATCATTAACCAAATTATTTTTACTAATATCAATCATTAAAAAATTTTTTCTTTACTATTAAAGAAGATAAAATTAATCCTAGAAATATTAAAACTGGTATATAAATTTCATCACTTAAAATTAGGTTAAAAATGCTAAATTCATCAGCCTCTTTAATAAATGTATTTAGTCCGGCGCCAATAGTATTCCAAATAAAAAAAGCTGGAATGAAACCCAACAAACTTGCAAAAAAGTAATTAGTATTTTTCATTTTAAAAACCACAGGTAATACGTTTTGTAAAAAAAAAGGTATTCCTAATCCACCTGCAAATCTAAATGCAAAAAAATAATAAAATTCATTTTTTTGAAAGCGCTCTATATATCTTGAAAATTTTTCTTTTAATATTTGATTTACTAGGTCTGTAAAAAAATAACTCGCAATCATGTATAAGCTTAGGGCGCCAACAGATATTGAAATTGTAGAAATAATTGTTCCAATCCATTTTCCAAATAGTATCCCCGATAATAGAAGCAATGGTGTACCAAAACCTAATAGAACTATCCAAATAATAGAAAATATAAAAAAAAGTATAAGATTAAAAATTAAATTTTTTCCTATTGTATTGTCTATATTTTCTTGAATAGTCTTATAGTAAGAAAAGTCATCTATTCGAGAGATGTCGAATTTTGTGAAAAGAAAATATAAAAAGGAGATCAAAATAATTAAATAAATTGATCCTAATGTAATCTTAATAGTTTTATTCATATTTTATCTGTACAATAGACATCATTTAAAATATATACCTTTAAATATTTATGAAAAGAACTTATCAACCAAGCAATTTAGTTAGAAAACGAAGACATGGTTTTCGCTCAAGAATGGCTACAAAAGGTGGAAGAAAGCTTATTGCTAGAAGACGAGCTAAAGGAAGAAAATCTATATCTACTTAAAATGATAAAGCTTGAAAGTTTAAAAAAAAGCGATCATTTTAAGCTAGTTCTGAAAGGTAAAAAAACTCACACAAATCTATATTCAATTTTTGCGACTAAAAATTTTTTAAAACCAAAGAAAAACAGATTATTCATTAGCTTTATAACAAAGAAGAAAATAGGTAACGCTGTAAAAAGAAATAGAATAAGAAGAAAATTGAAAGCAATAACAGGAAAAATTCTTAAAATAAAAGGTGCAATTAATACCAATTATACTTATATAATAATTTGTAAAACAAAATCTTATACGGAAAATTACGATAAAATATTTTTAGAAATGCAAAAAAGTTTTCAAAAATTAAAATAAATGAATAAAATGTTAATTAAGACTATTGTTTTTTTTGTAAAAATTTACAAATATATTTTTTCTCCATTGTTAGGAAATAGATGTAGGTTTTTACCATCATGCTCTGATTATTTTATTGAATGTTTAAATGAATATGGATTTTTTAAAGGTGCCTCTTTTGGATTAAAAAGAATAATAAAGTGCCATCCAATTAAATCTTTAGGTGGAAGGTCTGGATTGGATTTAGTTCCAAAAAAAAGGAATATGAAAAATGGATAATAGGAATGTTTTTGTAGCGATTGCGTTATCAATGGCTGTGCTTCTTTTCTGGGGAGCTTTTTTTGAGACACCAAGACAAGTTAAAGAAAATCAAAAGTTCGATAATGTTCAAACTGATCAAAATAAAGTTCAAAGTGATTTAACACCGAATATAAATCAAGAAAAAATTGTAAAAAAGATTTCTAGAAAAGATGCTTTGACAGAGGTTGATAGAGTTATAATTGAGAATGCAAAAGTTAAAGGATCCATTTCATTAAAAGGAGCAATATTTGATGACTTGTCATTTAAAAATTATAAAAAGGATTTGAAGTCTGAAGAGAATGTTGTTCTTCTCAATCCAAAAGAGATAGAGGACGGATATTTCATAGAAACTGGATGGGCAAGTGTTGGAAATGAAGTTGAAGTTCCTGGAATAGATACCCTATGGCAAGTCAGAGGAAACAAAGTTTTAAGTGAAAAAAATGATGTTGTGCTGGAATGGAATAACGGAAAAGGTTTAATTTTTAAGAAAACAATTAAATTAGATGAAAAATATTTGTTTAAAATTAAGCAAGAAGTTAAGAATAACACTTCTTCGAAGATAAATCTTTATCCATATTCTCAAATTACTAGAAACAAAAAACCTGACGATGTTATGGGTTTCTATATTTTGCACGAAGGTTTTATTGGAGTATTCGATGGTGAATTAAAAGAAGATGATTATGATGATATTAAAGATAAAAAAATTGTAAGAAATTCAGATAATGGTTGGCTAGGTATTACAGATAAATATTGGGTAACTGCTATAGTCCCTCCGAAAGACAAAAATTTTAAATCTACATTTCTTTATAAGAATAATTATAGAGCAAATTATATTTTAAATTCACCAGTAACAATAAATCCCAAAAGCTCATCAGATAACGAGGTAAGATTATTTGTTGCTGCAAAAGAAGTTGAAACTGTAGACGGATATGCAGAAAGTGAAAAAATTGAAAAATTTGATCTTACTATTGATTGGGGATGGTTTTATTTTTTTACAAAACCCTTGTTTTTTGTAATCGACTATTTATTTAAACTTTCTGGTAATTTTGGAATAGCTATTGTTTTAATAACTTTAGCAATAAGAATTATATTCTTTCCTCTGGCTAACTACTCTTTTAGATCAATGGCTAAGATGAAGGCTGTCCAACCAGAAATGACAAGACTTAAAGAACTTCATAAAGAAGATAAGGTAAAATTACAGCAAGAAATGATGGCTCTATATAGAAAAGAGAAGATTAATCCTGCTTCAGGCTGCTTACCTATTTTAATCCAGATACCTTTTTTCTTCGCGATCTATAAAATGTTGTTTATTTCTCTAGAAATGAGACACCAACCATTTTTTGGTTGGATACAAGATTTATCAGCCAAAGATCCAACTACTATTTTTAATTTATTTGGATTGATACCCTGGGATCCACCTGGATTTTTAATTATTGGTATATGGCCAATATTGATGGGGCTTTCTATGTACGTTCAACAAAAATTAAATCCTGCACCAGCCGATCCAATACAGGCAAAAATCTTTGCGTTCTTTCCATTGTTTTTAACAATTATTTTGGCGCCTTTCCCTTCCGGATTAGTTGTGTATTGGACAGTCAATAATATACTAACGATAGCTCAACAGTGGGTTATTATGAGAAAAACAAAAGTTAAAACAAATTAAATGCCTGGGGAGAACAACTTAGAGGAAATAAAAAAATTTTGGCCTGAGGATGCACCAGATATTCATAGCGTTTCAAAATACATTAATAAATATAAAAAAGAATTAATAGTAATTAAATATGGTGGAAATGTTTTAATTGATAGAAATATTTTTAATAATTTTGTTGAAGATATAAGTATATTAAACAAATTGGGTCTTTCGATTGTTGTCGTTCATGGAGGAGGACCAAGAATTGAGAGAAGATTAAAAAGTGAAAATATTCAAACAAAATTTATTAATGGATTAAGAGTAACAGATAAAAAAGTGATTTCTATAGTTGAAGATGTATTAATTGATTTTAACAAGGATATAGTCGACTCTTTAAAAAAAAGAGGTTCACAAGCAGTATCAATAACATCAAAAAATAATAATATAATTAATGTTGTACCAGACAATAAAGAACTTGGATTTGTTGGTATTCCCAAAAGTATAAATATTGAATTATTAAAAAGTGTCATTAATGAAAAAAAAATACCTGTTATAGCGCCCTTAGGCATTGGTAAAGATAAAAATACTTATAATATTAATGGTGATACTGCTGCTAGTTCAATAGCAAAAAAACTTAAATCAAGAAGGCTTTTACTTATGACAAATGTAGAGGGAGTTTATGATGATAGGAAAACTTTGATATCTGAAATTAAACCATTCGATATAGAAAATTTAATAAAATTAAAAATAGTTCAAGGAGGAATGATTCCTAAAATTAAAAATTGTATTGATGCAGTTGAAAATGGAGTGAGGGGTGTAGTTATACTTGATGGGAGAAAGCCACATTCGATATTATATGAAATATTTTCAGATAAAGGTGCTGGAACCTTAATTAGAAAATGAAAGAATTGAAAGACATAAAATTTTGGCTATTTGATTTAGATAATACATTATATTCTGGGGCAACAAAGGTTTTTGAGCAGGTTGATAAAAAAATGACCCATTATATTTCCACTAAATTGAATATAAGCAGAGAAGAAGCAAGAAAAATTCAAAAAAATTATTTTGTAGAATATAATACTACACTTAATGGGATGATAAAAAATCATAAAATTGATGCAAACGAATTTTTAGAATTTGTTCATGACATTGATCTTAGCTTTTTAAAAAAAGATAAACAGTTAGATGAGGAAATTGAAAAAATTAGGGGGAAAAAAATAATATTTACTAACGGTTCGCTAGCCCATGCAAAAAATGTTACAAAAAGACTTGGAATTGAAAGGCATTTTGATGATATTTTTGATATTGTAAGTGCAGACTTTATACCCAAACCATCTATGGCAACTTACAAAAAAATTATAGAAAAATACAAAATTGAGCCACAATATAGTATATTTATTGAGGATATAGCGCGAAATTTAAAACCTGCTCACGAATTAGGAATGAAAACAGTATGGATAATTAATGATGAACCTTGGGCAGCTGAGTTTTCGGACTCAAATTTTATTAACTATAAAACAGATAAATTATCCAAATTTTTAAAGGAGATAAATGAAAGTAGATGAACTAGAAAAGATAATTAATGATGCATTTGAGGATAAACAAAATATATCTGCCTCTTCTGATAAGAAGATTTTAGATGCTATCAATGAAACTATTATATTAACTGATAAAGGATCGCTTAGAGTAGCAGAAAAGAAAAATGGCAAATGGTCAGTTAATCAATGGGTCAAAAAAGCAATTTTACTAAGTTTCAGAACAAATAAAATGACAATGTCTAAAGGTCCTTACACAACCTGGTATGACAAAGTTCCAGGTAAATCAGTTAGTTGGAATGAAGCTGATTGGAAAAAAGCTGGTTATCGACACGTGCCAAATGGAGTTGTTAGAAGAGGTTCTTACATTGCAAAAAATGTTGTCCTTATGCCATGTTTTGTTAACCTTGGTGCATATGTGGACGAAGGGACAATGATAGATACTTGGGCATCTGTTGGTTCATGTGCACAAATAGGAAAAAACTGTCATGTTTCGGGCGGTGCAGGAATTGGTGGAGTTTTAGAACCTTTACAAGCAGGGCCAGTAATCATAGAGGATGATTGCTTTATTGGTGCTAGATCTGAAATAGCAGAAGGGGTCCTTGTTGAAAAAGGAGCAGTAATTTCTATGGGTGTTTATATAGGTGCATCAACTAAAATTATAGACAGGAGTACTGGTGAAATAACTTACGGAAAAGTTCCAGCATACTCGGTAATAGTACCAGGTAGTTTGCCTAATAAAAAAAATCCTGACGGACCGAGTTTATATTGTGCAGTTATCGTTAAAAAGGTAGATGAGAAAACTAGAAGCAAAACTTCAATTAATGATTTATTAAGAGACTAAATGCAATTAATTAACGAATTAACTTTATCTAAAGATTTAATTAAATTTCCCAGCATTACTCCCGTCGATGCAGGTGCAATAAAGTTTCTTAGTAAAAAATTAAAATTATTAGGTTTCAATTGTAAAATTCTGGAGTTTAAAAAAGGAAAAGGTAAACCGATTAAAAATCTTTACGCAAGATTAGGTAAAAAACAACCTAATCTATGTTATGCGGGACATACAGATGTAGTGCCTCCAGGAAATTACAGTGATTGGACAGTGAATCCATTTAAACCTCAAGTTAAGAAAGGTTATTTGATTGGTAGAGGGGCAAATGATATGAAAAGTTCAATTGCTTGTTTTGTTTCTGCTGTTAGTAAATTTATAAAAGAAAACAAAAATTTCAATGGTTCAATAAGTTTCCTTATCACTGGAGATGAAGAGGGATATGCTACTAATGGAACTAAAAAAGTTGTTGATTATCTAAAAAAGAAAAAAGAGAAAATAAATTTTTGTATAGTTGGAGAACCAACAAATCCAAAAAAATTGGGTGAAATGATTAAAATTGGACGTAGAGGCAGTCTTACAGCCGAGTTAGAAATATTTGGAACTCAAGGTCATATTGCATATCCACATCTATCTAATAACCCTATTAGTACTTTAGTAAAAATCTGTTCAGAGCTAAAAAAGAAAAAATTAGATAAAGGGAACAAAAATTTTCAACCTTCAAATTTAGAATTCACAAGTCTTTATGTGGATAATAAGGCACATAATGTAATTCCATCATCTGCCAAAACACAGTTTAATATCAGATATAATAATCTTCAGACAGCATCAAAACTAAAAAGAAAAATTAATTCAACTCTTAAAAAGATTTCTAAAAAAAACAAATGTAATTACAAAGTTAATTATTTAGAAAATGGTGATTCTTTTTTAACAAAGCCAGGAAAAAACATTTTTTTAGCAAGAAAAATTATTAAGAAAATCACTAAAGTTAATCCTGTTTTTTCTACCACTGGAGGTACTTCGGATGCGCGATTTATAAAAAAAATTGCCCCGTGTCTTGAATTCGGATTGGTTAACAAAACTATGCATAAAGTAGATGAGTGTGTTTCTTTGAAAGATCTAAGTAATTTAAAAAAGATTTATTATAATTTTTTACTTGAGTTTTTTAAGTGAAGACTGGATTTATATCTTCTAAAAGCTCATTAAACCATGATACTGGCGATGGGCACCCAGAAAATAAATATAGAATACAATCAATTTTAGAAAGATTAAAAAAGAGGAATTTATCTAACCTTGAATGGAGTGAGCCTGGAAAGTTTGATAAGTCTTATCTAAATAAAACACACAACAGTCTTTATATTGAAGAGGTAAATAAAGCTTTTCCAAATAAAGGACAGTTCTTTTTAGACGGTGATACCGTAATTTCTCCTGGAAGCAAAGAGGCATCTTATGATGCTGTATCCTCAATTATTTCAGCTATCGACTCTGTTAAAAACAAAAAATTAAAGAATGCGTTTTGTGCAGTGAGACCACCTGGACATCATGCTGAGTACGATAAAGCAATGGGGTTTTGTATATTTAATAATGTTGCTGTAGGTGCAAATTATTTAATTGATAAGTACAAATTACAAAGAGTTGCAATAATAGATTTCGATGTTCACCATGGTAATGGAACGCAAAATATTTTTTATTATAACAAAAAAGTCCTATATATTTCTACACATCAGTATCCTCATTTTCCCGGGACTGGGGCAAGTCATGAGAAAGGATCTCACAATAATATATTTAACTTACCTTTACCGGCTGGCACTAGTTCTAATGAGTATTTCGACGCATATGAGCACGTTCTAAAAAAATTAAATGAGTTTAAACCAGAATTTATATTTTTTTCTGCTGGTTTTGACGCTCATAAAGATGATCCTCTTTCAAACATAAATTTGAAATCTAGAGATTATTTTGAAATTACAAAAAGAACATTGATAGCTTCAAAAGATTATTGTAAAGGAAATATAGTTTCTATTCTTGAAGGTGGCTACGATTTAAATGCTTTAGCAGAAAGTACTGAAGAACATATTAGGGCGTTAATAGAATTCTGATTATGAAAAAACTTTATAAAATAAAAAAATCTAATATAGATAAAAGAGGTTTATATGCTGCTACAAATATTAAAAAAAATACTAAAATTATAGAATACAAAGGCAAAATTATTACCGTTAAAGAAACAGAAATCAATCCAAAATTTGATAATAATAAAGCAATCTATTTATTTAATTTAAATAAAAAATACGATTTAGATGGAGATTTTAAATACAATACAGCAAGGTTAATAAATCACTCTTGTGAACCAAATTGCGAAGTTGATGGTGTTGGCCTTAAATTATGGATTTATGCTATTAAAGATATTAAAAAAAATGAAGAACTAACTTATGACTATGGTTTTAGTTTTGATAAAGACTATAAAGATTTTCCTTGTAAGTGTGGCGCAAAAAAATGTGTTGGTTTTATTGTTAATTCACAGTCTAGGTGGAGAATAAAAAAATCGAAAAAGTGAAAATATTTTAATAAGTAACTTTATACAGGTATAATCCACTAGCAGGTGCAGGTGGTGCACAAAGGGATCTTTTTTTTGACATTAATAACCTTTTTAAATTGTCAATACTCCACTTTCCTTCTCCAATTACTTTTAGACAACCCACCATAGACCTTACTTGATGTTGTAGGAAAGATTTTGACGAAAAAATGATTATAATTTTATCACCTTTTTTTGTTAAAGAGGACTTTTCAATAGTTCTAACTGGTGATTTTGCACCACAAGATGATGATCTAAAGGCGTTAAAATTATGTGTACCGGAAAATAATTTAATAGCTTTCTTCATATAATGTATATTTAATTTTTTTTTTACTAACCAAGCTCTATTCTTATCTAATACTAAAAAGTTTTTTCTATTGACTATCATATATTTGTAGGTTCTTTTTTTAGCATCATATCTTGAATGGAAATTTAATTTTTTTTTTTTTATTGAATTAATACTTATATTTTTTTTACTTAAAAAATAGTTTAAAGAATTCAAAAATTTTTTCACATTTTCTATTTTATTGCATAAAAAATTTGCTGATTGACCAACTGCATGGACCCCTGTATCAGTTCTGCCTGAGCCAATAACTTTTATTTTTTTTTTTAATACTTTCTTCAAGGCTTTCTCAATTTCATTTTGAATTGAAGTGCCATTTTTTTGATACTGCCAACCATTATAATTAGTACCATCATATTCAATAATTATTTGATAGTTTGACCTCAATTTAATTTAGTTCCTTCCCCAAGATCATTACCAACCAAAAATTCTAAAGCATCCATCTCTCTTTTACCTTCTTTCTGCAATTTTAAAATTTGTATTGCGTTTGCTGAACAACCCACAGTTAATTTATTATCAAGTACTTTTCCTTCCTCTCCTTTTCTTATAACTTCTTTAGCTTTGAGAATTTTTATTCTCTCATTTTTAAACAAAAACCAAGCACCTGGTTTTGGATTGAAAGCATTAATTTTCGCAATAATATTTTCGGCTTTGTCTTTCCAATTTATTTGAGTTTCAATTTTATTTATTTTTTTTGCGTATGTTGCTTCTTTTTCATCTTGTTGATTAAAATTTACTTTGCCCGAAGATATTAATTCGATTGTCTCCATTAAAGCCTTCGCTCCTAAAATAGATAGTTTTTTGTTTAATTCACCACTTGTTGTTTCTTTATCAATCTTGACTGTTACTTGTTTTATAAAAGGTCCTGCATCAAGTTTTTTTTCTATTTTCATAATAGAAATTCCCGTTTCCTTGTCCTTATTTAAGATAGCTCTTTCAATAGGAGCGGCACCTCTCCACTTCGGAAGCAATGATGCATGCAAATTTAAAAAAATTAAATCATGCTTTTTCAAATAAATATCAGGGATTATTTGACCATAAGCTACTACAACTACAATATCTGGATTTAATTTTATAAAGTTTTCATATTCATTTTCATCATTTAGCATGTTAGTCTTAACTTTTATTCCTTCATTTTCAGAAAAAATATGCACAGCAGTTTTTTGAATTTTTTGACCCCTTGATTTTTTTTTAGGTGGTTGAGTATAAACACAAACAATTTTATGTTTTGATTCTTTTAAAACTTTTAATGATGGTATAGAGAACTCTGGGGTTCCCATAAAAACAATTTTCAATGACATTTGATTTTTGAAGTTAAACTATTACCCTATTAATTTCTTTTATTTGCTTTTTGGTTTTTTTTAAAATTAGATCTTTTTTAAGTTTTGACAAGTGGTCAATAAATAAAATTCCATTTAAGTGATCAACCTCATGTTGAATACAAGTAGCTAAAAGACCATCAGCATTAATTTCTTTTTTTTTTCCATTATAATCTAAAAAATTCACTTTACATGAGCTAGGTCTTTTAATTTCCGCAAATTGATTAGGTATTGATAAGCAGCCCTCTTCGTATGAAATTAAATCATCTGATTTGAAAGTAATTTGTGGGTTAACTATAAATAGAGGTGTTTTTTTTTCGCCATCTTTTGATAAATCAATTACAATAATTCTTTTTAAAACTCCGACTTGAACTGCAGCTAATCCGATTCCTGGTGCAGCATACATAGTCTCCAACATGTCATCCATCAATTTTTTTTCTTCATTATTAACTGAAGTAACTGGTTCGGAAATCTTCCTAAGTAATGGATTTGGTATTGTTATTATTTGTTTTTTTGCCATCAGAGATTTTACTACAATTATATTCTTAAAGGTAGAGCAGTGGATAGAATTTCATTTCTAAATTCTGTCAAATTTAATTTATTTAATAAATTTGTTATAAAATATATTGTTTCGGGATCTAAATTATTTACTTCATCTTCACCAATAATCTCAACAATTTTTAAGACCAAATAGCCTTTTTCACCTTTTTCTGCTAAATCCATTAAGCTTTCAGGAATATTATAATTTTCAGATAAGCCTTTGTGATTAATTTCTTTTGGAATTATAATTCCATCGTTTTCAAGAGACTCTAGAACAGCAACGTCTTTTGCAGAATAAAAATAATTTCTATTTCTTTTTATCTTTTTATAAATGCTATCTAATTCTTTTTGCGTTTTTTTGACTGGATAGTCCCTTTCGTAGAAATATCTTATAAGTTTTGACCTATGTAAAGTTTTATCATCAAACTTAATTTTTTGCTGATTTAGACTTTTATTGGAAACAATGTTTCTTTCAACAATGTTTAAATAATTTTCAGGAATTTTCTTTACTTCAAATTCTTTAAGTCTGTCACTCAAATATTCGGTATAAACATTTGATAAGTTATCTTTCTTGAAAAGATCTTTTAGTAAGAAAAGTAAATCTAATTTATTTTGAATGTTATCTGACAGTAAAAATTTTTGGTATATTAATGCTCTGCCTTCAATATTTTCCATAGATTGATAAACCGTTTGAGCATTTATTAAAGTATTAAGATCAAATGGGATTTGTTTATAGATTTTAAAAATTTGACTTTTATCTACTTGATTTTTATTAGCTGCAATTTCAATATTTTCAATTTTCTCTTTATCGGTTATATCATCAATCTTAATTAAGTTGGCAGAATTCATATATTCCCAAATACTTTTTTTTGTCTTGTCAGTTGGTTCATATTTGAAATTTGGGAAAGTCACGCTAGATAAATAAAAGTTTAATAAATTATCATCTTTAATTTTTGTATTTTTATTCTCCGAAACGCCTAATAAAACATTTAAGGCATTATCAAAAAATTTATCAGATTGTTTTTGTTCTTTTAAAATGTCGTGAAGAAGTTGTGCTTGACTTTTTTTATTGTTAAAAATTAAACAGTAAATTTTAAATTTTTCCAAATAGGGATCTTTAATATCTTTGCCTATAAAATTTACTTTTTCGCATCCAATTTTGATATTTGCATTAGAAATATTTCTATCGACGAGATATTGGATAATCTTATTTTTATTTGGAAAGTCATTATTCTTAATTAAGAATTGCTCTATAAGATCATCTTTTTTATTTTTAATTAGCCAATTAATTTTAATATCTAAAAATTCTTTTTCAGTTAAGTTTTGAGGAGCATAAGAATAAGAAAATAATGTATTCAGCAATATATTTTCGGCAGTTTCTGAAAGCTTCATTTTATTTATACGAGATATTGTTTTTTGTATATTTTTACCGTCAGTATTAGACCACATTGATAGCTCGAAATTGTATTTATCAGGATCCCAGATACCATACAGTAAAGCATTGCTAACTTCTGTAGGGTTTTCTTCTTGAATAATTTTGTTCGTTGAAATTATATTTTTATTTAATAAAGGGCTCGGAATTTTTTTTTCTTGTTTCTCAGGTTCTTCAATTGTATCATTATTTGAATTTTTTTTCCAAATATCAACTTCATTTTCTGCAAACAATTTACTGAAATTTAAAAAAATAATTAGAAAAAAAAATAGTTTACTTAAGTCTGATAATTTCATTTGTTATATCAGTATTAAATTCTTTGTCTGGTTTTGAAAAATTAATTTTTTCCAGTAAAAAAACAATTACTACAAAAAAACCAACAAAAACTATTAACTTGAGCAATTTTTGTAGCAGAGAGTCTTTTAAACTTTTTGTACGATTGAATTTAAGTTGCATAGTTATAAAATATATTTAAACTCGGAAAATAAGACAAATTTGTGATAAATCAAATTTTTAATTAGGATTATAATTGGAAAAAAGCCTTGTTTTAACTGGAATGATGGGTGTAGGTAAGACTACAATAGGTAAATTATTAGCCAAAAGACTCAAAGTTAAGTTTATTGATGTTGATAAAATCATTGAAAGAAATGAAAAAAAATCAATTAAACGAATATTCGAAGATAACGGAGAAAAGTATTTCAGAAAACTGGAGGAAAAAATTACACTTAAAATCATTAAAAGAAAAAAATCTGTCATTGCTCTGGGTGGAGGAGCATTCATGAATAATGATATTAGAGAAAAAGTATTAAATTCATGTATAAGTGTATGGCTTAAAGTTAGTTTAAATAAACTTATTAAAAGATATAAAACCAACAATAGAAGACCATTATTGAATAAAAAAAGGTTAGATATAGACGTAAGAAAAATATACCAATTAAGAAAAAAAATTTACAGTTTGGCAAATTTTAAAATAAGTTGTGATAACATGAATAAAACACAAATTGTTGAAAAAATATTAGTTTTGTATGAAAATTAGTCGTGTAAAAGCAAAAGATTATTCAATAATTATAGGAAAAAATTCTATATTTACGCTTACTTCTGAGATCAAAAGTCATTGTCCAAAATGTAAAAAGGTAGCTGTTATCATTGATAGAAAAATTCCAAAAAGGTTTTTATTAAAAATTAAAAAAAATTTAAAAAGATACAAAATATTTGTTTTTTTTACATCTTCTTCTGAGAAAATCAAAAATTTTAATCAGGTAAGTATGCTAATTAACAAACTCTTAAAGTTAAATTTTAATAGATCAGATTTAATAATTGGAGTCGGTGGAGGAATTATTGGAGATATGACTGGTTTTGTTTCTAGCATTTATAAAAGAGGAATTAACTTTATAAATTTGCCTAGTACGCTTCTTGCTCAAGTAGACTCATGCATTGGAGGCAAAACAGGTGTCAATTCAAAATATGGTAAAAATTTAATAGGATCATTTTATAATCCTAAAGTAGTAATTTCAGATACTGAATTTTTAAAATCATTGCCAAGAAGAGAAATTATCTGCGGTTACGCAGAAATTTTAAAACACGCAATTATTTACGATAAAAAATTTTTTAACTTTTTAAAAAAAAATACAAAAAATATTTTATCACTTAAAAATAAGGTTTTAACAAAAAGTATTAACAAAAGTTGTAAAATTAAATTAAGCTTTACTGAGAGAGACTTCAAAGAAAAAGGATTGAGAATGAAATTAAACTTTGGTCATACTTTCGGTCATGCATTAGAAATTCAAAATAAATATTCTAACAAATTAAATCATGGGGAAGCAGTTTTAGTCGGAATGCTCATAGCTACAAAAATTTCAAAATTTAAAAATTTATGTTCAGAAAATACACACAATGAAATATTAAATTTATATAAGGACTCAGATTTGATTAAAAATGTAAAAAAATATTTAAATAAAAATATGATATTAAAGTCTATAAAATTTATGAGAAATGATAAAAAAAAGGATGATGATAAAATAAGTTTTATATTTTTAAAAAGGATAGGAAAAACAACTGCTCCAGGAAAACATAAGTTTAAGATTGATCAAATAGAAAGTTTAGTACAAAGATTATTTTAAGCGTATTTCAAGCGCATGTATATTTTTATTAAATTCATCCTTTATAATTTTCATCAAAATTTTTTCTGCTTCGAGTCTTTTAAGGTTATTCAGATAATTCGATTTAATTTCTAAGATTAAATGAAGTTTACCTTTTTGAAAAGATTTATGACTTTTGTGAGACTCAGTGTTGTCTATTATTTTAATTTGCTCTAATTTAATTTTTTTTTTTATCTTTTTTTCAATTTCATTTATGTAAAGATTCATAAGATATGATATTATATATAAAAATATAAATTATGAAAATTATTTGTGATTGGGATAATTGTAAAGAACCTGGTACTTATAAGGCGCCAGTTGAAAGAGACAATGTAAGAAAATATAGATTGCTTTGTCTCAAGCACATTAAAATTTTTAACAAAAATTGGAATTATTTTGAGAATATGAATGATGATGAAATAGAATACTTTCTTAAATCAGATTTGACATGGCATAAATCTACAAAAAGCTTTGGATCCTCTGAAAATTTTTTTAATTTATTGTGGAACAATGCCTTAGATGACAAATTAAATATTTTTAATACAACAGGTTTTAAAGATTTTAAAAAATCAAATCTTTCCAACAAAGAAAAGGATGCTTTTGATATTTTAGAATTGAATTACTCAGCAAAATGGCAAGAAATTCAACAAAAATTTAAATACCTTGTAAAGAAATATCATCCTGATAAAAACCAAGGAAGTAAAAAATTTGAGGACAAATTAAAAAAGATTACTTTGGCATATAGTCAATTAAAACTAAATTTAGGGAAAAAATAATTATGAATACATCTCAATTTATGACTAAACCAGATATTAAGATATCAGTTAAGCAAACTTTTGGTTTCGATAGCAATATGGAGCTAAATGGGTTCTCTAAAAAAAACGAATACGTTCCAAAAATTGATCCTGATTATAAATTTGATAAGGATACAACTTTAGCAATTTTAGCTGGTTTTTCTTTTAATAAAAGAGTTTTGATTCAAGGTTATCATGGTACAGGAAAATCTACTCATATTGAACAAGTAGCAGCAAGATTAAATTGGCCGTGTGTGAGAGTAAATTTAGATAGCCATATAAGTAGAATAGATTTAATTGGTAAAGATGCAATAATTCTTAAAGACGGTAAGCAAGTAACGGAATTTAAAGAGGGTATTTTACCCTGGTCTATTCAAAATCCAGTTGCACTTGTATTTGATGAATATGACGCTGGAAGACCCGATGTAATGTTTGTTATTCAGAGAGTTCTTGAGAGTGAAGGAAATTTTACCTTACTTGATAAAAACAAAGTTTTGGAACAACATGATTTTTTTAGAATGTTTGCAACAACAAATACTGTCGGCTTAGGTGATACGACAGGGCTTTATCACGGAACTCAACAAATAAATCAAGGTCAGATGGACAGGTGGAATATTGTTTCGACGTTAAATTATCTTTCAAGTGAAAAAGAACTAGAAATTGTTTTGGCAAAAAATAAAAAGTATAACAACAAAGAAGGTAAGGAAGTTTTATCTAATATGATTAAAGTCGCAGATTTAACTAGAAAAGGATTTATGCTAGGAGATATATCTACAGTAATGAGCCCAAGAACAGTTATGCATTGGGCAGAAAATACAAGCATATTTAAAGATAAAGGTTATGCCTTTAGGGTTACATTTTTAAATAAATGCGATGAAATTGAAAAAAAAATAATTTCTGAATATTATCAAAGGTGTTTTGGGGAAGAGCTGCCTGAGTCTTCTATAAACGTTCAAATTTAAAGTGCAAAAAAAAGAAGAAATATTAGAAAGTTTTAAAACTGCAATTAAGTCAACTATAAAATCAATATCAAATAAAGACGATATTGAAATAAGTTTTGGCGGACAAGATGTTTCTAGCGAAGATAACAAACTAAGATTACCCGAAATAAATGAGTTTCAAAATAGAATAAATTTTGACTTAACTAGGGCCCAGGCAGACTCCGAATCGCTCAGATTAAGATATTGTAATAAGAAGGTGTTAAAAAATTTTGAACCAACTGGGTCAATAGCAAAAATGCTGTATCAAATAGCTGAAAAAGTAAGATACGAATCTCTAGGAACACAGGAATATAAAGGGATAAAAGATAACCTTATAAGTTACTACAAAAAACAAAAACCCCCTCAAAACAAAACAGAAAATATCTACTTCGCATTTGAAAATTATTTAAGAAGAGAGTTTTTTAAACATATTGAAAAACTTAAAATTGAAGAGATTCCCTCAAAATTTAAAAAGAATTTTGATAAAGCTTTCAAAACAAAAATTAGTAAAATCAAAGAAAATGTAAACAATCAAGAAATTTTTAATGAAGCCATTTCAGAAATAATTAAAAGCCTAGAAATAGAAGAAACCTCTGATTATGAGGAAATGGATAATGAAAAAGAGGACGATAATAACAAAGAAGTTAGTAATAAGGATGAGTCTGATCAAAAGAAAGAATCTAAATTTGATGAGAATCAAGAGATGGCTATAGATGCCAGTATACCTCAGCTAGATAATTTAGCAGATGAAAATGATAAGGACTCAAACGATATAGAAATAGAAGAAACTTCTAATGAATCTGAAAAAAGAATGAGAGTTAAAAATAATTTTGGAGATCAAAAATACAAATTTTTTACCAAAGAATTTGATGAAGTAATATTTGCCGAAGAGCTCGAGTCGGAAGAAGAATTATTTAGATTAAGACAAAATTTAGATCAACAATTATTGCAATTAAAAAGTTTTATCTCTAAACTTGCAAATAAGCTTCAAAGAAAACTTTTAGCTAAGCAAAATCGTTCATGGGACTTTGATCTAGAAGAGGGAATGTTAGACACTTCAAAACTTTCAAGAATTATTATTGACCCTTTGAACTCATTATCGTTTAAAAAAGAGAAAGAAACTGAGTTCAAAGATACCTTGGTGACTATATTAATTGATAATTCTGGTTCAATGAGAGGAAAACCAATTTCCGTGGCAGCTATATGTGCTGATATTTTGTCAAGAACATTAGAAAGATGTTCTGTGAAAGTAGAAATTTTAGGTTTTACAACTAAGCATTGGAAAGGTGGATCAAGCAGAGAGTTATGGATGAAAAACGATAAGCCTAAATCTCCTGGTAGGCTTAATGATTTGAGACATATTATTTACAAGTCAGCGGATACACCTTGGAGATTAGCAAAAAAAAACATGGGTTTAATGTTGAAAGAGGGATTGCTTAAAGAAAATATAGATGGTGAAGCCTTAAAATGGGCATTTGAAAAAATGACAAAGAGAAAAGAGGAGAGAAAAATTTTAATGGTTATTTCGGATGGAGCCCCTGTTGATGACTCAACGCTTTCAACTAACTCAAGTGACTTTTTGGAAACAAATTTGAAGAATACTGTCAAATGGATTGAAGATAAAACTAATGTTGAGCTATTAGCAATAGGTATAGGTCATGATGTTACCAGATATTATAAAAAAGCGGTTAAAATTACTGATGTTCAAGATCTAGGGGATGTCATGATTAATCAACTAACTGATCTATTTAAAGACGATAAAAGAGTATTGAACTAGTAATTTAAGTTTTTAAATTTTAAATCTGTAAAATCATTAATCCTGCTAATAAAAATCCTAAAAGGAACTAACATTATTAAAGCTACAATTAATTTCACAGTTAAATCACCTAATGCTAATGTAAACCACGGTATATCTGTACCGTAAAAAGCTATTGAGAAAAAAAGAAAAGTATCAATTACTGAGCCAATTATAGATGACGTCATTGGAGCAACGTACCAAATTTTTTTTCTTAATTTGTCAAAAATATTTATATCGAGATTTTGAGCTACAAAAAATGCAGTAGCAGAGCCTATTGCAATCCTAATTGATATAACATCACTAAAATTTGTTGATACAAATAACGTTAAAATTATTCCTATAAAAAAACCTACCAAAACAATTTGGCGAGCTTTATTTTTTCCAAATGCTCTATTTGCCAGGTCGGTAATTAAAAATGTAATTGGATAACTAAAAGCGCCATAGGTGAGTAAATTTTCTAAATTATAAAATCGTACTGGAAATTGAACTAAATAGTTTGATGCAATTACAACCAATCCCATAGAAAAAGATAATATAAAAAACAACTTTTTATCTTTTGTCAGATGCATGAAAATTATTTTTGAGAAATTATTGAGTATTTTAATTTTTGAACCCTTTTAGAAAGTTTCTTGTTCTTGGCTGATTTCAAAAATTTATCTAGTCCGCCTTTAAAGTCTACAGTTCTTAATGCTGCATTGCTCACATTTAGTCTTATATTTCTTTTTAAAATATCACTTTTAAATGAAATTTTTTTAAGATTTGGTAAGAAACGTCTTTTTGTTTTATTATTGGCGTGACTTACGTTGTGTCCTTTTAGTGGTAAAACGCCAGTGAGTTCACATTTTTTTGTCATAGTAATTGATTGTATAGTTGCAAGCTTTATATTGGTCAAGAACTAATTATGAACCAGTTCCTACTATTTCACTCACATTTTTAATTTTTTCTTTTTTAAGTATGTCTATTAGTTCACCTTTGATCTTTTTTACTATTCCGGGACCCTCATAAACCATTCCGGTATATAATTGTAATAAATTAGCTCCAGATTTAAGTTTTTCGTAAGCAGCTAATCCAGAGCTAATGCCACCCACTCCTATAATGATAATATCCCCTTTAGTTTCCCTGTAAAATTTTTTTATTAAATCATTTGATATTTTACTTAAAGGCTCCCCGGATAAACCTCCCTTTTCACTTTTATGTGTTCCTATTAAATTTTCTCTGTTTTTGTCTGTTGTATTGGAAATAATTATAGCGCTAATTTTAAATCTTTTTATAGAATCAATTATAGAGCCTATTTCACTACCAGCTATATCAGGTGACACTTTAAGAGCTAAAGGTTTATGAATATTATTTTTTTTTGTGAAATCAGTAATGTCTTTTAATAAATTTCTTAAAGTACTGTGGTCATGAAAATCTCTCAAACCTGGAGTATTGGGCGATGAAATATTAATAGTAATATAATTAGCAAATGTATTAATTTCTTTAATACATTTAAGGTAGTCATCAGTTCTATTTTCACTATCTTTATTTGGGCCAATATTAATACCTAAAAAACCAGAGGGAGTATTTTTTTGAAGTCTTTGTGAAACTTTTTCTATGCCATCGTTGTTAAAACCCAGTCTATTTATAAGAGCTCGATCATTTTCGAGTCTGAAAACTCTTGGTTTTGGATTCCCATACTGTTCTCTTGGAGTAACTGTTCCAATCTCAATAAATCCAAATCCGAATCTGAATAAAGAATTGTATACTTCTGCGCTTTTATCAAAACCAGCTGCTAGACCGATTGGATTTTTTATTTTTGTATCAAATATTTTTGTCTCGAGAATTTCTTCCTCTTGAACCTTAAATATATCTTCGGGTAAAAAATTATATTTTAAAGATTTAATTGCTAAATCGTGTGCCATTTCCGGATCTATTTTAAAAATAAATGGCTTTAACAGTGAGTACATTTAATTAATTTTATCTTTTATCAGTTTAATTGTTTCTTGAACACCAAAAAAACTAATGAAAAATCCCATTCTTGGTCCATCGATATCGCCAAACAGAACTTGATAAATTAGTTTAAACCAGTCTCTTAGATTTTTTTCGTAACCATTTTCTTTTCCTGTTGAGTAAACAATTGTTTGAATTTCTTCAGGTGGCGTATTATCATTTATTTTTTCAATAGCTTGAGCAAGTTTTGTTAGGGCTTTTTTTTCTTTCTCGGTTGGTTTTTTATATATTTTTTTTGGTTTAAGTTTATCTTTAAAAAATTTAATAGCATGCTTTGTAAGACTATCCAAAATTGGATTACTTTCAGGATTAACATTTTTATGGAACCTATTTATAAATTTCCATAATATCTTTTTGTCATCTGCATTACTTGAGCCAACAAGATTAAGAAGCATTGAAAATGACATAACAATTTTTTCATTAGGTGGTTTTCCATTGTGTATATGCCAAACAGGGTTGGAAAGCTGGTCTTTAATTTTTTGCATTGGGAATTTTTCAATTAAAGATAAATATTCATCTACTGCTTTAGGTACAACATCTGAGTAAAGTTTTTTTGCTCGTTTAGGATTTTGAAACATATATAAAGAGAGACTTTCAGGTGATGCATAATTAAGCCACTCCTCTATAGTTATACCGTTTCCTTTTGATTTTGAAATTTTTTCACCTTTCTCATCCAAAAAGAGTTCATAAGCAAAGCCACTAGGAGGTGTCTTGCCTAATACTTTACAAACTTTGCTTGATAGTATTGCGCTCTCTGTCAGATCTTTACCGTACATTTCGAAATCTACATCAAAAGTAAACCATCTCATTGCCCAGTCTACTTTCCACTGTAATTTACAATTACCATTATAAATATCTGTTTGAATTTTTTTACCATTATTATCAAATGTTATCTTGCCAGTATTTTTTTCTAAATTTAACATTGGTATTTCTAATACTTTTCCTGTATCTGGGCACAAAGGCAGAAAAGGACAATAAGTCTTTCTTCTTTCAGATCTTAATGTTGGCAATATTATATTCATAATCTCTTCATATTTTTCTGCCACTCTTTTTAGTGATTCATTAAACTTACCATTTTTATAATTTTCAGTTGAACTCTTAAATGAAAATTCAAAATTAAACTTTTTTAAAAATTGTTTTAGCATCGTGTTATTGTGCTCAGCAAAACTATTAAACTTGCCAAAAGGATCAGGAATTGAAGTAAGAGGCTTGCCTAGGTTTTTTTTTAATATTTCGTCGTTTGGAATATTTTCAGGTACTTTTCGCAAACCATCCATGTCGTCAGAAAAAGTAATTAGTTCTGTATCTATTTTATCTATTTGATGTAATACATTTATCATCATTGTAGTTCTTGCCACTTCTCCAAAAGTTCCTATATGCGGCAAACCACTAGGCCCATAACCCGTTTGAAAAATAATTTTTTTTTTCGATTTAATTAAGTCTTTTCTCTCTTTAAGCAAATTTCTTATTTCTACAAAAGGCCATGCTGAAACAGATTGAATCACATTATTATCTAGCATAATAGAGGTTTATAAAATTTTCTTTATAAAATACAGTTTTTAATTTATTAAATACAGTTGAATTTTTTTAGTAATTAAATAGTCTCAATTTAGATGTCATCAAATAAAACAGTTTTTTTTTTAATAGGTGTTTTGCTTGCGATTTTAGGTTGCTCAATGCTTATTCCCTATTCAATTCAGGTATTAACACAAGAAAATAGTCACAGTTTTATTGGGGCCTCTTTTATTACAATCTTCATTGGTATTTTATTTATTCTCTCTAATTTAGAAAAACAGTATAAATTAAATCTCCAGCAAATTTTTCTATTTTCTGCACTTGCTTGGTTTCTAATTGCAGTATTTGGAAGTCTACCTTTTTTATTATCTCCAGTATCATTTTCTATAAGTGAGGCTTTTTTTGAAAGTATGTCAGGCATTACTACTACAGGAGCTACAGTAATAACAAATTTAGATGAGACCCCAAAAAGTATTTTGCTATGGAGGGCAATTATGCAATGGTTAGGTGGTATAGGTATTATTGTAATGGCAATTACAATTCTACCTTTGCTAAAAGTAGGAGGCATGCAGCTCTTTAAAATGGAAGGTCCATTATCTACTGAAAAAATTCTTCCAAGGACTTTAGAGGTGGCAACAATTCTTATATTAACTTATTTTGTTTTAACTTCTTTATGTGCTTTTTTTTATTGGCTTTTTGGAATGTCAATTTTTGATAGTATAGCTCACTCAATGACCACAATAGCTACGGGTGGATTTTCAACACATAACGAGTCTATAGGTTTTTTCAGTAGTTCTAATATAGAACTAGTTGCTAGTATTTTTATTATTTTGGGTAGCATACCTTTTATTTCGTATCTTAAATTTATCAAAGGTAATAAGAAAATTTTTATCGAGGATATACAAATCAAAGGGCTAATTAATATTTTGTCTTTATCTATTGTAATAATGTTTATCTATCTTTTTATAATTAGTGACGAAACGTCAATTATAGACAATTTTAGAATATCTTTCTTTAACGTGATATCTATCTTATCAGGGACTGGTTATGTAACTGATGATTTTGGTTTATGGGGAAAATTTTCTTTAATATTTTTTCTATTCTTAATGTTCATAGGTGGGTGTGCTGGGTCAACAGCTTGTGGAATTAAAATATTTAGGCTTCAAATGTTGCTTGTTTTTTTAAAAAATCAAATTAAGAAGTTAATTTCACCTAATAGTGTAATTATAGTAAAATATAATAATCAAAAAATTTCTGATGATTTTATGAAATCTGTAATTACTTTTATTTTTTCTTTCTTATTAATATTTTTTATTATTGCACTAATGTTATCTTTAACAGGGCTAGATTTTTTAACAGCTGTTTCTGGAGCTGCAAGTGCAATTTCAAACGTTGGGCCTGGGTTAGGTGATATAATAGGTCCCGATGGTAATTATAAAAATATTCCAGATATCTCCAAATGGATTTTAGCTTTTGGTATGTTGTTAGGTAGATTAGAATTATTTGCTATTTTAGTTTTATTTTTCCCATCTTTTTGGAGAAATTAAATTATGGAGATATATAAAAAACAAACATTATCAGAAACTTTTAAAGTGTATTTTGATCAAAGGATGATCAAAATATTATTACTTGGAGCTATTAGTGGTTTTCCATGGGTGATTATAGGAAGTAGTTTAAGTCTTTGGTTGCAAGAAGATGGATTAAGCCGAAGTACAATTGGTTGGGCAGGTTTAATTTTTGCTGTTTACGCTTTTAATTATCTTTGGGCTCCAATTATCGATAGAGTTAGAGTCCCGTGGCTAACTAAAAAAGTAGGTCACAGGCGTGGATGGATTATTGTTATGCAAACCATAATCTTGTTAAGCTTAATTAGTTGGAGCTTAATAAATCCGACTGCAAATTTAACATTAGTAATAAGCATAGGTCTTATAATTGCAATTGCATCAGCGACCCAAGATATAACTGTAGATGCTTTAAGAATTGAACAAATTGGTGAGCACGAAGGCAAGTCCATGCAGGCAGGCGCGGCGATGGCCGTAGTCGGTTGGTGGACTGGATATAAGATTGGTGGGGTGGTGGCTCTTAATTCAGCTGACTTCTTTCAGCAAGCCGGCTTTCAAAACTATTGGCAAATAACTTTTTTAATTTTAGGAATAGTTATTATTTTTTGCAACATTTGTCTTATGTTTGTTAATGAACCTCTGCCAATTAATAGAGCAGAGAGTCAAAGGCAAACTGATAAAATGATTGAGGACAAACTTGGTTCTTCAAATATTTTAGCTAAAATCTTTGCTTGGTTAGCAGGAACTGTGATAGGGCCAGTAATTAGTTTTTTCAAAAAAAATGGTTTTAATATTGCAATAGCAATTTTAGGATTCGTCTTTCTTTTTAAAATTGGTGAAGCTTTCTTAGGTAGAATGTCAGTAATTTTTTATAAAGAGATTGGATTTACAAAATCAGATATAGCCCTTTATTCGAAGGGTCTTGGATGGGTCACAACAGTAATTTTTACTCTAATTGGCGGATTATTTGCAATTCGCTCCGGGGTGATTAAAGCAATGTTTGTATCTGGTGTATTAATGGCTTCCACAAATTTATTATTTTCTTTGCTAGCTTGGTCAGGAAAATCAGAGTTATTGTTTGCCATTGCAGTTATTTTTGATGACATGGCAGCAGCATTTGCGACTGTAGCATTTGTTGCTTTTATTTCAATGCTTGTTGATAGAACCTATACTGCTACTCAATATGCTCTTCTTGCCTCCATCGGTACAGCTGGAAGAACAACTTTGGCTGCATCATCTGGAGCTTTAGTTGATTGGTTAAATGGAGATTGGGGTATTTTCTTTATAATCACTGCATTAATGGTAATACCTTCTCTTATCTTCCTTTACATGATTAAAGATAAACTTAAATTAAATGGTTAAATACTTAACAAATAACTTATCAATAATAAATCTCTATAAAAATCCCTCTAATAAATCTGAAATAGTGACACAAATGATTTATGGAGATAGTTTCTTAATTACAAAAAAAACCAAAAAATGGCTTAAGGTAAAAATTAATGAGGATAATTATAAAGGTTACGTAGTTAATAAAAACTTTTCTCACTTCCTCAAACCTTCACACAAAATAGTAATCTTAAAAGCAAAAGTTTATAAATTTCCAAATAAACGAAATGAGATTAATAGGTTAACTTTTGGTTCGAAAATAAAAGTTTTAGAAAAAAAAGGAAATTTTCTTAAATTTGAAAAAGGTTGGATAAGTTTAAAAGATGTAAAACCACTTTCTTATAAAAATAAAAATCTTTTTAAAAAAATTAAGATTTTTAAAAATATAAAATATAAGTGGGGCGGTAAATCTTTTAGAGGAATTGATTGCTCTGCTCTAGTACAAATTTTTTTTAATTTTAATAAAAGATATTGTCCAAGAGATGCAAAAGACCAGGTAAAATATTTTAAAAAAAATATCAAATTGAAAAATATCAAAAGAAATGATCTTATTTTTTGGAAAGGTCACGTTGCAATAGCTCTATCAAATAAAAAACTTATTCACGCTTACGGACCAATGAAAAAAACAGTAATTATGAGTATCAATCAAACTATTGAAAGAATTAAACGAACAGCGAATTTAGAAGTGATAGGAATTAAAAGACCTTAAATAACAAAGGCAGCCTCAGTCTCCCTCAGCTGCCCTTAAATATAATTTAAATGATTCGTGCTTTAATCTTAAGACTCTTTTTGGTTGTATGTGGATAATAAATGGCGGAGAGAGAGGGATTCGAACCCTCGAAACGGTTTCCCGTTTACACGCTTTCCAAGCGTGCGCCTTCAACCACTCGGCCACCTCTCCATTTATTTTTTAAATAATATATCCATTGCCTTCATATTACTTAATGTTCCAAGGGACCATATTCTTTTTTCTAAAGTTTTATTAAAGTTGTAATTTTTTTCTAATATATCTATTACTCTCTGATATTTCTCTTTGAATTTTTTTTTTTCATCTAATACTTCAATTAAAACAATACTTGTTTTATTTAACATATTTTTTGCGCCTTCTAGCACCTCAATTTCAGATCCTTCTGTATCAATTTTTAAAATATCAATACAGTCTATATCGTTGTCTTTACAATAGTTATCTATTGTGTCTGTGTTTACGTCAAAACTATTCCATTGTTTTTTAAGATTTCCTGTAACAAGTTTTCTTGTAAAATTCCATAATTGGTCTCTCATATGGATAGTGTTAAGCGACCCTCCAGAAGATGGAAAGAAGTTATTTAAATAATATTTTTTTACTTTTCTATCATTTGAAAATGCTAACTTCTGATATTTAAAATCAACAATCTCTAAATTTGGATTAGGATCGAATAAAAAAAATTTTGCTTTTTTTTTGATTTCTTTTTTTAAACTTCTTGAAAAATTTCCTTGAAAACAACCAACATCAAATATTACAATCTCTTGTTTCAAGTTATTATTTATTATTGTTGAAATAGGTTTTGAAAAATCATTCATTAAAAACTTATCAACTAATTTATAAACTAAATTCATTCAGTTAATTTTTTATTAATTTTGATAATACGAGATTTTCAAATATTTCTTTTGCAATAACATAATTACCTTTTTCAGTTAGATGTAAGCCGTCTTTTTGAAAATGAAACAGCTTATTTTTTGAATACAAATTCGCAGTAGGATCAACTATAAAAATGTTTTTATCCTCAGCAGCTATTTCATCTAAATTTTTATTTAAAATAGCATTAGTATACGTCCAAAACAATTCTATTTTATCTGTAAATTCTTTTTCAGTGTTATAATTTATCAATTTTTCTATAAGTTCATCTTTCGTCAAAGAATAAATATTTTTTTGAAAATCCGGATCAATAAAATAAGCCTGTTTAATTAAAACTAATTTAATACCTTTTTCTTTGCAATAGCTATTAATTCTTAATATTTGATCTTTATAACCATTTTGAAAATATTTTATAGAGTGAAAGTTTCTGGGATTAAAAGGGCTAATAATTTTATTCTTATCATCTAATAATAGACTGAGCGTTCTGTTGTAAGCTAAACTTAAAAATCTATAAGTCATAACTTCTAAAAATAAAAAATTTTTTAATTCGTATAATTTTAAATCAAATTTATTTTTTACTATGTCTGTAGCAGCTGCACTTGTAATATAGGAATCATACATGACTGAGTTTCTATTGCTCATTATTAAAAGTACATTAGGGTTAAATTTCGAAGCTTCATTTACAAATAATTTTTCAAGAAAATTTAATGCTTTTCCTGAAAAACCAAAATTAAGAACGTCACAATTAAATTTATTTTTATTTAATAATTTTTCTAAAATATTTGGATATGGTTTTTCAGTTTCTGTACCAGCAGTGGTTGATCCTCCTAAAGCAACTATTCTACATCCGGTTTTATTATTAATAGATACTTCTTCACCTATAAATCCAAAATTGTTAACACGATGATTAATTTTATTAAAACTATATTCTCCTGGGACATACATTCCAGTTTTTTTGCTAAACTTGATACTATACAAAACAGTTTTATCGATAACTTTTTTTTCATTCAGAAATATTCTCGCTAATGGTCCATAATAATTCGTTGCATGAAATATAAAGAAAAAGGTAAAAATAATTTCTATAAAAAACAACAGTAAAATATTTGCTAGTGATATATAAAAAAATTTTTTAAAATTGCTCATTTATTTTAATCAAGTTCTATTTGCCCTTTGTAATTATTAATAAGATTTTTATCTTGATCCTTTTTTTGTAAAACAAAATTTTCACAAACTAAAATATCCAACTCTGTTCCCATAAAACATTTAAAGGCATCCTCCACTGAACAAACTATAGGTTCTCCTCTTATATTAAATGAGGTGTTAACGAGTATTGGACAGTTTGTTATTTTTTTAAAATTTTTTAATAATTCGTAATACCTAGGATTAGTTTCCCTATGCACTGTTTGAATTCTTGCAGAATAATCTACATGTGTAACAGCGGGAATAGAGGATCTTTTTAAATTCAATCTTTCTATACCAAATAATTTTTTATCATTTTCAGACTCTTTGATTTGAATATTTTCTTTTACATCAGCAACTAAAAGCATATACGGGCTGTCACAGTTTAAATCAAACCAATCATTTAAATCCTCTCTTAATACAGAAGGGGCAAATGGTCTGAAACTCTCTCTAAATTTAATTTTTAAATTTAAATTTTTTTGCATTTTTTCAGATCTAGGATCTGCGATAATAGATCTGCAACCTAAAGCTCTTGGTCCAAATTCCATTCGTCCTTGGAACCAACCTACAATTTTTCCATTTTTAAGTTCATTAGCAACATTTTCTAAAAGATGTTTCTCATCATATTTATTAAACTTTGCTTTAAGCTCGTTTAAACTATTTTCAATTTTTTTTTCATTAAATTGTGGACCAAGATAAGAGCCGTTCATGGTATCTTTTGATTTAATAATTTGCCTTGGTTTTGACAATTCTTGGTGCCAAAAGGCTAAGGCTGCACCCAATGAACCTCCCGCATCACCTGACGCAGGCTGTATCCAAATATTTTCAAAAATTTTATTTTTTACAATTTTTCCATTAGCTACACAATTTAAAGCAACACCTCCAGCCAAACATAAATTTTTAGTATTAGTTTCTTTTTGTATATTTTTAACTAATTTTAAAACTATAATTTCAATAACCCTTTGGATTGAGGAAGCAATATCCATATGAAATTGGGTAAGTAATTCTTTATTTGGATCTCTAACTTTATGTCCAAATAATTTTGAAAATTTTTGGTTCGTCATGGTAAGTCCAGTTGCAAAATTAAAATATTTCATATTTAACCTAAATGAGCCGTCCTCTTTTACATCTATTAATTCTTTCAATATCAAATCTGTGTATTTTGGTTCACCATAAGGTGCCAAACCCATTACTTTGTATTCACCACTATTCACTTTGAATCCAGTGTAGTAGGTAAAAGCTGAATAAAGTAAGCCAATCGAGTGGGGAAAGTAAATTTCTTTTATCATCGATAGCTTATTGCCTCGACCGATTGCTAATGTTGTTGTGGCCCATTCACCGACTCCATCTAGAGTCAAAACTACTGCTTCTTCAAAAGGTGAAGGAAAGAAAGCGCTAGCTGCATGACTAAAATGATGCTCGGAAAAACTAATTTTATCAATATCGTTAAATTCTTTATCGTTTCTTTTAAGTTGATTAAATATATAATTTTTTTGAAATAGCTTTTCTCTTAACCATAGTGGCATAGACATCAAAAAAGTAGAAAACCCTCTCGGGGCAAAAGCAAGATAAGTTTCAAGTAATCTCTCAAATTTTAAAAAAGGTTTTTCATAAAATACTATCTGATCAATTTGACTAAGATTTAATTTAGCTTCATCCAAAACATACTTTATAGAATTGTAAGGATAGCTTGGATCATGTTTTTTTCTTGTGAATCTTTCTTCTTGTGCCGCAGCTATAATTTTTCCATCTATTAATAATGCAGCAGCGCTATCATGATAAAATGCTGAAATACCTAGTATAGATTTCATTATTAATTATTTCCCATAATTATAAAATATTTACTTATTAAAAAATTGTGTAAATAAAAGGTGCTACTACTGAACCTTGGCTAAGAACTATAAGTGCGCCAAATAAAGCCAAAATAATAATTATTGGTAGCAGCCAATATTTTTTTCTTTCTTTTAAAAAGGAGTAAAATTCTTTTATAAAACTAAGCATTTAAAATTGCCTTTTCATAGTATTAATATTTTTAGACCTCTTAATCCAATAAGATTTTTCTTTGTGAAATTTAATACTCAATAAATCTTTTTTTATTAAACGCATAAAAAGACCAATAGGAGTAATAATCAAAAAGTAAATAAAACCCATTACTATCGGTGCTATAAATTTGCCTAAAATTTCCCCAAGTTTGATCCAGATTTTTTTAAAAGGTGTAAGTAACTTTGAATTAATAATACCAAGAACTAAAAATATTAATGATAAGATTATAGCCCAAACTCTTATAGATTCGGACGTAAGCACAGGCCAAATAGCTATTATTAAAAAAACAATAAAAAAAAGAATACCAAAACTTTTATTACTATCATTTTTTTCCATATTGAATTATTAACTAATACTATTATTTATTTCAAATTTTTTATTGCTGTAAA
Source organism: uncultured Pelagibacteraceae bacterium (assembly GCA_902616675.1). GTDB lineage: Bacteria > Pseudomonadota > Alphaproteobacteria > Pelagibacterales > Pelagibacteraceae > Pelagilacustribacter. The sequence continues at coordinate 52,518 of CACMTV010000003.1, read as the reverse complement.
AATATTTTTATTCATAAATCAATTTTTAGATAATATTTCTTTCAACTGACCTATAAAAGAGTCATTATCTGGTAATTTATTTGATTTTATACTTTCTTGTATAGAATTATAATTGCCAATTATATAATTAATTTTTTCTAAAAGACTAGCATTATCTCTATTAGAAACAAATATGCCTTTCCTATTTTTTATCACATGCTCTATCTCTTTAAAAATAATAACAGGTCTATGTCTTGAAAGTGACTCTAATATTACCATCGGATAACCCTCGGTATATGAAGGCAAAATCGTAATGTTATTTTCATCGTATAAATTAATTAATTCTTTTTTTTCTTTAATAATTTTTAAAACACTTACGTTTGATTGAACTATTTTAGCGTCTTCTTCGCTTGCTCCAACAATTGTAAGATTAATTTTGGATTGATCTTTTAAAAGATTCAAAAGAGAAAAAATACCTTTTTCTTTCTTAATTCTTCCTACATATAACAACCTTATCTCGCTCATTGACGGTCTTACATGATTTTGGTGCCATGACGTATCAAGTTGCGAAGGCGAAACAATATTTCCCTTTTTACCCATTAAAATATACTCTCTACAACTTATTAAAATTGAAAACTTGGTAATTACAATAAACATTAAATGATAAATAAATTTTCCAAATACGCCTAAAATAATTTTGTATTCATCATAACCATTACTTCTCAAGTAAAGATAAGGTTTTTTACCGTAAAGTATTAAAACAATGCCTGCTAAAAATGTAAAAGGGGTTAATGAAATTATTAAAAATTGAGAATTATTTTGTTTTAAAGATTGAGCTACCTCAAAAATATAAGAAAAAATATTTGAGAACGTTTTGACATTTTTAAGATGTATTTTTTGAGATCTACGAACATTACTTTTTCTTGCAATTACATTTACATCAAAATGTTTGTTTAAGCCCTCAGGTGTAGATTTCATGTCTAAATTATCGCAGAAAGACATTTCATTGTTTTGAAATATTTTCTCATTTGAAATCAAATAAAGTGAATTTTTCATGTTTCCTTATTGATTTTAAGAACACCAATAAATGCTTCTTGGGGGATTTCAACTTTGCCAAATTGTTTAGATCTTGCTTTACCTTTTTTTTGTTTTTCTAAAAGTTTTCTTTTTCTATCCATAGCTCCGCCTCCATGGATTTTAGTAAGAACATCCTTTTTAAATCCTTTAATTGACTCTCTTGCAATAATTTTACCACCGATTGCTGCCTGAACAGGTATCATAAAGTTATGTCTCGGAATCAAATCTTTTAATTTTTCGCATACTTGTCTACCTGTCTTTTGTGCAAATTCTTTGTGAATTATCATTGCTAATGCGTCTACTGGCTCACCGTTCACAAGTATGCCAAGCTTGACTAGAGCTCCCTCCCTGTATCCTGAGATTTCATAATCAAAACTAGCATATCCGCTTGAAACCGATTTAAGTCGATCATTAAAGTCAAATACTACTTCATTCAAAGGAAGGTCATAAGATAAAACCGCTCTTTTCCCTGAATAACTTAAATTTGTTTGTATACCTCTTTTGTCTTGGCATATTTTTATTATTGATCCTAAATACTCGTCCGGAGTAATAATTGTTGATTTAATCCATGGCTCTTCTATTTTTTCTATTTGCGAAGGGTCAGGCATGTTAGTGGGATTTTGTAAATCGATAACTTCACCTTTTTGTTTGTGAACTTTATAAATTACACCTGGGGTAGTTGTTATTAAATTTACGTCAAACTCTCTCTCTAATCTTTCTGTAATTATTTCAAGATGTAATAAGCCTAAAAAACCGCATCTAAAACCCAATCCTAAAGCACTTGAAGATTCTGGCTCATAAGAAAAACTCGCATCATTTAATTTAAGTTTTGCTAAACCATCTTTAAGTTTCTGAAACTCAGAACTGTCAACAGGAAAAAGCCCACAGAAAACTACTGGTTTACTTGGTTTAAATCCTGGTAAAGGATTGGTTATTGGGTCCGAGGCATCACATATCGTGTCACCTACTTTTGTTTCTGATAAAGATTTAATTCCTGTTATTATAAATCCTATTTCACCAGAATTTAATTCGTTTACATCAATAGGTTTAGGTGTGAATACTCCTACTTTTTCAATTATATGTTCTTGATTATTAGACAGAAGTTTTATTTTCATATTTTTTTTTATTTTTCCATCTAAAACTCTCACTAAAATTACTACACCTAAGTAACTATCGTACCAACTATCTACCAATAAACATTTTAATTTTTCGTCTTTTTTTCCTTTAGGTGATGGAAGGTTATTAATTATTGCTTCTAGAATATCATCTATTCCTTCACCGGTTTTTCCTGAACACGGAATAGCATTAGAAGTATCAATTCCAACAACATCTTCAATTTCTTGTTTTGTTTTATCTATGTCTGAGGCTGGTAAATCAATTTTATTTAATATTGGAATTACCTCATGATTAATTTCAAGAGCTTGGTAAACATTTGCTAGAGTTTGAGCCTCAACACCTTGTGTGCTATCAACTATTAATAGTGATCCCTCGCAAGCAGAAAGAGAACGACTAACTTCATATCCGAAGTCAACATGGCCAGGTGTGTCAATTATATTTAATGTATATTCTTTACCGTCTTTTGATTTATATTTTAACTTAACCGTTTGTGCTTTAATTGTTATCCCTCTCTCTCTTTCAATATCCATTGAATCGAGAACTTGTTGTTTCATTTCACGATCAGTCAATCCGCCACATTTATGAATTATTCTATCCGCAATGGTTGATTTGCCGTGATCAATATGCGCAATTATTGAAAAATTACGAATTCTATTTATGTCTGACATTATGATCTGATATTCCCGCCAGTTTTATTTTCTACTTCTTTTATGATTTTTTCACTAATTTGATTTAAATCATTATCAGAGAGAGTTCTGTCTTCTGCTTGTAATGAAACATTAATTGCTACGGATTTTTTATCGGTTGGCAAATTTCCACCTTCGAAGACATCAAATATATTTACCGATTTGATATTCCTATCAAGATCTTTAATAATCCTATCTAAACTACCTACTTGGTAATTTTTATCAATTACAAAAGCAAAATCCCTCTCAGATATTTGGAAGTCAGAGAATTTGAAGTTTTCTTTTAAAACTCTCATCTTTTTATTTGGTTTAGGAATATTGTCTAAAAAAATTTCAAATCCATAAATATTTTTTTCTTTGTAATCTAATTTAGAAATAATTGATGGGTGAATTTCTCCAAATTGAGCTAATAATATTCCATTGCTAGTTTTGAAGTTTACTGAACCAGATCTACCTGGGTGGTAGCAATTTTTTGATTTATCGCTTACTATTAAATGATCTTCATTAATTCCCATTTCAATTAAAGTTTTTATTACATCTGTCTTCATATCAAAAATATCTACATTTCTTGTTTTTTCAGACCAACTTTTTTTATTTATTTGTCCTGACTTGACTGCACCTATTACAGTCTGTTGTTCTCCAGGTTTTTTTCCATAAAAAACTGGCCCAATTTCAAATAAAGAAATATCTTGAAATCCTCTGTCATGGTTTTTCTTTAAATAAAAAAGTAAATTAGAAAATATTGATCTTCTTAATACATTTAAATCATTTGAAATTGGATTGATTATAGAAATTGGAGCTGCACTTTCACAAGTCAAATTATCAATTTTTTGATCAGTAAATGACCATGTAACAGCTTCATAGTAACCTTTGCTGGATATAGATCGTTGACCAAGGTGAAATAATTTTTGTTGGAAGTTTAGAGTTTCTTCGTTTCTTACTTTTTCAGGTTCTACAAGATTTATCTTATCGAATCCTTTTATTCTAATAAGTTCCTCTATTAAGTCTATTTCCTGATTAACGTCTGGTCTCCATGTAGGGACAAGAACTTTAAGAATTTTTTTTCCAGATTTAGTCGAAAACCCAAGAGAATTGAATATTTTTTTTATTTCACTCTCTGTTATTGCAAAGCCAATTATTTTTTTAAATTTACTTACTTCAAGTTCAATTGATTTATTTTTATATTCTTTTTTTCCTGTAACATTAAACTTGCTTGCCTCCCCTCCACAGATTTTTAGAATTAAATCTGTAGCAATTTTTAGACCATCAATCACCGAATTGGGATCTATTCCTCTTTCAAACCTGTATTTAGCGTCGGTTTCCAGACCAAGCAGTTTTGAAGTTTTTCTTATTGAAGATGGATGAAAATAAGCTGACTCAAGTAAAATATTTTTCGTTTCTATTTCTGTGCCAGACCTAGTTCCGCCAATAACGCCTCCTAAACCTAGAACTCCACTTTTGTCAGTTATAACACACATATCTTTTTGAAGAGTATATTTTTTATCATCAAGAGCAGTAAAACTTTCACCCTTTTTTGAGTTTCTGACAATTATTTCTTTATCAATTTTATCGGCATCGTAAGCATGTAAAGGCCTGTTTAAATCAAACATTACGTAATTGGTGATATCTACTACTGCTGAAATCGGTTTAAGACCTAAAGAATTAATTTTATCTCTTAACCATTTAGGACTTTCTTGATTTTTTATTCCTGTTATTAAACAACTACCAAATGTAAGACAGCCATGATTTTTCTCTTTAGTTATTGAAATTTTGATGCTTTGATTTTTTTTCTGATTAATCTTATTTTTTTTAAGGTCTAATAATTTGCCCAGTCCAGCGGCTGATAAATCTCGAGCTATTCCTCTGATCCCTAAACAATCAGGACGATTAGGTGTTATGGATAAATCAATTACTTTTTCACTAGAATTTTTAAAAAAACTTTTGCCAATTTTGTTAGACATATTTTTGAGCTCTATAATCCCATCACTTTCCTTTGATAAATTTAGTTCGCTCTCAGAACAAAGCATTCCTTTTGACTCTACTCCTCTTATTTTAGCTATTTTTAATTTCATTTTTGATTTCGGTATTGTGGCTCCAGGAGGAGCATAAACTGTAACCAAACCATTTCTTGCATTTTCTGCGCCACAGACAACTTTAACAACAGAAGATCCCCCGATTGTTACATCGCAAAGCTTTAGCTTATCCGCATTTGGGTGCTTTTCAGTTTTTAATATTTTTGCAATCTTAAATTCTGATAAATTACCAGAGCCTTCTTTTACACTTTCAACTTCTAATCCAATATTTGTCAATTTTTCTATTATTTCATTTATACTGGCTTTGGTATTTAAGTGATTTTTTAACCAAGATAATGTTAGAATCATCTGCTTAATCCTCTATAATTAGTTGGAACATCTAATGGGTCAAAGCCAAAATGATTGAGCCACCTGTAGTCAGTTTCAAAAAATGCTCTTAAATCATTTATTCCATATTTAAGCATTGCAAGACGATCGATACCCATTCCAAAAGCAAAGCCCTGGTATATTTTAGGGTCAACTTTTGTATTTCTTAAAACATTAGGATGAACCATTCCGCACCCTAAGATCTCCAACCACTTATCTCCCTCTCCAATTACAATTTTACCGTTTTCAATTTTGTAACCAATATCTACCTCGGCCGATGGTTCTGTAAATGGAAAATGACTAGGTCTAAATCTCATTTTAATTTTCTTAACCTCAAAAAACTCTCTTATAAAATAATTTAGACAACCCTTGAGATGACCCATGGTTATATTCTTATCTATGTGCAAACCTTCTAACTGGTGAAACATAGGTGCATGAGTTTGGTCACTGTCGCATCTGTAGGTTCTGCCAGGCACAATAATTTTAAAGGGGGGGTTACCATTTAGCATAGTTCTTATTTGAACAGGAGAGGTATGAGTTCTTAAAAGTGTTTTTTTATCTCTATCAAGATAAAAAGTATCGTGCATATCTCTTGCTGGATGATCTTCCGGTGTGTTTAAAGCTGTAAAATTATTATGTTCAGACTCTACGTCTGGGCCCTCAGCAACGGAAAATCCTACCTCAGAAAAAATAGAAGATATTTCGTCAATCACTTGAGAAACAGGATGAATTTTACCTTGTTGAATAGATCTTATTGGTAAAGTGATATCTATTTTTTCGTCTTTGAGTTTCTGATTTATTTCAAGATTTTCAAAATCTTTAAATTTTTTTTCTATTTTAGATGTTAGCTGGTCTTTAATTGTGTTTAATTCTTTAGCAAAATTTTTTCTTTCTTCAGGATTCAGTGAACCCATTTTTTTAAATTGAGTAGATATAGACCCATTTTTTCCAAAAAATTCTGACTTGAGATTTTGTAAATCATCTTTATTTTTGATTGTAGAAAATTTACTTTCAAAACTGATTAAAATATTATTTAGATCACTCATAAATTTTGATTCTTTTATAATTTATAAGATAAATCAAAGACCTTAATTAGTTAAGGGATGATTGAACTTTTTTTACAATAGATTTGAATACTTCTGGGTTATTATAGGCTAGTTCTGCCAATACTTTTCTATCTAATTTGATTTTTGACTTAGCTAGGCCATTAATAAATCTTGAATAAGTCAAACCTTCAGTTCTTACACCTGCATTTATTCTCTGGATCCACAAGGATCTAAAATCTCTTTTTTTTGCTTTTCTATCTCTGTAAGCGTATTGCATTGCCTTTTCCATTGCTTGTCTTGCAACACGAATAGTGTTTTTTCTTCTGCCGTACTGACCTTTTACAGCTTTTAAAACTTTTTTATGTTTTGCTTTACTAATTACTCCTCGTTTAGTTCTAGCCATACTATCCTCTTAAATTATAAGGCATATAAGATTTAACTATCTTTGAGTCTTGTTTTGACATTATCGTAGTTCCTCTTTGTTTCCTTATTTGGTTGTTAGTTCTTTTAATCATACCATGTCTTTTATTTGCTTGAGGCATTTTGACTTTACCTCTTGCAGTTATTCTAAATCTTTTTTTTGCGGAGCTTTTAGTTTTAAGTTTTGGCATAATTTATTCGGGTTATATATACATTACCTTTTTTTTACAAGACGCTAATATTCAAGATTAATTGGGCTGAATTATCATTATCATTTGTCTGCCTTCGAATTTCGGGTGTGTTTCTACCTTACCAATATCTTTTGTATCTTCAATAATCCTCTTCATAAGATCTTTACCTAATTCAACATGCTGCATTTCTCTTCCTTTAAATTTAACTGTAAATTTTACTTTATCACCTTTAGAAATAAATTTTTTTGCATTTTTAATTTTAAAATTATAATCATGTATTTCTGTACCTGGTCTTAATTTAATTTCTTTAAGAGAAACAATCTTTTGTTTTTTTTTAGCTTGATTTGCTTTTTTTTGGAGATCATATTTATATTTACCCATATCCATAATCTTGCAAACAGGTGGATTAGCATTGGGTGAGATTTCGATAAGGTCCAGGCCCTCGTCCTTAGCCATTTGAATAGCTTGTTTTAATTGCATTACGCCCAAATTATTTCCTTCACTTCCAATCACCTGTACATCTAAAGCTTTAATTCGCTCGTTTGCTTTTGGCCCTTGGGGCTTGCTTCGTCTCTGAAAATAATTTGGTTTAAAATTTGACACTTAATTGGCTGGCATTTTATTTGATTGAATAATACGTTTAATTAATTCTTCTCTTTTAAAAGTTTCTTGCTTATCTGATCCTAGAGTCCTTACTGTAACAGTATTGTCTTTTTCCTCTTTTTTTCCACATACCAAAATCATTGGTACTTTGGCCAAAGAATGTTCTCTAATTTTATAGCTAATTTTTTGATTTCTTAAATCCACTTCGCATTTTATACTCTCTTTGAACAGATCTTCAAATAACTTTTTTGCGTAATTATTATTATCTTCTGCTATTGAACATACTACTGCTTGTGAAGGCGATAGCCAAAAAGGAAGTTTGCCAGCATAATTCTCAATTAAAATACCTATAAACCTCTCCAAAGAACCAAATAAAGCTCTGTGCAACATAACAGGAACTTGCTTTTCTCCTGACTTGCTAACATAAGAAGCGCCTAGTCTTCCTGGTAAATTAAAGTCAACTTGTAAAGTTCCACATTGCCAATCCCTGCCAATCGCATCTTGTAAAACAAACTCAATTTTTGGTCCATAGAATGCTCCTTCTCCTTTATTAATTGAATACTCTAGTTTTGATTTTTTAATAGCAGTTAACAATGCTGCCTCTGATTTATCCCAAATTTTATTATCACCGACTCTTTTTTCAGGTCGATCGGAATATTTTAAAATTACTTTTTCAAAACCAAGATTTTTATAAATATCTATAATTAAATTTGTAACACTTAAACATTCCTCAGTTATCTGATCCTCTGTGCAAAATATGTGGGCGTCATCTTGTGTAAATGCTCTCACTCGAAGCAGTCCATGTAAAGCTCCTGAAGGCTCATATCTATGAACTTTTCCAAACTCAGAAAGTTTTAATGGAAGATCTCGATAACTTTTAAGACCTTGATTAAATATCTGAACACAACCTGGGCAATTCATTGGTTTTATTGCAAAAACTTTTTCATCTGGAGTTTCTGATGTATACATATGCTCAGCAAACTTTTCCCAGTGACCAGATTTTTCCCACAGAGTTTTATCTAACAATTCGGGTGTATTAATCTCTTTGTAACCATCTAGTCTTTGTCTAAATCTCATGTACTCGACGAGTCTTTGAAATAAAATCCATCCCTTTTCATGCCAAAATACAGATCCTGGACTTTCTTCCCTAAAATGAAATAGATCCATCTCTTTTCCAAGTTTTCTGTGATCTCTTTTTTCAGCTTCTTCTAACCTATCTAAATATAATTTTAATTGCTCTTTGCTGCTCCAACAAGTTCCATATATTCTTTGTAACATTTCATTATTGGAGTCTCCTCTCCAATAAGCGCCAGAAACTTTAGTTAGTTTAAAAGCTTTTCCAATTTTTCCAGATGAAGGTAAATGTGGACCTCTACATAAATCGTGCCAAGTTTCTCCATGATGGTAAATTGAAAGCTCCTCTCCTTTCGGAATACTTTCAATTATTTCAGCTTTATATTTTTCGCCAATTTTTTTAAAATGTTTAATTGCTTTTTCTCTTTCCCAAACTTCTCTTCTAGTTTTAACATTTCTGTCAATTATTTCTGACATTTTTTTTTCAATCTTTTCTAAATCCTCTGAAGTGAAAGGTTCCTTTCTAGCAAAATCATAATAAAATCCATTTTCAATTACTGGTCCTATTGTAACTTGTGTACCAGGAAAAAGTTCTTGAACAGACATGGCCATAATATGGGCAGCATCGTGTCTAAGAACATCTAAACCATCTTTGTCATCTGCAGTAATTATCTTTACTTTAGAATTTTTTGTAATTTCAAAACTTAAGTCTTTTAGGGCTCCATCAACTTCCATGATAAGCGCTTTTTTCTCAAGAGATTTACTTATTTTTTTGACTAGATCAAAACCATTAATTTTTTTATCAAAAGGAATTTTTTTTCCATCTAAGAGCTGAATATTTGGCATTATAAATTTAGAAGCTTTTTATATTCACTAAATGTACTTTGACACATTTTTTCAACATCAAATTTTTTTACTACGTTTTTTCTACCTTCAACACCCATTATATTCAATGCCAATTTATCTGTTTCCATAAAAGAATTAATATTTTTAGCCAATTCTCGAGGATCGTCAAACTTATAAAGAATCCCTGACTTGTTATTAAGAACTGTTTCCATTGATCCTCCTAGTTTAGTTGCAATTATAGGCTTTTGCATAGCTTGGGCCTCTACGGCTACTCTCCCAAATGCCTCTGGTTCAATTGAGCTTGAAACCACGACATCAGCCAACGCATAAGCAAGGGGCATCTCTTTACAGTGCTCCGCAAATATTATTTTCTTATTTATATTATATCTGTCTATTAAACTTTGCAGTTTTTTTTTATATACATTTCTACCTTGATCTGATCCCAAAATTATTGCTTGAAATTTATCATTTTTATAATCTTCAATTAAGATATTTAGCGCTTCGATAAAATTAAGTTGTCCTTTCCAATTTGTTAATCTTCCAGGCAAAAGAATTTTAAATTTATCATCTTCGATGGACCATTCTTTTTTTAATTTTAAAAGCTTGATATCTGATATACTTTTTGGATTATAATAATGTAAATTTATTCCTCTAAAGATAACCAATAATTTATTTTTTGGGTTCAAATAGTTTTGATAATTTTCATTAATGTGGTTAAATATAAAATTTGATCCTGCAATTATCAAATTTGATTTTAGCATTACACTGTTATAGAATTTTTTTAATTTATTATTAAAATTGTAAGTACCGTGAAACGTTGTTACGAACTTTCTTCTTGTAAAAAATGTTGACCAATAACAAGACCATGCGGGGGCTCTGCTCCTGGCATGAACGATATCAATTCTATATATTATTTGTAATAAAATTAAAGCCAACGCATTAAATATTAAAGCGAATGGATTCTTTAGATGAACAGGAAGTTTAATAATTTTAACTTTTTTTCTTCTAACATATTTAATTAAAGGTCCGCCGCTAGTTACAATTATTGATTTGCAATCTTTTTCAGCTAAAAAATGTGCTAAATCATAACAACCAGTTTCAGCACCTCCGAAGCCTAGTTTTGGTATTACTTGCATTACTTTAAAATTAGATGCCATATGTTAAGGTAATATAATATCAACTTTAACAACTTAATATGAAAAAATTTAAATACTACAACATCTCCAGATATAGAAAGCTTAGATATTCAACCAATAATTTTAATAAAAATCCCTATATAGTTTTTTTACCTGGCTTTATGTCTGATATTGAGGGAAAAAAACCAAATTCTTTCCGTTCATTTGCAAATAAAAACCAAATTGGTTTTTTAGCAATTGAATATTCTGGTCATGGAAAATCTTCAGGAAAATTTATTAAAGGAAACATAAGTTTATGGACTGACGATGCAAAAAAATTAATTAAAAAAATTGTTAAAAAAAATAAATTCTTAATAATTGGTTCCAGTATGGGTGCATGGATAGCACTAAACCAATTTAAATTTTTTAAGAATCAAATTGTAGGTATGCTGGGGATTGGCGCAGCTCCAGAATTTTTAGATAGGCTGATGTGGAATAAATTTACAAAAAAGATAAAAAATGAAATAATAAAAAAGGGCATAACTACAATTAATCATGGAAACAAAACAAAATATCAATATCCTATTTCACATCAATTAATTAAAGATGGCAGAAAAAATAAAGTTTTTTCAAAAAAAATATATGAAAATATTCAGATCTCTATGTTTCATGGAAAAAAAGATGAAGTAGTTCCAGTCTCTTTTTCAAAAAAAGTGTTATCAATTTTTAAAAAAGCTAATAAAAAATTGGTTATTATCAAAAACGGAGACCATAGTCTCTCTGATACAAAATCTTTAAAAAAAATTAAAATTGAGTTATCGAGAATTATTAAAAATATTTCTTAATCCTTCTTTATAAGTAGGATATTTTAATTTAATTAATAATTTATTTTTCATTTTTTTATTACTCACTTTTTTTGAGTCTTTATAAAATTCTTTTATCATTTTATTTTTAAAATTGGATATCGGCACAGGTTTTAAATTTTTAATTTTTAAAAGTTTTGCAGCAAAATTAGCTACTTCTATGTTTGTTGCTGGCTTATCATCTGAGGCATTAAGTATTAGTGAACTTTGTTTTGAATAAAACGTTTTTTTAATTATTTGTGCTAAATCTTCTACTCTTATTCTAGAAAAATATTTTTTTTCCTTTACATAAATACTATTTTTTGAAATTTTTTTTAATACGTTACTCTCTTTTGAATAAATTCCTGAAACACGAAGAATATTTATATCAAGCTTGTACTGATCTCTTAATTTTATCCATAACTTTTCAACAGATTTTCTACCTAAACCAAATTTAGTGTTTCCTTTAAGTTTTGATTTTTCATTAACCCATTTTCCTTTATGATTTCCATAAACACTAGTAGCAGATAGATAAATCAGTTTTTTAAACTTTGATTTTTTAAAAAATTTTCTAAAACTTTTTAGAACTAAGTCCCTCTTTTTTTTCGGTGGGATAGATATTAAAATGTAATCAGCCTCAGATAATATTTTGATTAATTTTTTGTCATAAAGCTTATCTTTGAACCTATAAGATAAAAACTTTTTTTTACCAAAAGTCTTAAGAGTTGTTTTTTTAGTATTGGTAGCACTAAAGCTGAATTTTTTTTTAGATCGTTCTAAATTCTTTACAAGATACTTGGCGGTTTGACCAAATCCAAAAAAAAAAAATCTATCTTTATTCATTATTATGCTGATTTTGACTTAAGTTCCTTTAATGAAATAGGATGATCTAATTTATCCAGCATCTCTATAGGACAAACTTGAATGAAATTTTTAAGCTCATTTTCATAATTACTAATAATATCTTTTGAAATTTTTGAGTTTGTTTCTTTGCTAAATTCAAATATTAAATCTTTTAAATATTTTTTCCAATAGTCTGTTTCTACGTTCTGCCAAATAACAGATTGAGGATTTACGTAATTTTCAAATTTTCTATTAGGATCATAAATAAATGCCATTCCACCTGTCATACCTGCAGCAAAATTATCTCCCACATTACCAAGTATAACTACTTTTCCTCCGGTCATGTATTCACATCCATTTGATCCACACCCCTCTACCACTGCGATTCCTCCTGAATTTCTTACAGCAAATCTTTCACCAGCTTTACCGGATGCAAAAAGTTTACCATTTGTAGCTCCGTACAAAACTGTATTTCCTATAATTGCGTTCTGATTTGAAATTAAATTACTATTTTTAACCGGCTTAACTATTATTGTTCCACCTGACAATCCTTTGCCAACGTAGTCGTTTGAGTCTCCATTAACAATTATTTTAATTCCTTTAGCTAAAAAAGCTCCCAGCGATTGACCTGCAGAACCATTTAAATTAACGATTACAGTGTTCTCTGCTAATGCATTATTACCAAATTTCTTATAAACATAATGTGATAATCTAGTTCCTACCGCTCTATGTGTATTTTCAACATCATATTCACATTCAATTATTTTATCCTTAACAATTTTGTCTTTGATATCCGTCCAAATTTTTTCATCTAGAGTATCGGGGACAGCATTGATATCTCTTTTCTCACAATATCTTTTGTTTTCACCTGGATCAGTTTTTACTAATAATGGATTTAAATCTAAATCATCTAAATTTGACGAACCTCGACTTACTTGTTTTAATAGATCAGTCCTTCCGATAATTTCATTTAGATTTTTAAATCCTAATGAAGCTAAAATTTCTCTTACTTCTTCTGCAACAAATCTGAAAAAATTAACGACTTTTTCTGGCGTTCCAGTAAATTTTTTCCTTAATTCTTCATCTTGAGAGCAAACTCCAACCGGACAAGTATTAGAGTGACATTGTCTAACCATTATACATCCCATTGCAATTAAAGATGAAGTACCCATACCAAATTCCTCTGCCCCCATCATTGCTGCAATAACAACATCTCTACCTGTTTTTATTCCACCGTCTGTTCTTAAAGTAACTTTGTGCCTTAAATTATTTAATGTTAAAATCTGATTAGCCTCAGTTAATCCCATCTCCCATGGAATGCCTGCATACTTAACGCTCGTTTGTGGACTGGCGCCAGTTCCTCCTGAATGACCTGAAATAAGTATCACATCTGCTTTAGCTTTAGCCACTCCTGCTGCAATTGTTCCAATTCCAGTTGCAGCAACTAATTTTACACCTATTCGAGCTTTTGGATTTATTTGTTTTAAATCGTAAATTAGCTGAGCCAAATCTTCTATTGAATAAATATCATGGTGTGGTGGTGGCGATATAAGAGTTACACCTGGTGTTGAGTGCCTTAATCTTGCTATCTCTTTTGTAACCTTAAATCCTGGTAATTGTCCACCTTCCCCTGGTTTAGCACCTTGGGCAATTTTAATTTCAATTTCATTACAATTATTTAGATAATCGACAGTCACTCCAAATCTTGCTGAGGCAACTTGTTTAACTCTTGAATTAGCGCTATCTCCATTTTCTTGAATTTTAAATCTAGCTGAGTCTTCACCGCCTTCGCCACTGCAAGAGGCACCTTTAACTCTATTCATACCGACAGCTAATGTTTCATGTGCTTCAGCAGACAAAGCCCCATGGGACATACTCCCACTTCCAAACCTTTTAGTTAGATCTTCTATGGGCTCAACTTCTTTTATATCAATTGGATCATTTAATTTTTTAAAATCTAAAAGATCTCTTAAATTAATAGGGGGCATGTTATTTATACCATCTGTATATTTTTTAAACGTTTCGTAAGAACCAACAGTTACTGCATGTTGTAATGTGTGAATTAGTTTTCCTTGAAACTGATGGTTTTCCCCAGTTTTTCTATACTTATATATTCCTCCGATTGGTAATATTTGAACATCTTTTTTATAGGCTTTCTCGTGAATCTCCTTTATTTTTTTTTCTATTCCTATCAAACCAATACCAGAAATTCTTGATATCATTCCTGGAAAATAATCTGAAACTAAAGCTCTACTTAGTCCAACAGTTTCAAAGTTGCATCCTCCTCTATACGAACTAATGACTGAAATTCCCATCTTAGACATAATTTTTAATAAACCGTTTTCAATGGAACTTTTAAATCTTTCTACACACTCATTAAATTTATATTTGCCAAATAAATTTTTCTCAAATCTTTGATGTATACTATCTATTGTTAAGTAAGGGTTTACTGTAGTAGCTCCAACTCCAATTAAAACTGCAAACGAATGAGTATCTAGAGTTTCTGACGTTTCAATATTTAAAGAGCAGTATCCTCTTAGACCTAATTTTACTAAGTTAGAATTAATGGCTCCTACTGCTAAAGCCATTGGAATGTTTGCTCTCTTTTCAGAAATATTTTTATCACTTAACACTAACGTAGTGCTACCTTCTCTTACTGCTATTTCAGACTCTTCTTGAATTTTTTTTATATTATCTTTTAAGGTTTCATTAACGCTAAATGTGCAATCAATTAGTTTGATTTTTTTTGAGAAGAGTTTTTTAAACTTTTTTAATTGTGAATTTGTAAGTATTGGACTGTCAAGAACAAAGATGTCTTCTTGTGTTAGATTATTAAAATCAAGTATATTACCCAAATTGCCAAATCTTGTTTTTAAACTCATCACCTTGTTTTCTCTTAACGAGTCTATCGGCGGATTTGTTACTTGGCTAAAATTTTGTCTAAAGTAATGTGATATGGGTCTAAAGTGACTTGATAAAACTGCTACTGGTGTGTCATCTCCCATTGAACCTGTTGCCTCTTTACCCTCTTCGACCATAGGATGAAGAATTAATTCTAGATCTTCCACACTATAACCAGATAAATACTGTCTTCTTCTTAAATCATTGCCTGAATAACTTATTTCCTCTTCAGTTACTTTTAACTTTTTATCAAGGTCAACTATTTGACTATTAAACTGCTTGTACTCTTTTGATATATAATCTTTTATTTCTTTATCTTGATAAAGTTTACCTTCTTTTAAGTCTACAGCTATTAATTCCCCTGGACCAAGTCTTCCTTTTTTAATTATATTCTCTTCCGGGATTTTAATCATTCCTGTTTCTGAACCTGCAAATATTAAGCCATCTGAAGTTATTGAGTACCTAAGAGGTCTCAAACCATTTCTGTCGACAGCTGCTAAAATCCATTTAGCGTCAGTAGCACAAATTGCAGCAGGACCATCCCATGGTTCAATTGTACTATTTAAAAAGTTAAAAAGCTGTTGATGATTTTTAGGAACAGTTTTACTCCGTTTAGACCAAGCATCTGGGATCATCATTAATTTTATTAATGGAGCAAGCTTTCCAGAATGAGTTAATAATTCAAATACATTATCTAACGATGCCGAGTCTGAATTACCTGGGATAATAACTGGTTTTAAATCTTCTATGTTTTTAAAAAGTTTACTGGTCATGTCTTGTTCATGAATTCTCATCCAGTTTACATTCCCTTTTAAAGTATTGATTTCACCATTGTGTGCTAAAGTTCTAAAGGGTTGCGCTAAATCCCAACTTGGAAAGGTATTGGTAGAATATCTTTGGTGGAATATTGCAAATCTAGATTTAAAAGTTTTATCATTTAGATCTAAATAAAAATCGGCAAGTGACTCAGCTAAAAACATGCCCTTATAAACTATAGATCTTGAGCTCAAAGAGCATACATAAAAATTATTTAATTGATTTTCACGAGCATCCTTTTCTATTTTTTTTCTAGCTTCATATAAATCTCTCTCAAGATCATTTGTTTTTATAACTTCATTTTTTCTAAAAAGAACTTGTGCGATCTCAGGTCGATTAGAATCAGCTGTGGGTCCTAAAACTTTTGGATTAACAGGAACCTGTCTCCAACCATAAATATAGTAATTTTTACTTAACAAAACTGTTTCAATTATTGATCTACATTTTTCTTGATCAGCATAATCATTTCGAGGCATAAAAACCATACCAACACAAATTCTTTTATTCTGTTCATGTTGATGTCCAGTTTCTAATATTTTTTGGAAAAAAAACTCTGGAGAAATTTCTAATTTAATACCAGCTCCATCCCCAGATTTACCATCAGCATCAACAGCGCCTCTATGCCAAACGGCTTTTAACGCCTCTATTCCATATTCAACTACTTTACGACTTTTTTTACCATCAGTAGTTGCTATTAAACCTACACCACATGCTTCATGCTCCAAAGAAGGATCATAAGCATTGTTTTCTGTTAAGTGTTTTTTATTTTTTATATAGTTTTTCATTATGCGGCGTATTCTTTTTTATTTTTTTTTCTTCTTGAAGAAATATATTTATCCATTTGTTCTGCAGCATCTCTTCCATCTCTAATCGCCCATACTACTAGTGATGCACCTCTCACAATATCTCCTGCAGCAAATATTCCTTCAATATTTGTTTGCATAGTTTTGAGATCAATTTTTATTGTCCCCCACTTAGATACTGCAAGATCTTCACTGTTAAATAATTTAGGAATGTTTTCTGGATCAAATCCAAGTGACTTAATTACTAGATCAGCTTTAATTTTGAATTCTCCATCAACAACAGGTATAGGTCGTCTTCTGCCAGATGCATCTGGATCTCCTAGCTTCATTTTGCTAACTTCTACTTCATTTACTTTTTTATCTCCGATAAATGATTTTGGACTGGTCAACCAAACAAAATCTACACCTTCCTCCTCTGCGTTTCCAACTTCTCTTGCTGAACCAGGCATATTTGCTCTGTCTCTTCTATACAAACATTTAACAGATTTGGCTTTCTGTCTTACTGCAGTTCTTACACAATCCATAGCAGTGTCTCCACCACCAATTACTACAACATCTTTACCTTCTGCATTTAAAGTTCCATCATCGAAAAGTTTCACTTTGTCTCCTAAGCCTTTTCTATTTGAGGCAGTTAAAAAATCCATTGCGGGAAAAATGTTTTCTAAATTTGATCCAGGAATATCAATACCTCTAGCTTTATAAACGCCGGTTGCAATAAGAATTGCATCATGCTGTGATTGAAGTTCTTTTAAAGTTTTATCTTTTCCAACTTCAAAGTTTTGTATAAATTTTATTCCGCTCTCTTTTAAAAGTTTTGTTCTTCTTTCGACAACAAATTTTTCAAGTTTAAAATTAGGTATCCCATATATTAATAATCCCCCTGGCCTATCATAACGGTCATATATAGTTACTTGATAACCGTACTTTCTCATTTCTTCTGCACATGCAAGACCTGCTGGGCCTGCACCTATTATACCAATGCTTTCTTTTAATTCTTTTGCAATTTTGATCGGTTTAACCCATCCTTTTTCCCATGCAGTGTCTGTAATATATTTTTCAACTGATCCAATTGTTACCGTGCCATGACCTGATTGTTCTATAACACAATTACCTTCACATAATCGGTCTTGTGGGCAAATTCTCCCACAAACTTCGGGCATATTATTTGTGCTTTGAGATATTTCATATGCCTCTTTTAATCGTCCCTCGGCAGTTAATTTTAGCCAATCAGGAATATTATTTTGCAAAGGGCAATGTATTTGACAAAAAGGAACTCCGCATTGAGAGCATCTACTAGATTGTTCTTTAGCTTTGTCAGTTATATATTGATCGTAAATTTCATTAAAATCTTTCTTCCTGCTATCAGTTTGTCTTTTGACAGGAGTTTCCTGATTTACATCAACAAATTTTAACATTTTTTTACTCATAGTTTTGGTGTTCTAGGCTAAAAAGAGTAAAATTGGAATACTATTTAAGTCAATAATATTTACCTAAATATGTTGATAAATAAGGTTTATGCGGTTTTTTTTATGCATAGCTGATATGCTATTTAATTATATCTTTGGAATTCAATCTAAAGTTTATTAAATATAAGAATGTTAGAGATTTTAATTCTTTCTTTGGTTCAAGGTATAACTGAATTTCTGCCGATAAGTTCCTCTTCTCATATTATTCTTTTTTCAAAATTTATGGATTTCATAAGTGAGGACTTAATACTTAATGTAAGTTTACATATAGGCTCGTTTTTAGCTGTAATTGTTTTTTTTAGAAAAGAAATATTAAGCTTTTTAATTTATAGGAAAGTTTTTATGTTAATAATTTTAGCTTCTTTACCGATTGTTCTATGCGGTTATCTTATTGCACAGTCAGGTATTATCAATGAATTAAGGTCGCTTAAAATAATAGGTTGGACAACCGTGTTATTTGGTATTTTACTTTACTTCTCAGATAAAATGGAAAATGAAAAAAGTCTTGAAATTAATTTGGATATTAAATCAGCTTTAATAATAGGCTTTTTGCATATTTTTTCTTTGATACCAGGAGTAAGTCGATCGGGAATAGCCATAACTGCAGCGAGATTTCTTAAATTTGATAGAGTCAATGCAGCTAAAATTTCATTTCTTTTATCAATTCCAACTTTGCTAGCAGTATCAGTTTTTGGAATTTATAATATTTACATCACTGGTAGTTTTGATTTAATTAAACTGAATTTTAGTAGCATAGTATTATCGTTCATTTTTTCTTACATGACAATGGTAGCTTTTTTAGGTTATATCAAAAAAGCGAGTCTTGATGTTTTTGTTTTGTACAGAATAGTTCTTGGTGTTTTAATTCTTATATTTGCCTATCAAGGTTAATTATAAAATTAATGTTAAAAATAAAATCACCACAAAAACTAATATAAAAAATACTATTACAGCTTTATTTAAACTCATAAAAATCCTTTGGTGCGCCTGCTAGGATTTGAACCCAGAACCTCCTGGTCCGTAGCCAAGCGCTCTATCCAGTTGAGCTACAGGCGCAATAATATACCAATTATCAAATATATTGTTGAAATTAAAGACTTTTAATTTATAAAGGAAATATGAGTAAATCTGTGGTTATAACTTCTGCAACGAGAACCGCTGTTGGTTCATTAGGAAAAGCTTTAAAAAATATTCCTAGTGAAGAATTGGGTTCTGTAGTCATAAAAGAGGCAATTAAAAGATCAAATATCAAATCTTCTGATGTTGATGAAACAATAATGGGTCAGGTTTTAACTGGGGGAACTGGTCAGAATCCTGCGAGACAAGCGGCGATGAAATCTGGTGTTCCAAAAGAAAAACCAGCTTACATTGTAAATCAAGTATGTGGATCAGGATTGAGATCGATAGCATCAGGATTTCAAAGTATAAAGTCAGGAGACTCAAAAATAGTTATCGCTGGTGGTCAAGAGAGCATGTCTTTAGCGCCACATGCAATTCATTTAAGAGATGGAAAAAAAATAGGTGATACCGAATTGGTTGATACAATGATTAAAGATGGGTTGTGGGACGCTTTTCATGGATATCACATGGGAGTAACCGCTGAGAATGTGGCAACTAAATTTCAAGTGACTAGACAAGAACAAGATAAGTTTGCTCTTAAGTCGCAAGAAAAAGCATTAAAAGCAATAAAAGAAAATAAGTTTAAAGATGAAATAACTAATTTTAAAATTAAATCAAAAAAAGCTGAGATAGATTTTAATAAAGATGAACACCCTAGAGATGGTATTAACTTAGAAGGCTTAACTAGACTTAAACCAGTTTTTCAAAAGGATGGAACTGTAACTGCTGGAAATGCTTCTGGAATTAATGACGGAGCGGCTGCAGTAACTTTAATGTCAGATGAAGAGGCAAAAAAAAGAGATTTGAAGAAATTAGTTACTATTAAGTCTTGGGCTAGTTGTGGTGTTGAACCAGCTCTAATGGGCACTGGACCTATTCCAGCAACAAAAAAAGCTTTAGATTTAGCAGGATGGAAAATTAATGACGTAGACCTTTTTGAAGTTAATGAAGCTTTTGCGGCTCAAAGTATTGCTGTTTTAAAAACACTGGGAATTCCAGATGAAAAAGTTAACGTTAATGGTGGAGCAATTGCAATAGGTCATCCAATAGGTGCGTCAGGCACTCGAATTCTTGTCACTCTAATTCACGAGATGATTAAACGCGATGTGAAGAGAGGTTTGGCCACATTGTGTATTGGTGGCGGAATGGGTATAGCCATGAGTATAGAACGATAATGGAAATATCAAAACCATATAAAGGCAGAGGAAAACGTAAACTAAAAAAAATGCCGTTTACTCCAAAAGGGTATATTTTATACTATGCTTTTTTTTGGGTCGTTATAATTTCTATTTACCTAGCTTACAACTAAGATCTAATGCAACTGCCCGTCGTTAATCACCCTGATTATGTTGCAAAAATAAATGACGACAATAAATTCCCTATAAAAAAATTCGGTGCCCTTGCGGATCATCTATTAAAAAAAAAAGTTGTAAAAAAATTTTTTATTCCAGAAGAATGTTCAATTGAAACGATGAAAACTTCTCATTCTTTGGAATATATAAATCATATAAAAAATAAAACTTTGGATATTAAATCACAAAAAAAAATTGGATTTCCTATTAATGATAGTGTTGTAAGAAGATCTTTTGTTGCAACCGGAGGAACAGTGCTTGCAAGTAAATTAGCTTTGGACTCAAAACTTGCTTGTAATACTGCAGGAGGAAGTCATCATGCAACTTTTGACTTTGGAGCTGGATACTGTGTATTTAACGATGTTGCAGTAGCGGCAAATTATCTTAAAAAAAAGGGGTATGCGAAAAAAATTCTAATTTTAGATTTAGACGTTCATCAGGGAAATGGTAATTCAGAAATATTTAAGAACGATAAAGATGTACTTACTTTTAGTATGCACTGTGCTTCTAATTATCCTGCTAAAAAATCAAAAAGTGATATGGATATCGAGTTAGCGGAAAATACAGAAGATGATGAATACTTAAATGTTCTTCATAAAAATTTAAAAATATTAAATCAAAATAAATACGATTTTGTATTTTATGTTGCTGGTGTAGATATTCATTTTGAAGACAGATTAGGAAAACTTAAAGTTACAGATGTGGGGGTTAATAAAAGAGATCAAATAGTGATTGAGAACTTTTATCAAAGAAATATTCCTTTATGTGGGGTCTTAGGCGGAGGGTACAATAAAAATTTTGAAAAGCTTATAGAACTTCACTCAATGCTTCATAAAAATTGCTCAGAAATAATTAAATAAAAATTTTTATTTTAAAAAGTATTTTTTAAGTATAATTTTTTGAACTAAATATTCACTTTTAGACATTCGATCTCTTTTTTTAAAAAAAATGTTTAATATCCATTTCATATCTTTATTATCTAAATTTTGTTGACAAAAAATCGAGTAAATTGTGTCAAAAAACGTTCTTTATGAATAAATTGCTTCAATTTTGGCATTTATTAATTTAACAATTTTTAATAAATTCCTTTTAAGTTTATAATAATAATTATGGCTCAAAATATTTCAGTCCCTGACATTGGTGATTTTAAAGATGTTGAAGTAATCGAAGTTTTGGTAAAACCAGGAGATCAAATTAAAAAAAATGATCCCTTAGTTACTATTGAGAGTGACAAATCAAGTGTAGAAATTCCATCTCCTTCAGAGGGTCAAATTAAAGATTTAAAAGTTAAGGTCGGTGATAAAGTTTCTGAAGGGAGCTTACTGGTAACATTAGAGTCTAAAGATAACTCTAATATTCAAGTCAAAAATGAAGAGCAAAAAGTTCATAAAGAAATTAAAAAAGAAAAACCAAAAAAAAATGGAAATGTTGTCACCGCTCAATCCTTAAAACAAATTAAAAAAGTCTTTGCTGAGCCGGCATCCAAAGATGATATTGACCCATTGGAGACAAATGAGTGGATTGAGTCTTTAAATTCTGTAATTGAAAATGATGGGGCGTCTAGAGCAAGTTATTTATTAAATAAAGTAATCGATCAAGCTTATAAGGCAGGATTAGTACTACCTGACACTAGAACAACACCATATATTAATACTATTCCGCCTGAAGCTGAGGTTAAATCACCAGGAAATCAAAATATTGAAAAAAAAATCCGTGCCTACATAAGGTGGAATGCCGCTGCTATGGTTGTGAAAGCAAACAAAAAAAGTTCAGAGCTTGGTGGTCATATAGGAACATTTGCATCAGCTGCAACGCTTTATGATGTTGGTATGAATCATTTTTGGAGGGCTAAAAATAATAAATTTGGTGGTGACTTAGTATATTTTCAAGGACACTCGGCACCTGGTATGTATGCAAGAGCATTTTTAGAGGGAAGACTAACTGCTAAACAATTAGATGGCTTTAGACAAGAAGTTGGAAAAAATGGATTGTCATCTTATCCTCACCCATGGTTGATGCCAAATTTCTGGCAATTCCCGACCGTATCAATGGGGCTCGGACCAATAATGGGTATCTATCAGGCTAGGTTTTTAAAATATTTAATTAATAGAGGATTGATTAAAGACGAAGGGAGAAAGATTTGGGTTTTTCTAGGTGATGGTGAAATGGATGAACCTGAGTCATTAGGTGCGATTGGATTAGCAGCAAGAGAAAAGTTAGATAATTTAATTTTCGTAATCAATTGTAATCTACAAAGACTTGACGGTCCTGTTAGAGGAAACGGTAAAATTATTCAAGAGCTTGAAGGTAGTTTCAGAGGGACAGGATGGAATGTAATAAAAGTAATTTGGGGTTCTTATTGGGATCAACTTTTAGCAAAAGATAAAACTGGGCTTTTAATTAAAAGGATGAATGAGTGTGTAGATGGTGAGTATCAAGCTTTCAAGGCAAAAGGAGGGAATTATGTTAGGGAAAAATTTTTTGGTAAATACCCAGAGTTAAAAGAATTAGTTTCTACTTTAACTGATAAAGACATATGGAAATTGAATAGAGGTGGTCACGATCCCCATAAAGTTTATGCGGCTTACGATACTGCAATGAAAAATAAAGGCTCGCCGACAGTTATTATTGCAAAAACAATTAAAGGTTACGGAATGGGTAAATCTGGTGAAAGTATAAATACCACTCATCAACAGAAAAAAATGGATGAGGGAGATTTGTTATATTATAGAGATAGATTTGGCGTTCCTTTAACTGACAAGCAAGTCAAAAATATCGAGTATTATAGACCAGACGAAAATTCAGAAGAAATTAAATATCTTAAAGATCGTAGAATAAAATTAGGTGGATTTATTCCAGAGCGTACATCTTTTGCAAAAGCAATTAAAACTCCTCCGAAAGATATTTTTGATAGTTTTATGAAATCTACAGGTGAAAAAGAAATGTCTACTACTATGGCCTTAGTAAGAATGCTTACTGCTTTATTAAGAGATAAAAATGTATCACCGAGATTAGTTCCAATAATTCCGGATGAAGCTAGAACATTTGGTATGGAAGGTTTTTTTCAAAAAATAGGAATTTACGCTCACGAAGGACAAAAATATGAGCCGGTCGACTCTGAACAACTTAGTTCATATCGTGAAGATAAGAGTGGACAGGTTTTAGAGGAAGGAATAACAGAATCAGGAGCAATGTCATCTTGGATTGCTGCAGGAACAGCATACACCAATCATGATATAGAGATGATACCTATATACATATTTTATTCTATGTTTGGATTTCAGAGAGTTGGCGATTTAGCCTGGGCTGCAGGAGACTCTCAAGCTAGAGGTTTTTTGATTGGTGCTACTGCTGGAAGAACAACTTTAGCGGGGGAAGGATTACAACACCAAGACGGTCACAGTCATCTTATGGCATCTAATATTCCAAATTGTGTAAGTTATGATCCAACTTTCGCATACGAGATGGCAGTAATTTTAAGAGATGGAATGAAAAGGATGCATGAAAAAAAAGAGAATATTTTTTACTATATTACAGCAATGAATGAGAACTATCCTCATCCTGCTAAACCTAAAGACTCTGACGAGGGTATTTTAAAAGGAATGTATTTACTTAAAGAAACAAGAAATAAAGGAACTACGAGAGTCCAACTACTAGGCTCTGGTACAATTTTACGTGAGGTAATGGATGCAGCTGAAATTCTTTCAAAAGAATACAGTATTGACTCAGATATTTGGAGTGTAACAAGTTTTAATGAACTAAGAAAAGACGGTATGGAAACTGAAAGATGGAACTTGTTAAACCCTGATGGAAAAAAGAAGAAATCTTACGTTGAAAAATGTTTAGAAAAAAGAGAAGGCCCTGTTTTTGCAGCTTCTGATTATGTAAGATCATTTTCAGATCAACTAAGACCATATGTTAGTAAACCTTTCTATTCATTCGGTACAGATGGGTATGGAAGAAGTGATACAAGAAAAAATCTGAGAAAGTTTTTTGAAGTTGATAAAGAGCATATTGTTGCTTACACTCTGAGTGCATTAGCAAAAGAACAATTAATTGCATCTAAGCATGCAGAAAAAGCGATTAAAAAATACAAAATAAATAAAGAAAAAGTGTTTCCAACGAAATTATAAAATGTCCTCTAAAGATATCTTAGTTCCAAACATAGGTGATTTTAAAGATGTTGAAGTCATTGAGGTTCTGGTTAAAACCGGACAAAAAATTAAAAAAAATGATTCTTTAATTACAATCGAAAGTGACAAATCAAGCGTTGAAGTACCTTCTACATCAGATGGAGTTATAGAGAAAATTAATATTAAAATAGGTGATAAAGTAAGCGAAGGTGATCTTATACTTACAGTTAGTGAAGAGTCAAAAACAGATGATAAAATAAAACCATTACAAGAAGGAAAAATTAAAAAAGTTAAATCAAAAACGCCGGATCCAGCACCTTCGCCTGTTGTTCAATCTACAACTGGTGTAAAATTAGCTAGCCCTAAGGTCAGAAAATTTGCAAGGGAACTTGGAACAAATGTAACTCAAATACAAGGTTCACAAAGATCAGGAAGAGTTACAGAAGATGATGTAAAGAAATTCGTTAAATCTCAAGTTTCTGTCAATCAAGGTAAAGTCGAACCAAAAAAATATAAAGATGAATATTCTCATGAAGAGTTTGGAGAAATTGAGGTTAAAGATATGCCAAGGGTAAAAAAACTTTCAGGGCCTCAATTAGTTAGGTCGTGGACTGAAATACCACATGTAACCCAACATGATGAGATTGATATTACAGAAATGGAGCAATTCAGAACGTCTTTGTTTGATCATTTCACTGGAGAAAAAATTTCTGTGACACCTCTAGCTTTTATAACAAGAGCAGTTGTAAATGCTTTAAAAGATTTTCCTAATTTTAATTGTTCCATTGATCCTGAAAAAAATAAAATAGTTTATAAAAAATATTATCATGTTGGTTTTGCAGTGGATACACCACATGGACTCATGGTTCCAAAGTTGAGAGATGTTGACCAAATGAATATCAAGGAAATAGGAGATGAGTTAAGAAGAGTAAGTAGAGAATGTAGAGATTTAAAAATTAACAAAAAGGAATTTTTCGGTGGGTCAATGACTATTTCTAGCTTAGGAGGGATTGGCGGAACTTTTTTCACGCCTATAATTAATCCGCCTGAGGTAGCTATTTTGGGAGTTGGAAAAAGTTTTGATAGGTTGGTTAAGATAAAAGGTCAAATAGTTTCAAGAAAAATTTTGCCAATTTCATTATCTTATGATCATAGAATTATAGATGGTGCAGAGGGTGTAAGATTTTGTGTTCATTTAAATAAAAGTCTCGGTAAAGACTTTGCTTTCAAGCTTGCCGTTTAATTTAAATTACAATAATAAAGAGCATGAATAAAAAATTCATCGCTTTAACTTGTGCTATCACTTGTTCTTTTTTGTGGGGTACAGCTTTTATAGCACAAGATACTGGGATGGATTATATAGGACCTTGGACTTTCTCAGCTGCAAGATTGCTTTTGGGGTTTTTTGCTTTATTGCCATTTTTTTTTATTTTTGAATTCAAAAAAATAAAAGCAATCAAATCAAATTTAAAAATAATCATTTTTAATATGCTTTTGTTAGGATTTTTTTTAGCAGGAGGAAATATATTCCAACAAATTTCTCTAATATATACAGACGTAGCTAACTCAGCGGTATTTACTGTTTTGTATGTAGTGATTGTTCCAGTATTAGCTTATTTTCTTTTTTCTAAAAAAATACATAAATCTGTTTGGCCTGCTGTAATTATGTGTTTATTAGGAGGTTTACTTTTAAGCGAATTAAATAACTATAGAGTGAGACTTGGAGATTCTCTCGTTGTAATTGGAGCTTTTTTTTGGGCGCTTCATATTGTCTACGTATCAAAATTTTTAAAAATATTTAATTACCCAATAACTATTGCTACGTTTCAATGTTTAGTCGCAGCAATGTTTTCAGCTGTGCCTGCAGTTTCGATTGAATTCATTTCCTTAAAACTTTTATCTTTGGAAGCTGGTGAACTTATATACGCTGGAGTACTATCAAGTGGCTTAGCATTTTTACTTCAAATTATCGCGCTACAACACTTATCGCCTGCACCTGCCGCAATAATTTTCTCTTTAGAAGGAGTTTTTGCATCTGTTGCAGCTTGGATTTTACTAGATCAATATCTAAACGAGTTTAAAGTCTTAGGGATTATAATAATATTGTCCGCAGTTATTTTCTCTCAACTTGCTCCAATCTATGGTAAAAAAATATATGGACGAAACTAAAAAAGGTTTTATGCAAAATATTGGCGATCTATCTTTTAAAAAGATAGATGAATCTAATTTTGAATTTAGTATTAAAGTGGAAGAAAAATTTCTTAATACAGGCAAAATCGCCCATGGGGGTTTTATTGCAACTATAGCTGACACTGGTATGGGAAATGCTGCTCATATAGCAGCTGGAAACAAAAGATCGGTAACAATAAATCTAGATATAAAGTTTATCTCAGCAAGTAAGCAGGGTGACACACTTACAGGAAAAGTCGAAGTACTTAAAAGAACAAAATCTTTAGTTTTTATTAACTGTAAGATATTAAATTCTAACGATATAGTTGCTACTGCATCTGGAACTTGGAAAATTCTTAATAGTTAATTTTTTTTTGATCTTATTTTTATGATACCACAGTCTTTACATTTAACTGTTTCGGTTGAGCCTGCTGCACCAAAACCATATTTGGTATCAATAATGTCGTATCTATGAATTCCAATATAGCAGAACCATCTGTAAATCTGCTTTAACATAATTGCTCACTATAGTTTTCTCCTGTAATTATTATATCCAAAAATTAATAATAACAAAAATGAAAATGGGTAAACTATTGCTTTATTTGGTCTATCAGGGTTTTCAATTTTAAAATTACTTATGATATCACCCATTTGCATTCCTGATTTTTTAGCCTCACCCTTCCAATTTAATTTATCTATTGTTAGTTGATCATTCTGTTGAGATAAAGTTATTCCATATTCTTCTAAATTGAATTCTTTTTCAAATTTTTCTCTGTCAATTACAAATAGTTTATATCTTTCTCCGTATTCAGTGACTCTAGTTACCTTAATATGAACTTCTTTTGCTGGGTCAAAAGAAAGATTTTGAATATTTTCGGCTATAAGTTTCTGCTCATTAAACTTTGGATAAAATTTACCTAAAACATAATCTGGGGCCAAAAAAGATAGCGATATAATTAAAAAGGCTATAATTTCATACCACTTTAATTTGTTAATAAACCATTGCTGTGTTGCAGCAGTAAAAACTAAAATTCCAATTAAAGATGTAACTATTACTATTAATGCTTGCCAAATATTATCTACGCCGATTAGTAAAAGTTCGTGATTGAATAAAAAAACTATAGGTAAAATACCTGTTCTTAAACTGTACCAAATAGCTTGTAGGCCAGTTCTGAGAGGATCACCTCCAGAAATTGCAGCTGCTGCATACGATGCCAAACCAACAGGTGGCGTTACATC
This sequence comes from uncultured Pelagibacteraceae bacterium, assembly GCA_902616675.1. Classification (GTDB taxonomy): domain Bacteria; phylum Pseudomonadota; class Alphaproteobacteria; order Pelagibacterales; family Pelagibacteraceae; genus Pelagilacustribacter. The sequence continues at coordinate 24,283 of CACMTV010000003.1, read as the reverse complement.
AGCCATTAAACCGAAATAAAATACAAACAAGTGAACAGCGATTAGTGGAAAGATATAACCGGATGCATTTCCAACATCGACAAGAACAGTTGCCATAAGAGATGCTACAACAACATAATTCGCAGTTGTAGGGAGACCCATACCAAGCAACAAACAAAGTATAATAGTAAGTAAAATTAGGATGATTACATTGTCTCTAGCTATTGTTTCTATAACTATAATTAAATTAGTACTTAGTCCCGTTGAACCAACAGCGCCCACAATTATACCTGCTGTTGCAATCGCAATACCAACTCCAACCATATTAATTGCACCCTTTTGAAGTCCAACAATTGTTTGATTATACCAGTCAGTTAAACCAGTTTTAAAGTCTGGATTTTTAATTATGCGATTTACTAAATTTACTAAGATCAAAGATAAAGTTGCATAAAAAATTGAAAATCCTGCTGTGTATCTCATATAAACAAGTAAAAAAATTAGGACAAAAATTGGTATTAAAAAATGTAAGCCAGAAAGAAAAGTTTTCTTTAAATGAGGAACGTCTGCATCATCCATTCCTCTAAGACCTAATTTTAATGCCTCCAAATGAGAAATATAAAACAGGGCAATATATGAAATTACTGCAGGTAAGAAAGCGTGTTTAACTACTTCAAAATAAGTGACACCGATAAAACTTGCCATAACAAAAGCAGCTGCACCCATTACAGGTGGCATTATTTGACCATTAACTGAAGATGAAACTTCTATTGCTCCAGCTTTCTCCTGTGAGAAACCAGTTTTTTTCATAATTGGAATTGTAAATGTTCCAGTAGTAACTGTGTTTGCAATCGAAGATCCAGAAATCATTCCTGTCATTCCCGAACCAAGAATTGCAGCTTTTGCTGGACCTCCTCGCATTTTACCAACCATTGCAAAGGCTAAGTCTAAAAAATATTTTCCACCGCCAGCGGTTTCTAATAATGCTCCAAATAAAACAAACAAAAAGATAAAATCAACTGAAACGCCAATTGGAATTCCGAATATCGCCTCTTGGTCAAACCATTGAAAACCTACTAATCTTTTTAGAGAAAGACCACCGTGAGAAATTATATCTGGTGCATATTTTCCAAAATATGAAAACAGTAGAAAACAAATTGCTATAATAACTAGAGGTAAACCTATAGCTCTTCTTGTCGCTTCTAATAATATTAAAATACCAAAAGTACCAATAATTAATTCAATGGGAATTTTAAAGCCAAAAAATTCTTTCACTAGTAAAATCCCTCCCCTATTCACTAAATCGTCATAGAAAAAATAGATATAAAGACAACAAAAAGCTGCGACTAAACTAATTAAAATATCTAAAAAAGAGATTTTTTTTCCTCTTGCTATTGGAAATATTAGAAATGTTAGTGTAAGTGCAAATCCTAAATGAATTGCTCTAGCTGGCAAACCCTTAAACATGCCAAAATTAAACCAAAACGGAAATGGAGAAGCATACCAAAGTTGAAACAACGTCCAAATGATTGCTATTCCCATTACAATCTTTAAATGAAAACCAGATAAATTTTTAGTCGGAGAGATATCTTCGCTAATTTTTTGTTTAATACTATCTTTTATATTTTGACTCATTAACGAGAAGATACAATATTATAAAAAAAAAGGCCCAAAAAATATTGGGCCTTTTTAATTTAATTATGAAGTAAGATTACATTAATCCAGCTTCTTTGTAATACTTAATCGCTCCTGGATGTAATGGAGCTGATAAACCATCAGCTATCATATTTTTCTTTTCAAGAGGTCCAAAAGCAGGATGTTGAGCTCTGAAATCATCAAAGTTTTCCATTACTGCTTTTGTAACTAAGTATACTAACTCTTCAGAAACATTAGCGCTTGTAACAACTGTAGCTTTAACACCGAAAGTTGTAGCGTCTTTTTTCTGATTTGAGTAAGTACCCGCTGGGATTACTGCTTTTGCATAATAGTCAGCTCCGTCAATTAAACCTTGAACTGGTGCTCCAGTTAAATTAATTGGGCTAGCTTTTGCTTTACATGTTGCTGCTTGCTCCATAGCACCATTAGGAAATCCTACAGAATATCCGAATGCATCTATTTTACCGTCGCAAAGAGCTTTTACTTGTTCAGAAGAAGTAAGTTCTGTAGTTGCTTTGAACATACTCATGTCTGCTCCCATAGCTTTCATTAACTCTTCCATAGTTCCTCTTTGACCAGAACCTGGATTACCGATGTTTACTGTTTTTCCTTTTAAGCCTTTAAAATCTTTAATCTTAGATTTTTTACTTGCCCAAATTTGGAAAGGTTCATTGTGAACAGAAAATACAGCTCTTAAATCACTGAACTGTTTACCTTCCCATTTGCTTGAACCGTTGTAAGCATGAAACTGCCAATCAGATTGAGCAACACCAAATTGAAATTCTCCATCTTTAATTTGGCCAATATTATAGTTTGATCCACCCGTTGAAGGTGCAGTGCATCTATAAGCTTTAGCTGTACCTTTTTTTCTACCGTGATCAGCACTTATTGCAGATTTGTGTAACATTTTACAAATGGCGTTACCAGTTTGGAAATAAACTCCAGTTGGTCCACCAGTACCTATAGTAAAGAATTCTGCTGATTTAGCGATTGGACTCGCAAATACGAACATCACTAAAAACGCTGAAATCAATGACATTAGTTTTTTCATATGTACCCCCGTTTGTTATTTATGTTAATTTAACTATGGATAAAGGTTGAGGTCAAAGAGAATCTTTATAAATTTTTAGCCCAATTTGATAATTTTTGAATACCCTCAACAACATTTGGTGCATACTTTTCAATTATTTTATCACTTAGGAGCTTTCCATTAATATCTGCTTTTAAAAATTCACCTCCATCAAAATCTATATAGCATAGTCTAGTAAGTAGTTTTTTGGAATTAAATCCAAAATCTGATGCTGGTAACATGGCAACACCAGTTTCATCTAATACCGTTTCACACAAGTGTGTTGAGTTTTTAAATTTTTTATTCAAAAACTCAGGCATTAAATAAAAAGCCCCTTGAGGTTGATTAATTAAAACTTTGTTGGACTTAAGATTGTTATAAACATAGTTGCCTACGGATTTTAAAATATTTAATGTTTTTCTTTTATATTCAGTAAAATCTCCTTCATAAGCTTGAACGGCAGCATACTGGGCTGGAGTATTAACGGTTGAATAAGACTCACTTGCCAAAGTTACAATTGTCTCTAAAAAACTAGAAAGTTTTTTTGGCACAGCGAAAAATCCCACTCTCCAACCACCTGCTCCACACCATTTGCTTAATCCGCCACTTATGAAAGTTCCCTCAGGATAAAACTGTGAAATTGATTCATATTTGTTACAAAATGTTAAATCAGTATAAATTTCATCAGATAAAACCAGTAGTTTGTGTTTTTTTGCTACAGCAGCTAATTCTCTCAAATTATTACAAGTTGTTCCAGAAGGATTGTTAGGAGAATTAACTATAAATATTAAATTTTTTTTATTGATAGATTTAATTTTTTTTTCAAGTTGCGTTGCGGTTGGAAACCAATTGTTTTCTCTCGTTGTTTCAATCCAGTGTACCTTGTTTCTGCCTATAATCGCCTGAGGTTCATAAGATACCCAGCTAGGTGCTGATAAAATAATCTCACCATTAAAGGCTACATGCATTAAAAGCATTGCTTCTTTAGAACCTGGGGTTATAAGAATATTTTTAGCAGGGTATAAATTTCCAGTTTTGTTTTCTAAGTATTTTGAAATTGAATTTCTAAGTTCTACTAAGCCTTGAATAGGTAAATACTCTTTTCTATGAGCATTTTCTTTAAGTTTAGCAACGATACTTTCAGGAACAGGAAATGGAGATTGACCAAATCCAAAGCTATAAACTTTTTTTCCGTCAGCAATAAGTTTCTTTGACTTTTCGTTTATAACTAAAGTGGAAGAAGGTTGAAGTTTTAAAATACTTTTCTTAGTGTAATTCGTCATAATAGCTTTTTTAATAAAAGCTATTAGTCACCATACGGGGACTCGATGATTCAAGTCAATTAAAACTTTAAAAGAAGAACATTTGACAAATTGATTCGGTCATGTTTTAATCTTATTTTGTTCTCAGAGGCGACCTATATATAGTATAAAAAAAATTATCAGACACAATTATGGAAAACTCTTCAAATCAAGTAATAGCTCTTTTGGGTCCCACAAATACTGGAAAAACATATGTGGCTATCGAAAAAATGCTTAAGTATGAGAGTGGTATTTTCGGATTTCCTTTAAGATTATTAGCTAGAGAAGTATACGACAAATGTGTAACAGAAGTCGGGTCAAGCAAGGTCGCATTGATTACAGGAGAAGAAAAAATCATACCAAGTTCTGCGAATTATTTTATTTGTACTGTTGAGTCGATGCCTAAAGATAAGAATGTAGATTTCGTTGCGATAGATGAAATTCAAATGTGTGCAGACAGAGAACGTGGTCATATTTTTACAGATAGATTGCTAAATTTCAGAGGTAAAAAACTTACTATGTTTTTAGGTTCCCAAGTTATGCAAGTTGTGATTAGTAATTTAATAAAAGATGTTAGTTTTGAAAAGAAAGAGAGATTTTCAAAATTAACATACGGAGGATTTAAAAAAGCATCTAGATTAGAGAGGAAGTCAGCTATAATAGCTTTCTCAATAGAAGAAGTTTATGCCATCGCTGAATTAATTAGAAGACAAAAAGGTGGAGCAGCTGTCATCATGGGATCTTTAAGCCCAAAAACTAGAAACTCACAAGTGGAATTATATCAATCAGGAGATGTTGATTATTTAGTTGCAACTGATGCAATTGGTATGGGTTTAAATATGGATATCAATGAAATTTATTTTTCAAGTTTAAAAAAATTTGATGGAAAAAAAACAAGAAGACTAAACCTAATAGAGATATCTCAAATAGCTGGTAGAGCTGGTAGATTTAAAAATGATGGAATTTTTGGAACAACAGGAGAATGCGAAGTTTTAAATTCAGATGAAATAGAAAATATTGAAAAACACAACTTACCAGAGACAAAAATGATTTATTGGAGGAATTCAAACTTAAATTTTAAAAGTCCTGAAAAATTAATTTCTTCTTTAGAACTAAGACCTACAAATAATAGTTTAATTAGAACACAAGATTCTCTGGATGAGAGTGTTTTAAGGCATTTTTTAAAATTGGGAAATAACAACAATATATACCTCAAAAATTTAGAATTACTTTGGGAATGTTGTCAAATTCCCGACTTTGAAAAAAAAGCGTATGGCCAACATATAAGTATAATTGACAAAGTTTATAAGTATCTTTCAACAAGAAAAAAGAGAATTCCGAATGACTATATGAAGGAACAACTTAAAGGTCTAGAGAGGCAACATGGAAATATAGATGTACTTTCAAATAGAATTTCAAATGTGAGGACCTGGTCATATGTTGCAAATAAAAAAAATTGGGTTGAAAATTCAGATTATTGGGTTCAATTAACAAAAGGTATTGAAGATAAGCTTTCTGATAAATTACACCAAGAATTAACTAATAGTTTTATAGATAAAAAAATTAGTATTCTTTCAAGGAGTTTAAAACAAGATTTAGTATTAGATACAAAAATTGACGAAAGTGATAAAATTTTAATAAATGATCAATTCATAGGTGAACTAAAAGGTCTTAAATTTATAATAGCTCTTACATCTAAAACATTAGATACAGATATTAAATCCATAAAAAAAGCAGCTAGAAAAGGAGTTGGTGAAGAACTTGAAAAAAGGGTTTCCTCAATCATAAAAAATAAAGATATTTTTTTGAATGAGAAATGCAAAATTATTTGGAAAAATAATGTTATAGCTAGATTAAAAAAAGGTAATAACTACCTTAACCCAGAGATAGAAATTATAGCCGATGATGCTTTAGACGATCTTTCTAAAGCAAAATTAGAGACTTTTTTAAAAAATTGGGTCGATGAACATATTAAAGAAATTTTAGGAGACCTTCTTAACTTAAATAGGGAAACTGTTGGCAATAAATACATTAGGGCATTAATGTTTCAACTTTTTGAAAACAACGGAGTAATAAAAAGAGAATTAGTAGGAGATATCGTCAAAGCTGTAAAAACTGAAGAAAGAAAAAAAATTTGGGCTTTGGGTATTAAAATTGGTCGATACCATATCTACCTCCCAAAAATGCTTAAGCCTAAAGCTGTATCGCTTCGTATATCTCTTTGGAGATTGTTTTATCAGTTTGCAATTAATCAAGATATACCTAGATCTGGTCTAAATTATCTAATTGATAAAAAATATAACAAAAATTTCTTGCTACTGTGCGGATTTGAAAAGTTTAAAAATCATTATGTTCGTATAGACATTCTTGAAAAATTGTTTATTAAAATTTTAAATAAAACTGTGAATAGAAAGTTTAAAATAGACGCCGAGATGATTAATTTAATTGGTTGTAATAAAGAAGGTTTTTATAGTTTAATGTTAAGTATGAATTATAAAAAGGGTAAAGAAAAGGATACCTATTTTTATAGTGGTGAAGGAAAAAGAAAAAATAAATTTGTTAACATAAATAGAGATGAAAACCCTTTTAAAAAACTATTAGCTTTAAATATAAAATAAAATGCTAAAATTAGAACAAAAACAAATTATCGGAATTGCAGCATTACTTATTCATGCAGCAAAGATTGATGAGATATATTCAGAAAAGGAAAAAAAAATTATTATAAGTTTCATAAAAAATAATACTGAAGACAGTATTGAAATAGAAAAAATTATGAGTGAAGCTGAAAAACTAGAAGCTAATTCAAATCAACTTTTAGATTACACTAAAATAATCAAAGATAGCCCTTTAAAAACTAAAAGTGAAATAATTGAAGAATTGTGGAAAATTCTAATATCCGATGATAATGTTGATTTATATGAATCTAATCTAATGAGAAGAATTTGTGGGTTAATCTATTTTTCAGATAAAGAAAGCGGTGAAATAAAAATGAAACTTATAAAATCAAAATGACTTATATAGTTAAAGATGAATGTATTAAATGTAAGCTGACTGATTGCGTAGAAGTTTGTCCGGTAGACTGTTTTTACGAGGGTGAAAATATGCTAGCTATAAATCCTGATGAATGTATTGATTGTGGCGTATGTGAACCAGAATGTCCTATTGGGGCAATAGTACCTGACACAACCGATATAGAAAATAAGGATAAATGGCTGTTGCTAAATAAAAAGTTTTCTGCAATATGGCCTAATATTAATAAAAAAAAAGATCCTATGCCAGAGCATAAAAAATACGAAAAAATTAAGAATAAACTAGAAAAGCATTTTTCAGAAAAACCTTTTAAATAATTATGCCAAAAAAGAGAAAAGTTAAAAAAGTTAAAAAAGTTAAAAGAGTTAAAAAAGTAAAAAAAATACTGTTAAAAAAAACAAAAATAGAAGAAGCGCCAAAAAAACAAACAAGTCATAATCAGGAAGAAAAGCCGGAAATTAAAAAAATTAAAAAACAAGCTACAGAAAAAAAACAGTATAGTGTTAAGGATTTTGTAGTATATCCAAAGCATGGTGTTGGTAAAATAACTGCAGTTGAAAAAGCTAAAATTGGACAAATTGAAATTCAATTTTATAAAATTTTTATTGAAAAAGAAAAGCTGACTTTAACAGTACCAATTAATCAACAATCAAATCTAAGACCTATTTCTTCAGTAAACCAAATTAATAAATGTGTCTCAATATTAAAAACAAAGCCAAAAATCAAAAGAACTATGTGGAGTAGAAGAGCTCAAGAATATGATCAAAAAATAAATTCTGGTAAAATTTACGATCTCGCCGAGGTAGTAAAGGATTTAAACAAAAATACTGATATTATAGCGGATCAATCTTACTCTGAAAGACAGTTGTTTGAAAAAGCTTATGATAGACTAAAATCAGAATTTGAAGCTGTACTTAAAACTACTCCTGAAGAAGTTCAGAAGAAGATGGATAAAGCCTTAGGTAGAAACAAAAATTTACTTGAGGGTTAAAATTAGAAACGCCCTTTTTAAATTATTAAAAAGGGCGTTTAATTAACAAAGAATTTAGAAGAGTACTATCTTCTTCTTCTTCTTCTTTTTTTAGCTTTTTTCTTTTTAGCTTTTTTTCTTCTTTTAGCCATCTTATCTCCCTGTTTATAAACAAATCTTTATGATTCGTTTTGATTATTAATCTTTAAGTTTTTTTTGTTTGATGTCAAACACAAAGTAAAGTGTCTTTTTTAAAAAAAATTTAATTTTTTTTAAATTTTAATTGTTAAATTTTAAAGTTAAAAAGATAAGTAATATCAATGTTTTTTTAATGTAATTAAATTAATATTAAATTTAATTTAGTAAAGATTTTCTAGTTGTTGTTTATAATTTTTAATTATTTCTTTTCTTTTTAACTTTAAAGTTGGTGTTAACATTCTGTTTTCAATCGTAAATTCTTCATGAATTAATACAAATTTTTTTATTTTTTCTATTAAAGTTAAATTTTTATTTGTATTTTCAATTACAAGTTTAATTTGATCGTTATTAATTTCTTTTTTACCTACAATTAATGCAACTAGATAATTTTTTTTATCTCCATAAACAAAACATTGTTTTATATTTTCATTTAAACATAAAATATTTTCTATTTTACTTGGTGAAATGTTATCTCCCCCAATATTGACAATTAAATCTTTTTTTCTGTCAGTAATCTTTAAATAATTATTGTTATCTAATTCCCCTATATCTCCAGTATGTAACCATCCGTCTCTAATTACTTTTTCAGTCTCCTCTTTTAGATTCCAATATCCCAACATAACATTTTCACCTTTTATTAGAATTTCACCGTCTTTTGCAATTTTAACTTTATTTGTTCTAAATGGAGGTCCTACTGTTTCGACTTTTACTAAATCTGGCAAATTGCAACTTACCACTGGAGAGGCCTCGGTTAAACCATATCCCTGCAAAGTTGGCAAACCCACGGAATTTAAAAATTCTCCAATATTTTGATCTAGAGCTCCACCTCCCGAAACGAAAGCCTGAAGATTTCCACCAAATTGCCCTCTGATTTTTTTTCTAACTAATAGTTCACATAAAAAATTTAAGATTTTTTCAAAGAGACTTAATTTCTCTTTTCTGAGTATTTTTTTTCCTAAAAATAATGTCTTAAAAATTAAATATTTTTTAAGACCACTCTGTTTCTCAAAATTCATATTTATTTTTGTATATAAATTTTGATAGAACCTTGGGACAGCTGTCATAATTGTTGGTTTTGCAACACCCATATTTGAGATTAATTTTTCTAAACTTTCTGCATAATAAACTTTTGCACCAACTATGATTTGTATAAATTGGACAGTGTGTTCATATGAATGAGATAAAGGTAACCAAGTTAAAAATATAGGATCTTTTTTATTTGTTAGAGTTTCTAATAGCTCAACAGCACCTTCACAGTTTGATAAAATTCCACCATGGCTTAATACTACACCCTTAGGATTTCCTGATGTGCCTGAGGTATAAATTATACATGCTGGCATGTTCCTTTTTAACTTTTCATTTATAATTTTTTTACTGATCTCCTTATCAGTAATATCTTTTATCCACAAACTATCAGTATCAATTTTTTCAAATGAAATAATTTTTTTTATATCACCATTAATAAATTTTTTAATTTTGTTAAATTGATTTTGATCAGAAACAAATATAATTGAAGGCTTACAGTCATTTAAAATATATTCATAGTCATTAGCTGAATAAGTTGTAAATATTGGAACCGAAATACCACCTGCGTTCATTATAGCAATATCAGTCATTAACCAGTAAGGTCTGTTTTCAGATAATATTAAACATCTATCCCCCTCGTTAATTAGTGATTTTATTTTCTCAGTAAGTTTAAAGATGTTCAAAGTTATTTCTTCCCACGTATATGTTGGTTTATTTGGCTTTAACCATTTTAAAAATGGTTTTTTGCCATCCACTTCTTCAATTTTTTTGAAATAAAGTTCAACTAGACTATTTAATTTGCTTACATCCATAAATTGGTGGGCGAAGAGAGACTCGAACTCTCAAGGTATTGCTACCACCGGATTTTGAGTCCGGCGCGTCTACCAGTTCCACCATTCGCCCTAAGTTAAAGTATATTATGAATTAACGATTAAATTAAAGAGTTTATTTAAGATTTTTGTTTATAACAGGATTTCTATAAAGCTCAAAGAAAGTCGATACAAACTTGCATAAATCTATTTGGTTCTCAGAAAATACTTTTCCAAGATCTTTAAGTTTTGCTTTATAACTCTTTCCAATTGTGTAAAGTTGCTGTTTGTTTTTGTATATCATACCAGTCTTTTCGGAAATTCTAAGTTTTCTTATTACAGTTGCTCTAGGAATTCCAGTAATTTCAGAAATTGAGGATGCATTCATTCCGAGAATAGGTTCTTTGGATAATATTATAAATTTTGCCCATTCTACGAAATTTTCTTCCCCAAGATCATTTGAATAAGTTTTTTGAGTTACAGGATTATCCTTATATTTTTCTTTTAATCTAACTATGTTGTTAGCAAATATAGTACCAGAAACAATAAAGCTTTCTAAATCGCCATGAAATTTTCTTTGTCTGATTAAAAATGGTATTTTAAATCTAAAGAAAAATCTCCACACCAGTGTAAAATTTGTCCTAGTAAAATCCTCTATTTTTTTTGCCTCGACAGGTTGACCAAACCAGTCCTGAGTGGCTAAGTATTTAGAACAAACATGTAAAAAATGGGACAAGGTTTTAATTGAATGCTTTGGTCTTTGATGAACAAAAGTGAGAGGTTTTAAAACAATTTTTTTACCTTTTCTCATAATTATCTGATCTTCATTTAATTCATTTATTTTTCTTCTCACAGTTTCTTTTGCAATTGATAGGTCGTTAGAAATTTCGATCAAATTAATTCTCTCAATCTCAAATTCTTCTTTTGTATAAAATTGTTCCTCAGAATGAATAATATGAATATCTGCGTAGTGACGAAAAGACTTCTGAACAAGATAAATTAGTATCAAATATTTATCCATGTCCATAAATGTTTGATAAGCGTTGTAGTTCCATGTGGTAGAAAATTTGAACCAGTGGTCACTAATTCGCCCAAAATTTGAAGATAATATAGAATGGACTTCTGATCTACTTATGAATTCATCATTAAATGCTGTCTGCTTTTTTTTAAAATCTATCTTTGTGAGATTATCTAAATTTTTTATTTCTTTTTCTTCTGACATGTTTATATAAGTGAATAATGTTAGAGAAATTATATGATAGATGTTTAAATTTAGCTAGACATAAATTATCAAAGCCTTTCCTAGCTTTTATATCTTTTATTGAAAGTTCGTTTTTTCCTATTCCTCCAGATGTAATGATTGTTCCAATGGTCTTAGCTAAAAAAGAGGAATATGTTAAAATTTTTTTGATAGCAACAATATTTTCAGTTTTAGGTGGAATTTTAGGTTATTTTTTAGGCAGTTTATTTTTGGAATTTTCCATGTCTATTATAGAGTTTTATAATTACGAGGATAAGGTTTTTGAATTACAAGATAAACTTACAAATAAAGCGGGTTTGTTTTTTTGGATCGGTACTTTATTTTTAGCTGGCTTTACTCCACTTCCTTATAAAGTTTTTACTATCACAAGTGGTTTTATAGGATTTAATCTTTATATATTTATAATTATAAGTCTCATATCTAGAGGTTTAAGATTTTTTATAATTTCATATCTGTCGATGAAATTTGGAGATAAATTTGAAATCCTTCTGAGGAAAGAGGGCTTTAAGTGGTTTACATTTATTGGAATTTTAATTGTTTTGATTGGTCTGGTATTTTATTTTTACTTTAAATGATATGAATAAAAAAATTATTTTAAATTCATTAATTATTCTAAGTTTTGTAGCGCTTAGTTTTGCTTATTTTGTTGAATTTATTTTAGGTCATGAACCTTGCAGTTTATGTAAAATTGAGCGTATTCCTTACATTGGATCTATAATATTAGGCTCTCTTCTTTTGTTTATAAATAAATGGGAAAAAAAAATTTTAATAATCATACTTTTATTTTTTGTTTTTGGATCAGTAATTTCTATTTATCACATAGGTATTGAACAGGGTATATTTAGTGAAAGTTTATTATGTGAATTAGGTTTAAATAGCAATATTCAAAATCCAGATGAGCTTTTAAAAACCTTAGAAAAAACCCCAGTAAGTTGTAAGGACGTCACTTTCAAGATTTTCGGTTTATCCCTTGCTACATTTAACGCAGTTTTATCTATTGTTGTAAGCTATATATTGTTTAAATTAATAATTAAAAAATGAATAAAACAGATAAAAAAACTTTAGAAGAAATTATAAGAGTTGATCACGCCGGAGAACGTGGTGCAATTAAAATATATGAAGGTCAGTTATTAGCTTTAAAAACTTTTAAACAAGATGAAGAGTTAAAAAGAAAAATTGAGGATATGCGAGAACATGAAAGAGAACACTTTGAATTTTTTGATAAAGAAATACAAAAAAGAAATATCAAGCCCACTAAACTTCTGCCTTTATGGGACTTAATGGGAATAACTTTAGGGTTTAGTACTGCTATGTTAGGGAAAAAGGCTGCAATGCTATGTACAGCATCAGTAGAAGAGGTAATTGACGGACACTACAAAGATCAAACTTATAAATTAAAAGAAGATGAGGAAGAGTTAAAAAAAAAGATTATGAAGTTTCGTCAGGACGAATTAGATCATAAAGATATTGCATATGAAAGTGGAGCAACAAAGACAGGATTATACAGTATTTTAGATAAAGTAATAAAAACCTCATCAAGAGTTGCGATTGCGATTTCAGAGAAAATTTAATTAAGGTTCTAATTCGATATCCCAATACAGATAATCCATCCAACTTTCATGTAAAAAATTTGGTGGAAAATTTCTTCCATTTTTATGTAAATCGTCAACTGTAGGTCTATAAGGTTTATTAAATAATTTCATCCCACTTGCTTCAAATAATTTTCCACCTTTCTTAACGTTGCAAGTAGAACATGCTGTTACAACATTTTCCCAATCTGTAATTCCACCTTTTGACTTTGGCAAAAGATGATCAAAAGTTAGATCTTTTTTATCACCGCAATATTGGCAAGTAAATTTATCTCTTAAAAAAACGTTAAATCTTGTGAAATTTGGATTATCTGATGGTTTAATAAAATTTTTTAGTGCAATCACACTTGGTAAGTTCATTTCAAAAGAAGGACTTCTGATTTTTCTTTTATAATTTGAAACTATACTTACTCTATTCAAAAAAACAGACTTAACTGCATCTTGCCAGCACCATAAAGATAAGGGGTAATAACTTAATGGCCTGAAATCAGCATTTAAAACTAAAGCAGGACATTTTTCTAAAGGCACTTTATCATTTGCAGAAATAATCATACCTAAAGCTAAATGATAAAAAAAATTAAATCAAGTTTTAATTTTGTGACATATTGTTATTAGTATAATTTTTTTTTTATAAATTCTAGGCCAAGACTTGAGCCCTCTTGAGGTATTCTATGCTCACAATTTTCAAAAATCTTAGTTTCTATCTTATAATTAATTCTATTAAACAGCTCTATTGCTTCAAGCAAGAAACTTACCGGAACCACTTCATCTTTTTCCCCATGCATCAATATAATATCAGGTTTAGATTTAATATTGTTCTCTATATGTTTTATGTCAATTATTTTACCTGAATAACCAATAATCGAATTAATCTTATCTTCCCTTTTCAAGCCAGTTTGTAAACTAATCATACATCCTTGGCTAAAACCACATAAAATAATTTTATCTGCTGATAATTTATATTCTAATTTAACTTCATCGATCAATTTATTTAATCTCATTTCTGCGACTAGTGATTTGGTTAAAATTTCATCTCTTGTTTGGTCCATTAAGTCGAACCATTGAAAACCGGTTGGGCTCACTGCACATCTCTCTGGAGCGTCTGGACATATAAAAACTGTTTTTGGAAGATAGTTTTTCCAATAGTTCGCTAATATTGAAATATCATTTCCATCTCCTCCATATCCGTGGCAAAGTATAACAGCATTATCAGGTTTTTGTTTCTCAGATAAATTAATAATAGTTGTATTTAGTGAGTAGCTCATTATATATATCTCATTATGTCAGAACTCTTATTTAACTTTATAGGCTTTTCTCTTCTAGGTGCTGTTGCCATAGTTTTGATATTAGGTATTTATACTTTATTCAAAGGTGGTAGTACTAGTAAAAAATATTCAAATAAGTTAATGCAGTTAAGAGTTTTGCTTCAATTTATAGCAATTATTGTTTTAGTCTTGTTGGCCTATTTCTTCAAAAATTAGCTTTACTTTTTAAAAGGTTAATAAAGTTTTCTTCACCAAAGTCAAATTCACCCATTATTCTTCCAAATTCGTTTCCATCTTTATTTAATAAAATTGTAGTTGGCATTCCAATCAACTTGAACTTTTTCGCCAAATCTAATTTAGGATCAAAATAGGTATTTAAACTCACAACACCAATATCTTGAAGCCAGTCTCTTACTCTAAGTTTATTTGGCGGCTCCATGTTTATTGGGTAAACAATTACTTGTGGTAAATTTTGAGCAAGTTTTTCAAGTGATGGCATCTCTTTTTTACAAGGCACACACCAAGTTGCCCAAAAATTTAGCACCATTATCTTGCCTTTATTCTTAGATAAATCCACATCCTGAAGATTGATATCTTTAAATGTTATGTTAGTAATTTTTTTTGGTTTATCATGAATTACTAGATTGTTAGCAAGCTCCGCATAAGTAAATGGGTTATTAACAAATAAAAAACCAATAAAAATGAATGTTATGATTTTAAAAGATTTACTAATTTTCATATTAATTTAAATTGAAAATAACATAGTTTATGACAAAAAAAAATAAGACAGTTTGGTCTGGTAGGTTTAAAAGCTCAACTTCTAAATCATTTCAAAGAATTGGGGCTTCAATAAGTGTAGATAAAAGACTCTACGAACAGGATATTTTTGCTTCAAAAATACATACTCAAATGTTAATTAAAAAAAAAATAATACCTGCCAAAGCGGGTAAAAAAATAATTAAAGGATTAGATAAAATTAAAGGACAGATTAGAAAAGGCAAATTTAAATTTGAAGAAAAATTTGAAGATATTCATTTGAATATAGAAAAAAAATTATATGAAATAATTGGTGACTCAGCTGGTTATATGCACACTGCTAGATCAAGAAACGATCAGGTGGTAACAGACTTTAAGCTCTGGGTAAAAGATTCATCTTTAATTTTGATTAAAGAATTAAATTCTTTAATGAAAAATTTAATTAATAAAGCAGATAAAAATGTGAGTACTGTGATGCCAGGTTTTACTCATCTTAAAAACGCGCAACCAGTTTCTTTTGCGCATTATCTTTTAGCTTACTATGAAATGCTTAAAAGAGACAAAAGAAGATTTCAGAATAATTTAGAATTAATTGATGAATCTCCCTTAGGAGCTGCGGCTTTATCTGGAACCTCTTACAATATAGATAGAAATTTTACATCTAAAAAATTAGGTTTTAAAAAACCTACAAGTAACTCGATTGATACTGTTTCTGATAGAGATTTTGCAATCGATTTTCTTTATGCTTGTGCTGTGTGCGCAATGCATTTATCTAGATTGGCTGAGGACTTTATTATATTGAATTCAGATGCTTATCAGTTGATTAACTTTAATGATAAAATGTTAACAGGCTCATCAATAATGCCTCAAAAAAAAAATCCTGACCCCGCTGAGCTTATTAGAGGAAGAACTGGAATTAATTATGGAAAATTGAATTCTATTTTAACCATAATGAAGGGGCTTCCAATTTCATATTTTAAAGATTTACAAGATGATAAAGCATTAGTATTTGATGGTTTCGATACATTAAAAGATACTCTAACCTTGAGTAATGAATTGATTAAAAATGTAAACCCAAACAAGATTAAAATGTCTGAAATGGCTAAAACCGGATACACAACTGCAACAGATTTTGCTGATTACCTTGTAAAAGATAAAAAACTATCTTTCAGAGAAGCATATAAAGTATCATCAAAAATAGTAAATTATGCTGAAAAAAATAAGAAAAATTTGGACGATTTAACTTTAAATGAAATTAAAAGATTTTATAAAAAAGTAAATAGCAATGTTCTAAAGATTTTTAACGTAAGGAACTCTATGAATTCAAAAAATTCTTATGGTGGAACATCTGAAAGAAATATAAAAAATATGATAAGAAAATATAAAAAGGAAATTAAATGAAATTTGTTATTTCTTTTATGATATTAATGTTTATTTTAGGATCCTGCGGGAAAAAATCTGATCCCCAGTATCAGGGATCAATAAGTAATTTTACGAAAACAATTTAATAAATGTCTTATATAAGATATAAAAATAATAATCTATTTGTAGAAAATGTCTCTGTAAAAAGACTTGCATCGAAATTTAATACTCCTTTTTATCTTTATTCTGAATGTGGTATTATTGATAATTATAAATCTTTTTCAAATAATTTCAAAAAATCAAAACCATTAATTTGTTTTTCAGTAAAAGCGAATTCAAATATTCAAATTTTGAAAGTTTTAAAAAAAATGGGATCAGGTGCTGATGTTGTTTCTGGGGGTGAATTACTAAAAGCTATTAAATCTGGTATTAATCCTAATAAAATAGTTTTTTCTGGTGTGGGCAAAACAGAGGAAGAAATTAGGTTGGCTATCAAAAAAAAAATTTTATTGATTAATGTTGAGTCAGAAAATGAAGCTTTACTAATAAATAAAATTGCAGGTAAGTTTAACAAAAAGATTAATATTGGTATCAGACTAAATCCTGACATCAATGCTCCTACACATAAAAAAATTTCTACTGGTAAAGCAGAAGATAAATTTGGTCTTTCAAAAACAAATTTAATTTCATTTTGTTTAAGTAGTAAAAAATTTAAAAATTTGAGACTAAACGCAATAAGTGTTCATATAGGAAGTCAAATCTTGAATGAAAATCCTTTTAAAAAAACTTTAAGGGTTTTAGAGGAAATAATAAAAAAAACAAAAATTAACTTTAAGTTCGTAGATCTTGGTGGAGGATTCGGTATTACTTATAAAAAAAATGATAGAAAAATTAATCTAAAAAATTATTCCAATTTAGTTGAAAAATTTAGAAAGAAGTATAATTGTAACATTATTTTTGAGCCGGGAAGAGCAATTATAGGAGATACAGCTATATTAGTTGCTAAAGTTCAATATCTTAAAAAGGGATCTAATAAAACATTTGCAATATTAAATGCTGGCATGAATGATTTTATGAGAGTTGCGCTTTATGATGCAGTACATAATATAATACCAATAATTAAGAATAGTAAAAAAAATAAAGGTCCATTGGAGTTTGTTGGCCCAATATGTGAGACGACCTGTAAATTTATTAAATACAATAAATACCAGAAATTAAATCAATCTGATTATGTCGCAATCTCAGATGTTGGAGCTTATGGTGCTTCTTTATCATCAAACTATAATACAAAACCTTTAATAGCTGAAATAATTATAAATAAAACTAAGGCTAGAGTAATTCGAAAAAAACAGGATATAAAAAATTTACTCAATCAATAATGCAATTTATAAGATCGCTCTTATTTACCATCTTATTTTACTTAACTTTAATTTTTGTTTTTATTATAGCTATACCAACATTAATTTTACCAAGTAAAGCTACTTTGGTTTGTGGAAAGGTATTGGCTTATATAATTATATTTTTATTGAGATTTATTCTAGGTGTTAAAGTTACTTTTTCTGGAATAGAGAACTTAAAAAAAAACGAAAGATTTTTTGTTGCCAGCGCCCATCAATCTTTACTTGAAACATTCATACTCCAGGCTCCCTTGCAATACCCTATTTTTATTCTTAAAAAAGAACTTCTAAAAATTCCCTTATTTGGTTGGTATTTAAGAAAGATCGGTTCAATTGATATTGTAAGAGATACTACAACAAAAGATAATTTAAATTTTTTTGATAAAATCAAAAATAATATTGAAATTAGTAAAAGGCCTCTTTTAATTTTTCCTCAAGGAACAAGAGTAAAATATGGTGAAAGAATAGCATTTAAAAAAGGTGCAGGTAGAATTTATGAAGCACTTAATTTACCATGTGTTCCTGTTGCGTTGAATACTGGCAAGGTTTGGCCAAAAAATAGTTTTTTAAAGTATAATCATGACATTGTGATATCTTTCTTAGAACCTATTGAGCCTGGAAAAGATAAAAATAATTTCATTAGTGATTTAGAGGAAAAAATTTATTCTTCTATAGATGGTTTAAATTAATTTTTTTTTCTTCCAAAGTCAGGCGACTCTACATCCTGACCAGCTTTAATAATTTCTTTTCTCACACTTTTGGTGGAAGCAAATATTTTTAAAAGTTTGTCGCCATTTTTTTCTTTAATAGCTTTTTTAAAATCATCAATGTTCTTTGAGAATTCATCTAAAATCTTTATAATTTTTTCACTATTATCAATAAAAATATCTCTCCACATTAAAGGATCAGAAGATGCAATACGGGTAAAATCTCTTAGACCTCCAGCGCTATATTTTATAATTTCATCTCTAAATTTTTCATCGGCATTAATTGCTGTTTTTACGATATTGTAAGCTACCGCATGAGGTAAATGACTTGTTAATGCAAGTATATGGTCGTGATCATCAATACTCATTAATTTTACCTTGCTTCCTAAAATTTCCCAAAACTTTTTTAATTTTTCAACTTTGTCTTTATTGGAGTTTTTATTGTCACAAATAATTGTCCATCTATTTTTAAATAAATCTTTAAAACCCGCAGATGGACCACTTTCCTCAGTTCCTGCTATAGGATGAGATGCTATCCAGGAAATATTTTTTAAATTTAAATTTTCAAATATTTTGTTAACCTCTTTTTTTACCGAGCCAGTATCAGTAATTAAAGCATCGTTTTTTAAATCATCTTTTGCAGACAATAAAACTTCTTTATAAGAACTTAAAGGAATTGCAAGAATTATAAAATCAGAATTTTTAACTGCAGATTTAATATCCTTTGATAAGTTGTTACATAAATTTTCTTTTTTTATAATATCAAGTACATCTTTGGATTTGTCATAAACTGTGACTGACTTGCTGATTTTATTATTATTAATATTTCTAAGAATAGAAGATCCTATTAAACCACAGCCTATTATAGTAATTTTTTCAAACATTAAATTATCTTTCTTAAAGTCTTAATAAATTTTTTATTTTCGGATTCGTTCCCGATAGTTATTCTTAAAGAATTCTTAATTTTATATACATCCATTTTTCTAACAAGAATTCCACTTTTAGCTAGTCTTAAAAATATTTTTTTTGAGTTTCCTTTAATTTTATTAAAATTTACCAATAAAAAATTTCCATAACTAGAATTTGTTTCTATGCCTAGAGTTTTAAAATTATTAAAAAAAATTTTTGCCCATCTATTTACGTGTATTATTTCTTTTTTTAACCACTTAATATCTTTTATTGACTCAACTGCAGCAAATAAAGCAGCTCTATTAATGTTGAAAGGTGGCTTTATTTGGTTCAGTGCGTATATCAAATTTTTAGGACCATATCCCCATCCAACTCTTAATCCAGCTAATCCATATATTTTTGAAAATGTTCTTGTAACTATAACATTTTTAGAATTTGAAAATAATTTCATGCCAGGTAAATAATTTTTATCTTTTACATATTCGAAGTATGCATCATCGACAACTAACAATATATTGCTTCTTAACTGTTTTCTTAACCTTAATAATTCTTTTTTACTAATTATTGTTCCTGTTGGGTTATTAGGATTAGCCAAAAAAACAATTTTTGTTTTTTTAGTAACCTTAGAAAGAATATTATTTACGGAAATTTTAAAGTTTTTTTCTTTAGCATATTTTACTTTTGCACCGTATATCTTGCTGTAAATTCTGTAAATTATGAAACTAAACTCGGGAACAATTACTTCATCGTTTTTATTCAGAAATGATTTACATATTAATTCAAATATTTGGTCAGAACCTGATCCGAGTATAATTCTTTTAGGGTCAAGTTTAAATTTTTTAGCTAGTTCTTTTTTAAGAAAAATACCATCTGAGTCAGGATATCTTTTTAAATTTTTTGATACTTTATTGAATTCTTTTATTGCTTTTGGACTTGGTCCTAAAGCAGACTCATTTGCTGAAAGTTTAATCTTTGCTGCTTTCTGCTTAAATAAACTTAATCCAGCTACGTATTTTTCAGCATTAATTTTATTTGGTTTTGGTAAATTCATTTTATTTTAGTTAATATATAAAAAGCTTTAGTAATGCTAGTTTCATTACATATGAATTTGACAAGTTTACGACTATTTAGTATTAATTCTCGAAAGGCGCCGATTTAACCAAATTGCAGGCGCTTTATAAATGTAGCTAAACAGGAGGTAGCCCAGTTTAGCTGGGCTTTTTTTTTGGATGAATAGTAAACTTGAGAATATTAAGAAACTTGAAGTAACAAAACCGCTTAGACTAGACTGCGGAAAGACAATAAATAATTTTCCACTTGCTTATGAAACTTACGGAAAATTAAATGAAAATAAAGATAACGCTATTTTGGTTTTTCATGCATTGACTGGTGATCAATTTGTTGCTGGAACTAATCCTGTAACAAATAAAGAGGGTTGGTGGGTTACTGCTGTTGGTCCAGGTAAAGCTATTGATACTAACAAATATTTTGTAATTTGCGCCAACGTGATTGGAGGCTGCATGGGTTCTTTGGGACCAAGAAATATAAATCCAGATACCAAACAGCCATACGGATTAGATTTTCCTGTTATAACAATTAAAGATATGGTTAGAGCTCAAGAGTCTTTGCTGGAGCACCTTGGGATAAAAAAACTTTTATGTGCAACTGGAGGGTCCATGGGAGGTATGCAACTTTTACAATTCTGCGCAACTTTTCCTGATAAAACCTTTTCAGCTATTCCAATTGCTTGTAGTTCAAGTCATAGTGCACAAAACATTGCTTTAAATGAATTAGCTCGTCAAGCTATAATGGCTGACCCAGTATGGGACAAAGGAAAATATTTTCTAAAAAATGTTCAACCAAAAAATGGATTAGCGGTGGCAAGAATGGTTGGCCACATAAGTTATTTATCCGAAAAAGGAATGCAAGAAAAATTCGGAAGAAAATTACAAGAGAAAGCAGATTATGAATTTAGCTTTAATGCAGATTTTCAGGTTGAAAGTTATCTAAGACATCAGGGTTACGCGTTCGTAGAGAGATTTGATGCTAACTCTGTTTTATATATAACTAGAGCTATGGATTATTTTGATCTTTCAAAGCAATTTAAAGGGGGTTTGGTTGAAGCTTTTAAAACTCAGAAAACGAAATTCTTAATAATATCTTTCTCTTCAGATTGGCTTTATACAACTAAAGAAAATAAAGATATAGTTATTGCCTTAAATGCATCAGGTGCAGATGTATCATACTCAGAAATAGTCACCGACAAAGGACATGATTCTTTTTTACTTGATGTGTCAGAATTTTTAAAAACCCTTAAAAGCTTTATAGACTCAATGTATGAAAAATTTAAAAATGAAAAAAGAATTTAAAGTAATTGCTGACTTATTACCTAAAAACACAAGAGTTTTAGACGTAGGTTGTGGAGACGGTTCACTTATGAATATGCTTGAAAAAGAAAAAAATATTGAAGTTCGAGGATTAGAATTGAATCAAGATAACGTTCAACAATGCATCCATAAAGGTTTGCCAGTGATTCAAGGAAATGCTGAAACAGAGCTTCATCAATTTCCAAATCAATCTTTTGATTATGTTGTACTTAGTCAGACACTGCAGGCCTTTTATAATCCTGAAAAGGTACTTAAAGAACTTTTAAGAATTGGGAAGTCAGTAATAATTTCTATTCCTAATTTTGGATATTGGAAAGTAAGAACAAAGCTTTTGTTTTTTGGCAAAATGCCAGTAACTAAAACTTTGCCTAATACTTGGTATAACACTCCTAATTTACATATGTGTACAATTAAAGATCTATTCAATTTTTGTGATGAAAAAAACATCAATATTAAAAAAGTCATTGGAGTAAATGAAGATAATACATCTTTGATAAAAAGAGGTAACTTAGAAATAAAAAATCTTTTTTCAAAATTAGGAATATTTTTAATTGGATAAAATGAAAATTGAAATAATTAAATGTTTAAGTGATAATTATAGTTATTTGATATTTGAGAAGGATACCAACACTGTGACAATAGTTGATCCATCTGAATTTGCAGCTTGTGACAAAGTTATTAATAAATACAAAAAATTGGATTATATATTAAATACCCATCACCATGCTGATCATGTTAATGGGAATATTTTATTAAAAAAAAAATATAATTCAAAAATTATTGGATTCGATGGTGACCAAAAACGTATTCCTGGAATTGATATATTATTAAAAGAAAATCAAAATTATAAAGTTGGAAATTTGTTATTTAAAGTAATTTTTATCCCAGGCCATACTCGAGGGCATATTGCTTTTTATTTTGAGAAGGAAAAAATTATATTTACGGGAGATACTTTATTTTCTTTAGGATGCGGAAGGGTGTTTGAGGGAACCCATATAGATATGTTCAATTCATTAAATAAACTGAAAGATCTTCCACCTGAAACAAAAGCTTATTGTGGACATGAATATACAAAAGTAAATTTAGAATTTTGTTTAAAGTATGATCCTAATAATTCTAATTTAAAAAAAAAATCCATTGAAATTAACTCAAATTTAAAGCGCAACCTTCCAACAATACCAACTACTATAGGTGATGAATTAAAATCTAATATTTTTTTAAGATGTAACCTTAACGTAATTAAACAGGCTTTAAATCTCAAAGATGCATCAGATCAAGAAATTTTTACCAAATTGCGAGATTTAAAGGATGCATTTTAACCTCAATATTCTTGACTTGGTTTAATTGAAGGCTATATTGCGTGGAAACAAAAAAAAAGAATTTTATGTCATTTGCAATAATTGAAACAGGTGGAAAGCAATATAAGGTCTCTACTAGTAATATACTTAAAATAGAGAAACTTGATGCAAAAAAAGGTGAAACAATTAAATTTAAAAATGTTTTACTTTTAAATAATAATCAAATTACCGAAATTGGAAATCCAAGTATTGAAGGAGCTTCTGTTGAAGCTAAACTTTTAGATAATGTGAAAGACAGAACAATATTAGTGTTTCACAAAAGAAGGAGAAAAAATTCTAGAAAAAAAAATGGACATAGACAACAACACTCGAAGATACAAATTACTAAGATTTTAGCAAAAGGTGGAAAAATTATTGATGAAGCTAAAATTGTTGAAAAAAAGAAAGCTGTAAAAGAGACAAAAAAAGATATAAAAAAGATTGTAAAAAAGTAGGAAATAAAAATGGCAACAAAAAAAGCAGGTGGATCATCGCGTAACGGAAGAGATAGTAAAGGCCGTAGACTTGGAGTGAAAAGATTCGGTGATCAACTAGTTATTCCGGGCAATATTATAGTAAGACAAAGAGGAACAAAAATACATCCAGGTACAAACGTAAGTATGGGTAAAGATCACTCAATTTTTTCATTGATTAAAGGAAAAGTTAAATTTAAAAAATCAAAATTAAACAGAACATTTGTTTCTGTAATCCCCAGCTAAAAATATAAATAACCAAAATTATTTATATCAATACAATGAAATTTTTAGATCAAGCAAAGATTAATTTGAAAGCCGGAAACGGTGGCACCGGTTCAGCGAGTTTTAGAAGAGAAAAATTTGTAGAATTTGGAGGGCCAGATGGAGGTGATGGTGGTAACGGAGGCTCAATTTTATTTGAGGCAGAAAGAAATTTAAACACTCTAATTGATTATAGATATTCCCAACATTTTAAAGCAGAGAATGGAAAACCAGGTAGTAAAAAAAATAAAACTGGTGCAAATGGAAAAGACTTAATTTTAAAAGTGCCTATAGGAACTCAAATTTATGAGGAAGATAATAATACAATAATTTATGATTTTAAAAAAAACAAAGAAAAATTCTTAGTTGCTTCAGGTGGCAAAGGGGGATTAGGAAACGTCAGGTTCAAAAGCTCCACTAACAGAGCACCAAGAAAAAAAACAAATGGAAAAGTAGGAGAAGAGTTTTGGATATGGCTTCAATTAAAAATAATTGCTGACGTCGGAATTATTGGTTTACCTAACGCGGGTAAATCTAGTTT